>JBEDKL010000047.1:0-6064 GCA_041172145.1 Actinomycetota bacterium
GCTTCAATTCCTTGGGCACAGTCAACAAGTAGAACTGCGCCTTCACATGCTGCTAGCGAGCGCGATACTTCGTAAGTAAAGTCAACGTGTCCAGGTGTATCGATCATGTTCAGGATGTATTCCTGACCATCGATTGATGAACGCCATGGCAAACGAACTGCTTGTGATTTGATTGTGATTCCGCGTTCGCGTTCGATATCCATGCGATCCAGATACTGCGCGCGCATATTGCGAGCCTCTACAACCTCGGTAATACCCAACATACGATCGGCAAGGGTTGATTTACCGTGATCAATGTGGGCAATAATGCAGAAGTTACGAATCTGCGCCGGATTGGTTGCTGCTGGTTGTGGCGCCTTAGCAAGTGAAATTGCAGGCATGAACCTAGCCTCGCTTTAAATTAGTAAAGGGATTAACGTGCGCCGGCTTTGGCAGCTGCCTTAGCCATAGAAGACTTCTTGTTTGCTGCTGAGTTCTTGTGAAGAACACCCTTTTGCACTGCAACATCCAGTGACTTTGAAGCAGCGCGGAGTTCGGTGTTGATCGCACATCACGGAACTTACGGACAGCGGTCTTGATTGAAGAGCTCACAGACTTGTTGCGAAGGCGTGCCTTCTCGTTGGTCTTGATGCGCTTGATCTGAGACTTAATGTTTGCCACGTGCGTAGTTCTCCGAACTTTAGGTTGAGGGGTAAGGGTACCCATTTGAGCGCTTAAGGAGGCGGCACGGCGGCGCTTGCGGCCACCGCTTTTAACCTCAGCCTTTGGGGCCTCTGCAGCAGGTGTTTCATCAATACTCTCGTGGAACTCATGCCCCGTTGCATCGGCCTCATCGGCATCTTCATGCTTTGAAGAAGGGGTATCAAGCTGAGGCATTGGCGCCTTCATCTTTACCGGCTCCATGTGGATGTGGATTCCACGTCCGCTACATGAATCACATGTAGTTGAGAAGGCTTCGATAAGTCCTTGTCCAACACGCTTACGTGTCATCTGGACCAAACCAAGTGAGGTTACTTCTGCAACCTGGTGCTTGGTGCGATCTCGACCAAGACATTCAACCAAGCGACGTAGAACAGCTTCACGGTTTGATTCAAGAATCATATCGATGAAGTCGATTACAACGATTCCACCTAAGTCACGAAGACGTAGCTGGCGTGCGATCTCTTCTGCAGCTTCAAGGTTGTTCTTGGTAACAGTTTCTTCGAGGTTTCCGCCCTTACCGATAAATTTACCGGTGTTAACATCGATAACAACCATCGCTTCGGTGCGATCGATAACAAGTGATCCACCTGATGGCAGGTACACCTTGCGATCAAATGCCTTTGCAAGTTGTTCTTCAACGCGGAAATCAGCAAACAAGTCGCCGCTTCCGGTGTACTTCTCAATCTTCTGAGTTAACTCTGGAGCGATAAAGCCCAAGTAGTTTGTAACTTCATCCCACGCAGTTGATCCCTGAACAGTTAGCTTGCGGAAATCCTCATTGAAGATATCGCGGATAACACGTACTGCTAGATCTGGCTCTTGGTACAAAGCAGCTGGTGCATGGAAATTTGGATTCTGGCTCTTTGAGTAAATGTCTTCCCATTGCGCCTTCAAACGTGCGACATCATTTGTTAGATCTTCTTCGCTTACACCTTCGGCAGCTGTACGAACAATGACGCCAGCCTCTTCAGGAATAAGGTTCTTTAAGATTGATTTCAAACGTGCGCGCTCTTCTTCAGGAAGACGCTTTGAAATTCCTGACATTCCGCCACCAGGAACGTAAACAACGTAACGACCAGGCAATGAAATCTGGCTCGTTAAACGTGCACCCTTTTGACCGATTGGATCCTTAGTTACCTGCACTAATACTGGCTGGCCAGTCTTTAATACCATTTCGATCTTACGAGGCTGTGATTCAGAGATACCTGCTGCATCCCAATTGACTTCGCCTGCGTATAGAACCGCGTTACGGCCCTTACCAATATCAACGAAAGCTGCTTCCATTGAAGGAAGAACATTTTGTACGCGACCTAAGTAAACGTTTCCAACATATGAAACATTGCTGTTGCGGTTTACATAGTGCTCAACCATGACGCCATCTTCAATTACAGCGATCTGTGTACGGTCTGCAATCTGACGAACAAGCATCTCGCGATCAACATTTTCGCGACGTGCTAAGAAATCTCCATCGGTAATGATTGTTCCGCGCTTGCGGTATGGCTCGCGGTAATCGCTACGTCCTCCGCGATCATTGCGGTCGTAACGATCATTGCGATCATTACGGTCGCGGCGGTTACGGTTGTTGCGATCATTACGATCATTGCGTGCTGGACGCTCTGGACGCTCACGCTTTTCACGGACCTTAACAACTGTGATGACACCATCTTCCTCAATGGTCTCCCCTGGCGTTACGCCTTCACCCGTTGCACGACGGCGACGACGGCGACGTGTTGAGGTTGTTCCTTCAGCTGAATCCTCTTCACTTGATTCTTCGCTTGAATCCTCATCGGTGTTCTCTGTGTTTACCGCATCGGTAGAGCCTGGCTTGCGACGACCTCTGCCACCACGACGGCGACGACGGTTGCGACCACCGCGTTCTTCAGAATCTGATCCTTCACCTTCAACGGCGGCAGGCTTTTCGACAACCTCATCCTTTTGAGCCGCTGCCTTTTTGCGAGGCTTGCTTTCTGCAACCTCCTTCTTTGCAGCAGGCTTTTCAGGTGCAGCTTGAAAGATTGGGACCGGAATAGCTGCGGCCTTTTTGCGGGTTGTCTTCTTTTCTTCAGCTACCTGTGGAACTTCAGTAACTGCAGCCTCTGCTTTTGCAGATGCTTTTTTAACCGCACGCTTGCGCGGTGTTTTAGGCTCAATCGCCATGGCACCAAATCCTTTATGCCCCTTGCGGAGCTATATCTTCTTAAAAAATCCTGTTGGGTTTTCCGTACCGTTCGCGCTGGGCTTGTATCGCGATTGATCGCGAGCCGCGCTGAACTGGTGCCCTAATTATGGCACCACAAGGGCAATTTGCCTATTTACCCGCGTAAACGAGCGTGAACATTCTGCAAAAGGCCAAAACCGATCATGGTGGCAAACATCGAAGATCCACCATAGGAAATAAATGGCAACGGAACACCGGTCATAGGCATCAGCCCCAAGGTCATGCCAATGTTTTCAAAAAGCTGGAAAGCAAACCAAGCGATGACACCGGTGCAGACCAAACGCCCAAAGGGATCTGATGTTCTACGTGCGATAGAAAAGGCTCGCATCAAAAGAATGAGATACAAGATCAAGATAAATCCACTGCCAACAAAACCAAGCTCTTCACCTGCAACTGTAAAAATAAAATCTGTCTGTTGTTCAGGAACAAAGCGTCCACTAGTTTGTGGTCCATCAAATAATCCAGTGCCCAGTAACCCACCTGAGCCAACGGTGATTCTTGCCTGACGTAGTTGATAACCCGCACCTTGAGTATCGGCGTTGGGATCGACAAAGGTTTGCAAGCGATTGATCTGATAATCGCTAATGACTCCAGCCTTAACTGCAACAAATCCACCAAGAACTGCCAGAAGCAATAGCCCTGCTACCCAACGCGCCGGTGCACCAGAGACTGCAATGATGGTTACAACAGCTGCAGCGATGATCAGGATTGTTCCCATATCTGGTTGCAAAATAATTAAAATGACAGGGATTGCTGCAATCGATAGCGCTTGAAGCACATCCTTGCTGGTTGGTTCATTACTGTCATGAGTTCGCTCTGACAAGATCATCGACATTCCAATAATGATTGCGATCTTTGCAAGCTCTGCAGGTTGAATCTGAAAACCACCAGGCAGAGCGATCCAGGCACGTGCACCATTGATCTCAGCACCTAAGCCGGGAATCAAAACAATTACTAAACCAAGAACCGCTCCTCCCCACAAAAATGGGGTGTAGGCACGCAGCAGGCGATAATCAACAACGGTTGCACCGTATGCCAATAAACCACCGATCAAAATATTGATGCTGTGGCGCTTGAGGTAGTACTGGCCATCTAAACCGTTGCGGGTGTACCAATCACGGGTTGCAGACCACACCAATAAGGTTCCGATAAACAAAAGCAGGGCAACAACCGCAGTTAATACTGGATCCCAACCATGGAGCAAGGATTGACGGCTACGTCTATACAACCTTTGGCGGGCATGGATCTGACTCACTTGCTCGCCTCCTTAGGTTTAGTTGCAGGTGAAATCTTAGGTAGTTTGCTTGGTGGTTTTCCTTCAGGGAACAACGCCGCGCCAGGAACAACCTTGCTACCCACCACGCCAAAGAGAGATTCGTAAATTCTTCGGACTCCAACACCTGATGTTGAAGCACCAAAACCGCCCTGACCAACCATCATCACAACTGCATATCGTGGATTCTTGCTTGGTGCATAGGAAGCAAACCATGAGGTGTCATCTTTTAGCGATCCATTGGGATTGCGACCAAATACCTGCGCTGTTCCAGTCTTTCCACTTACCTCAACTGGGAAGCCTGCAAATGCTCCAGCAGCGGTTCCTGTAGTAACAACCTCTCGCAATGAACCTCGCAAGAAAGCTAGGTTTGATGGAGCGGTCTTAACGGTTCCAAGTTTCTTTGGAGTAAATGTCTTAACAACTGTTCCATCAGTTTTTACGATCGCCTTTGCAACCATCATTTGCCAGATGGTTCCACCATTAGCGATTGCGGCATACATCTGAGTTAACTTCAAAGGTGTAAGAACAGTGTCACCTTGCCCGATTGAAAAGTTAACCGCATCTCCTGCACGAACCTTGTCACCGTCTACACAGTTTTCTTCAGCAAGTTGTAACAAGAATGGGGTTTGTTGAGCTTTGGTTGAACGTTCCTTGTAGTTGCAGTAGAAATCCTTGTTCTGCTCATACCAGCTCTTCTTATAATCACGATCTGCTAATCGAGATGATGATTCAGATGGAAGGTCAATTCCTACCTTGTCGGTAAAGTTGAAGGCTTTGGCCGCCTTGAAAAAGTAATCATTAGCGTTGGATTTTGGCTTCAACCCGCCGTCGCGTAGCCATTCATCAAATGCGATCTGATACCAAATCGTGTCACAAGAGACAGCCATCGCTTTAAACATATTCATGGTGCCTTGGTTTTTGCTATCAAAGTTTCGGAAAGTACGTGTTCCAACCTGAACCTCTGACGGACATTTGTAATTGGCCTTGAGGTCATAGCCAGCGCTCTCTGCAGCCAACAGCGATACAACCTTGAAGGTTGATGCAGGTGCAAACAAACCTTGCAGGGCACGGTTAAGTGCAGGAACTGATTTCTTCTCGCTGAAGAGATCCTCTGCTTGCTGAACAGTTAAACCCTTTTCCCAAGAGTTTGGGTCATAGGTTGGATAAGAGGCAAGTGCCAAAATTCTGCCGGACTTAATATCCATGACAACTGCAGCACCAGAATCAGATGTATATCCATTTGCACGTCCGCGCAGTACCGCATCTTTTAGCGCTTTTTCAGCAGCTGCCTGCAGGCGAACATCAAGGCTGGTAACTAGGTGGTCTCCTGCAACGGGTTTTGTATTTTGGCTCTCGCGAGTAATTGATTCTTTGCGATCAACGATAACTGTTCGGATACCTGGCTCTCCGCGCAAGAAAGAGTCGTACTGAATCTCAAGACCAGATTTACCAATTGATTCGCTGCGGAAATACTGCTTGCCATTTCCTTTCAGTAAATCATTTTCAGTTAACGGGCCCACATAACCAAGAACATGTGCAGCGTTTACTTCTAGATAACTTGGGTAGTTTCTGATCGCAACTGGCTGCGCATCTACACCAGGAAAGGAGTCTGAGCGTTCAACAATTTGTAGCGCAAGATCAGGGTCGGCAGATTTTGTAATCGGAATCGGCTGGTAGCGAGAACCTTGCCAACAGCCAGCCTTTTGTCCTGCAGGAAGCTCTCCGCACAAACGAGTCTTCTGATAAATATCTGCGTAACTAATCTTTAACAACTTAGATAGCTGTCGCATGACAGCCTCGCCTTTGTCCTCTAACTTATCAACTGCGATACGGTCAATTGTGATTGCTAGGCCTGCTTTATTCATGGC
>JBEDKL010000048.1:0-5339 GCA_041172145.1 Actinomycetota bacterium
TCCGGTGAGAGTGAACTTTCTTTTGACATACTGATTTACTCCTTAAGGATTAAGCACAAGCTAGTTGTCGGATTACCGAGCCTCAAGCTTTCTGTGGGTTGTGGGTTGATAGTTGGCGCTGGAGCTGGTCGCTCCAACAGGGGGAAATACTACGCCCCCAGATTAGTCATCACATGCTTGATTCGCGTGTAATCCTCAAATCCGTAAGCGGACAGATCCTTGCCATAACCAGAGCGCTTGAAGCCACCATGAGGCATTTCAGCTACCAATGGAATATGGGTGTTGATCCAGACGCAGCCAAAGTCAAAGGCCTTTGCCATGCGCATCGCGGTGCCATGGTTGGCTGTCCAAACGCTTGAGGCCAATCCATATTCGACTCCATTAGCCATTGAAACCGCCTGGGCCTCATCGCTAAATCTTTGAACTGTGATCACTGGGCCGAAGATTTCAGTCTGGATGAGCTCATCCTCTTGGCGAAGGCCAGCCACAACCGTTGCTGGGAAGAAGAAGCCAGGGCGATCGAGGGCTGATCCACCAGCCATCACCTGGGCATGGGATGGAACGCGAGAGAGCAGATCGCTCACCCGCGCCAATTGGCGTTGATTGTTCACCGCACCAAGGAATACATCCTCATCTGCTGGAGCGCCGATTGCGATCCCCTTTGCTTGCTCAGTTAACAGGGCAACAAAATCATCATAAACAGCATCCTGAACAATTACGCGAGTAGCTGCTGTGCAGTCCTGACCTGCGTTGAAGTATCCAGCGATTGCGATCGCTTCAGCCGCTGCTGCCAAATCTGCATCTGCAAAGACAACGACAGGTGCTTTTCCGCCAAGCTCTAGATGAACTCGCTTAACCTGCTTTGCGGCAGATTCTGCAACCTGAATTCCTGCTCCAACAGATCCTGTAATTGAAACCATGTCAGGACGTTTGTGGCTAACAAGTGATGCGCCAGTTTCGCGCTCGCCACATACAACGTTAAATACTCCTGCTGGTAAAAACTCCGCCATCAAATTTGCCATCCAGACAGTTGATGCTGGAGTCGTATCACTTGGCTTCAAGACAACTGTATTTCCTGCAGCAATTGCAGGTGCCCATTTCCAGACCGCCATCATCATTGGGTAGTTCCAAGGAGTTACCTGGCCAATTACACCAACAGGTTCGCGACGAATCATCGATGTCATTCCAGGCATGTACTCGCCTGCAGACTTTCCTTCAAGGTTACGTGCAGCACCTGCAAAGAACCTGATTTGATCAACCATAGGTGGAACTTCTTCAGTGGTTGTGAGCGAGATTGGCTTACCCGTATTTTCGCACTCAATTGCGATAACTTCTTCGGCACGTTCTTCAATTGCATCAGCGATCTTTAGCAGTGCACGTTGGCGTTGCGATGGAGTTGAATCACGCCAATCTACAAATGCATCACTTGCCGCTTTGAATGCAGCGTCAATATCGGCGGCATTTGATTTCGGCGCGGTCGCAAAAGGTTGTCCCGTTGCAGGGTTTACCAGCGTTGTGGTTTCACCTGATGTTGAATCGACTGAGTTGCCATTGATGAAGTTACTAAGCTTTTTCATGTTCCAGAGCCTAGCAACTACCCCTAGAAGTAACTAGTCGTAATTTAAGCGACCGGCTTGCCTTTTTCGGCGGCTGCTAACTGGCCACAAGCCCCATCGATTTCACGGCCTCTGGTATCGCGGACCGTTACTGGGACGCCATAACTTTCTAGGATTCTTACAAACTCTGCCTCGTCCTCGCGACGAGATGCGGTCCACTTTGAACCTGGGGTTGGATTGAGAGGGATCAAATTAACATGTGCATTTCTGTTTTTGAGCAGACGGCCCAGCAAATCTGAACGCCACGACTGATCATTGATGTCGCGGATCAATGCATACTCAATTGAGTAACGTCGTCCCGTCTTCTTCTCATAAGCATCAGCTGCAGCCAATACCTCACGTACATTAAAGCGGTTGTTGATTGGCACCAAAGAGTCACGAAGTTCATCATCCGGGGTATGTAATGAGACCGCCAAGGTGCAGCTGATTCCCTCATCCATTAACTTTTCAATTCCGTTGACTAAACCAACAGTAGAAACCGTTACCGAACGTGCGCTGATTCCAAGGCCATCTGGATTGGGATCTGTGATGTTTCGCAGTGTGCGCACGACTGCGTTGTAATTTGCTAGCGGTTCGCCCATTCCCATGAAAACAATATTTGAAAGACGGGTTGGTCCACCTGGTAGTTCACCATTTGCACATGCACGAGCTGCAGCAACAATCTGATCTGTGATCTCTGCAGCTGAAAGGTTTCTGGTTAAACCTGCCTGACCGGTAGCGCAGAAAGGACAGTTCATTCCGCAGCCAGCTTGTGAAGAGATGCAAACAGTTACTCGATCGGTGTAGCGCATCAAAACACTTTCAACTAAAACCCCATCATGTAACTTCCATAAATCCTTGCGGGTCATGCCGTTGTCGGTAGTTCGAGTTGTAACAAGTTCAATCATCTTGGGAGTTAATGCATCTGCAATTGCCTGGCGTTCAGCTGCAGGAATATCTGTCCACTCTTCAGGGTTGTTTGAAAGGTGTGAGAAGTAATGGTTTGCTACCTGGCTTGCGCGGAATGGCTGAAAGCCAAGCTCCTGAGCAAATGCCTTTCGTTCTGCGGGTGCAAAATCAGCCAAATGCTTGGGTGCTTTTTTGCGTTGTACGGGCTCATCAAAAACTAGGTTGATTTCAGGAACTTTCCCGCTCATAAGTATCTCTTCACTAGTTCAAGGGCCAACCACATTGCAGGGGCTGATAAAACAACTGAGTCCAAACGATCAAGCATTCCACCGTGTCCCGGAAGCAAGGTGCCCATGTCCTTCAGACTGAGATCACGCTTCATAGCGCTTTCAATGAGATCACCACATGTAGCGGTGAAAACAATCATCAAACCTACGACGATTCCGATCCACCAGTGCATATCCATGATGTATTCAAAAGCTAGCGCTCCCCCGATCATCGTAAAAACAAGTGAGCCTGCTAATCCTTCCCAAGTTTTCTTAGGAGAAATCTTTGGAACCAATGGGTGCTTTCCTAGCAGTACACCGACTATGTATCCGAAGGTGTCATTACAACCTACCAAAACGACAAAGGTCATTACTCGTTGGAAGCCTGTACTTGGTCGAGCCAAAAGAATTAAAAACCCCGCCAAGAAAGGAAGGTATAACAAACCAAAGGTTGTTGCGGTGGCCTTTGCTACAAATCCTTCAGGACCCTGCAGTAGTGCACGTATCAGCAGCAGAGGGAATGCGATTGCAGTTGCGATTGCAAGACCTGCGACTCCCCCAACCCATGCTGCATAAGATAAACCGATCGCTGCCAAGGTCAATCCATTAAATGAGATGACAACCCCGCGAGCAGAAAATGCACGAACTAATTCGCGTACACCTAATACAACTGCGATGGCTACAACAATTGCAAAGATCACGCGCTGATAGGAAAGTGCAAACCACACCAAAGAGATCAACGATAAGCCGACCCCAATTGAAGGCAAAAGCTTTCGCCCAGCCTTTTTATTGATGGCTTCGTTGATCGAGTGCAGATCTGACATAAGTGAGCCCCTAGACCTCTAGGAGTTCGACCTCTTTGTGCTTGAGTAGCTCATCGATTTTTGCAACATGATCAGCGGTTACCTTTTCAAGCTCTTTTTCACCACGTGCTAAATCATCTTTTCCGATTTCGCCATCTTTTTCCATTTTTTCCATCGCCTCTTTTGCAGCGCGACGGATATTTCGCATCGAAATCTTTGAATCCTCAGCCTTGCTCTTTACAACTTTGATGTACTCCTTGCGACGCTCTTCAGTTAACTGAGGGAAGTTAACGCGAATAACTGAGCCATCATTGCCTGGATTTACACCTAAATCAGATTCGCGGATCGCCTTTTCAATAGATGCCATCGCGCCCTTATCAAATGGAGAAATCAACGCCATACGTGCTTCTGGAACCTGAATCGTTGCAAGTTGAGAAAGCGCTGTGTAAGTGCCGTAGTAATCAACCATGACCTTGTTAAATAGAGATGGATGTGCGCGACCTGTGCGGATTGTTGCGAAATCATCCTTTGCAACCTCAACCGCTTTGTTCATCTTGGTTTCAGCGTCTTTCAGGGCGCTTGCTACATCTGCCATTTCTCTACTCCTCTTACCGCTTTTGCATCTAACTCATCGCTTATGCGACGAGAGTTCCAATTACTTCACCACGTACTGCGCGGCCGATATTTCCATTTTTCATCAAATCAAAGACGACGATCGGCAATTTGTTTTCGCGGCACAGTGCAAAGGCTGCTGCATCTGCAACAGCAAGTGACTTGGACAAAACCTCGTTGTATGTAATCGTGTCGTACTTAGTGGCTGCTGGATCCTTCTTTGGGTCTGCGCTGTAAACACCATCTACACCACTCTTTGCAAGTAGTAGGGCTTCAGCGCCAATTTCAAGTGCGCGCTGTGCTGAAACTGTATCTGTTGTAAAGAATGGCATTCCGGCACCTGCGCCAAAAATTACTACGCGACCTTTTTCAAGGTGGCGGATTGCGCGAAGTGGAATGTACGGCTCTGCTACCTGACCCATTGTGATCGCGGTCTGCACACGGGTTGCAACACCCTCTTTTTCTAGAAAATCTTGAAGTGCTAAACAGTTCATTACTGTTCCAAGCATTCCCATGTAGTCAGCGCGGGAGCGATCCATTCCGCGCTGTGAAAGCTCTGCTCCACGGAAGTAATTTCCACCGCCCACAACGATCGCGACCTGAACTCCAGAACGAGCTACATCTGCGATCTGTCGCGCAATATCTTGAACAACATCGGGATCAACACCGATGCCTTTTTCTCCACCAAAAACTTCTCCAGAAAGTTTAAGGAGCACTCGCCGATACGTTCCTCTTGTACCGGGCATGAGTGCTCCTCCAACTTTTAATTATTCGGCTATTAACCGCTGGCTATTGAACTAAGTCTAAGCGATCTGACCTTGTCCTTATTGACCCACGCGGAAGCGATGGAAAGCCTTAACAGCCGTTCCAGCCTCATCGAGGATCTGCTTTACAGTCTTCTTTGCATCCTTGGCGAATGACTGCTCGATCAAGGAAACTTCCTTGACGAAACCTGCCACGCGACCTTCGATGATCTTTGAGAGTGCAGCCTCTGGCTTACCCTCTTCGCGCGCTGTATCTTCTGCGATACGACGCTCATTTTCGATTAAGTCAGCTGGAACTTGTTCGCGATTAACAAACTGCGGTGCAAATGCTGCAATGTGCTGTGCGATGTCCTTACCAACTTCAGCTGCATCCTTAACAAGTTCAACCAA
>JBEDKL010000049.1:0-5329 GCA_041172145.1 Actinomycetota bacterium
GGCGATGGAAAGTTAGTTAATTCAGATCTGTTAAATGGCCTTAATAAGGCTGAAGCAATTGCAGCGATCAACAAAAAGCTTGAAGCTGAAGGCAAGGGATTTGCTGCACGCAACTACCGCTTGCGCGATTGGTTGGTTTCACGCCAGCGTTATTGGGGCACACCAATTCCAATTATTCACTGCCCTTCATGTGGTGAGGTACCGGTTCCCGCAGATCAACTTCCATTAACTTTGCCAGAAGCAGAAGGTTTGGATTTAAAGCCAAAGGGAACATCGCCTTTGGGTGCAGCAACTGATTGGGTCAATGTGAAGTGCCCTCAGTGTTCAGCAGATGCAAAGCGCGATACAGACACCATGGATACCTTTGTTGACTCTTCTTGGTACTACCTGCGTTATGCAGATCCAACAAATGCAACCGAACCATTCTCGAAGAAGGATGTTGATACCTGGTTGCCTGTTGATCAGTATGTAGGCGGAGTTACCCATGCGATTTTGCACTTGCTCTACAGCCGATTCTTTACCAAGGTTTTGAACGATATGGGAATGGTTGATTTCAATGAACCATTCACACGTCTGTTAAACCAAGGAATGGTTGTCATGGATGGCTCTGCAATGTCCAAGAGCCGTGGAAACCTTGTGCGCTTATCTGACGAATTAGAAAACCATGGAGTCGACGCTATCCGTTTATCAATGGTTTTTGCCGGTCCTCCTGAAGATGATGTGGATTGGTCTGATGTTTCACCATCAGGATCGGTTAAGTTCTTAACCCGCGCATGGAGATTGTCGGGGGATGTAACTAGCCCAGCTGGCGCTGATTTCAGCACAGGCGATCTTGCACTTCGTAAAGCAACACATAAAGCACTACATGATGCGGGATTTGCAGTTGAATCTTTCCGCTTCAACGTAGCAGTTGCTCGTGTCATGGAGCTAGTAAATGCAACCCGCAAAGCGATTGATTCAGGTTGTGGAGCTGCAGATCCTGCAGTTCGTGAAGCGGTCGAAGCGATCGCAATCATGTTGTCACTTGTTGCACCATTTACGGCTGAAGAGATGTGGGAGCGCCTTGGCCACAAGCCATGTGTGGCACTTGCTGGCTGGCCTGCAGTTGATGAAAAACTATTGGTTGCAGATGCGGTAACTGTGGTTGTTCAAATCAATGGCAAGATCAAGGATCGTATTGATGTTGCGCCAACGATTTCAGATGCCGAGCTTGAGGCAGCAGCTCTTGCACTGCCAAGTATTGTTGAGGCGCTAGCTGGTACCACGATTAATAAGATCATCACCCGCGCTCCAAAGCTTGTAAATATCGTTATCAACAACTAGAACTAGTTTTTTCGCTGGCTGTTTTGCCAAAGCCACACTGTGCAGATGGAACAACTTCGCGCAGCATTTGATGCAGTATCCCAATGGTGGTTTGATCTTCACTTCTCTAACAATCAGAAAAAAGCCCTCGCGATCATTGCGGTGATTGTTTTGTTGATCTCGCTTTTTTTGGTGGGTCGCGGTAACTCGCAACCACAAGCTGCTCCTAAGGTCGTTCCTGTAACCATTGCCGAGCCTGAAATATTTGTTGATGTGACAGGAGCGGTTAACAATCCTGGGGTTTATAGTCTCAAAGGTAGTTCACGAGTCATTGATGCCATTAAGGCCGCTGGCGATAGCGCACCCGGTGCGGATTTGAGCACCATTAATTTAGCTCGTGTTTTAAATGATGGTGAGCAAATCTATGTTGATTCAACTGTAGTTAATGCTTCCGGTAAACGAGTAAGCAAGAAGCTGCCAACAGGGCCAATCAACATTAATCGTGCAACCGCTTCGCAGCTGGATCGATTAGATGGAATTGGCCCAGTGATCGCCGGAAGAATTGTCGAGTACCGAAAGGTAAATGGCTCCTTTCTGACTATTGAGGATCTTCAAAAGGTAAGCGGAATAGGTGCAGCCAAATTCGCACAAATAAAGTCAAAAGTCAGGATTTAATTGATTACAGAGCTATAGCCCTAGGCGGTGCGGTGTGGGGTGGGGCTCTTTTGCAAAGTGCGGTATCTCCATGGCGAATTGCAGCGATAGCAGTATTCGCAATCGTTTTCTCATTTGCACGTGGAAAGCGACGTCTTGCAGTCATCACTATTGCAGTTTTAATAGGCGCTACTGCAATGTCGATGCGACAGGTATCTCTAGAAAGTTCGGCAATTTCAACTCGGTATGGTTCAGAGGTTTCATTTCAGGCACAGGTCAAAACTGATCCCAGTAAAACCGCTTCAGGTAACTTTTCCTTTACCGCACGACTAATTCAGTTTTCATTGGCTGATTCACAGTATTCACTACGAGTCCCAGTTCGAATTTTGCTCAAAGAAAGTGTTGATCTTCTGCCAGGACAGATAATTTCTGGCACCGCATCGGTTGTTAAAACAGAGGAATCTAGGGTTGCCGCGCTTCTTATAGTTCAAGGCGCCATCACCGAAGTTACTCAACCTTCGAGATGGGCTGCAGCACTTGGAAGCGTTCGCGAAGGATTGCGAAAAAGCTCAGGTGGCGGTGATGCGGGTGCGTTGATTCCAGGGATGGTTCTGGGGGATACCTCTAAACAATCGACTGAGTTTAAAGAAGCGATGAAGAGATCGGGGTTGACTCATCTAGTTGCAGTAAGTGGAGCCAATTTTGCGATTGTTTCAACCTTTGTTTTGTGGTGCATGCAGTTTCTCATCCGCAGAAAAAATTACCGAGTACTGGCTACTGCATTTGCGCTCGTGTGTTTCATCGCACTTGTGCGTCCGTCACCATCGGTTCTGCGTGCAGCCGCCATGGCAGCGGTCATGCTTTCTGCTCAACTTGGCAGACGTGGCACAGATTCATTACCTGCACTGGGCTTTGCAATATGTGCAGTAGTCCTAGGTGATCCATGGCAATCTCGAGATGCAGGTTTTGCCTTATCTGTGCTTGCTACAGCTGGGCTATTGCTATTTGCCCCGCGTATCCAGGACAAATTGCGGGCAAACAGAAAATTGGCAGGTGCGTTAGCCCCGCCAATAGCTGCGATGGTCTTTTGTTCACCTGTTCTGGTCTCACTGTCAGGGTATTTGTCACCCATGAGCATTGTTGCCAACTTGCTTGCCGCACCTGTTGTTGCACCAATTACAGTACTGGGATTTATCGCGGCGTTGATCTCACCGATTGCGCCATGGCTGACACAAGCCATTATCTTTTTCATTAGATTTCCCGCCGGATTTATCACCGCTGTGGCACATTGGATCGGTGATTTTCCAGTACTGACGATTCACAATGGATTGATTGGTTTTTTCATCATCACATTGATTCTTGCGATATTGCTTCTGTTCAAGAAATGGTGGAAACAAAGCGTCGCCTTGCTCCTAATAATTATTTTGTCGCTGGGTTGGCTTCAGCGTTGGCCCGCTGGGCCATGGCAAATCGCACAATGTGATGTGGGGCAGGGGGACTCACTAGTTATCAATCTTGGAGAAAAACGCGGGATAGTTATTGATGTAGGGCCAGATCCATCAGCGGTAAATAAATGTCTTAAAAATTTAGGGATCACCGAGATTCCGTTACTGATCCTGTCTCACTTTCATGCAGATCATGTCAGCGGAGTATCTGGCCTTGTAAAGGGACGAAAGGTTGGGCAGGTGTGGATCAGCAACAACTTAGAGCCGCGCCAGGAGAGCCAGCGAGTTTTTGATGTCTTAAAGGGTTCAGAGATCATCACGGTGCAAAAGAATTTAATTACTCAAATAGGTGATGTGAGATTGCATGTCTTGTGGCCTGAAGCATCCAATAGAAGTTTTGAGGAGCTGCCCGGTGAAGGCTCTGCCATTAACAACTCAAGCATTGCCCTTATGGCGACAACATCGGATTGGTCTTTATTTTCAGCAGGTGATCTTGAACCACCCGCGCAAAGAGAATTGATTAACTTGGTAGGGCCAGTGGATGTATACAAGGTTTCACATCATGGATCTCGCTATCAGGATGAAGGGTTGACCAGGGCCTTGTCGCCTCAAGTGGCCTTAATCAGCGTGGGGGCAAGCAATCCTTACGGTCACCCCGCAGCAGAAACCATCGAGTCATTGACTAGACTCGGGACACAAGTTTTTCGAACAGATGTAGATGGCGCAGTGTCGATATCGGCTTCGGCGCATCAATTACATCTTAGAAAAAGCAATGGCAGGCTAAAGCTGTTTTATTGGAGTTAGGGGGCGTTTGAGTTGAATCATTTCTACCTCATCCTTGGCTCCGAATCCGCACTTGCAGATCGCGCATTGGCAAAACTCAACACTCAACTCAAAGAAGAAAAATGCGAGATCACCACATTGTTTGCAGCTGACACAATTGTTGGTGATATCGCAGATGCACTAGCACCATCCTTGTTTTCGGAAAGACGCGCCTTGATTATCCGTGATCTTCAAGATTTGCCAGAAGATAACAAGGAAGAGATCACTCGTTATTTAGATCAGCCCGATCCTTCGACAACGGTAATTTTTGTTCATAAGGGTGGAGTAAAAGGTAAAGCACTCTTAGATGCCATCAAGAAGATTAAACCAGAGTTAATTCCTTGTGATCCTTTGAAGAAAGAGGCGGAGAAAGAGGAGTTTGTTAAATCTCTATTTTTAGATCTCGGTCGCAAAGCTTCAACGGGTGCGGTCGCTGCATTAGTTGGAGCGCTCGGAAATGATTTACGTGAACTTCAGGGTGCGGTAGGACAGATCGCAGCCGATGCACCATCAGGATTAATTGATGAAGCGATGATTGATAAGTATCACCAAGGACGAGTAGAGACAACGGGTTTTGATGTTGCAGATGCAACCCTTGATGGCAACCTCTCTGCCGCCCTTATCTCTCTACGAAGCGCATTAGAGACGGGAACCGATCCTGTGATGATCACTAGCGCTATCGCTTCGTCACTGCGCTCTTTGGCAAAGGTCGCAGGTACCAATCGCAACCAGAAATCCTTTGAACTAGCTGGCCAGTTGGGGATGGCTCCATGGCAGATCGATAAGGCTCGTAGGCAGCTGGCACGCTGGAGCCCTGCCCAGATTGCAGATGCTGTTGGGGCTATCGCCCAGGCCGATGCTGAAGTAAAGGGAGCGGCCAGCGACCCTATTTATGCGCTTGAAAAGGCTGTGACCAGGATCGTCTCTGGGCAATTTGACCGTTAACCTCACGCTTGCGTACGCTTACCCTCTGCCCACGAGCCTCAATTAGGCCATGGCTTAGAAACTGAACTGGAGTAACACGTGTACGCAATCGTTAAAGCTGGCGGACGCCAGGAGAAGGTCGCAGTTGGCGACACAGTAATCGTTGATCGTATCGACGCTGC
>JBEDKL010000050.1:0-5165 GCA_041172145.1 Actinomycetota bacterium
TTACCTGGAATCGTCAATGTGACCTTTCCCGGAACCCAGAGCGATACCTTGTTATTACTTTTAGATAATGCCCATGTTTCAGCTTCAACTGGATCTGCGTGCAGCGCGGGCGTTCATGAAGCCAGCCATGTACTGCTTGCCATGGGCCACAACGAGACAACTGCTCAATCCTCACTACGGTTCTCATTTGGCGCTGAATCTACGCAGGCCGATGTTGATTTTGTAATGTCAGTCTTGCCCGCTGTAATTAGTACTGGAAGGGCGGCCAATAAAAAATGAAGTTAATTGCAGCCATGAGTGGCGGGGTTGATTCAGCGGTTGCTGCTGCCCGCGCAGTTGAAGCAGGCCATGATGTTATTGGGGTTCATTTAGCTTTGGCATCTAATCCGCAAAAGTATCGATCAGGTGCACGCGGATGTTGCACAATTGAAGATTCACATGATGCGCGAAGAGCAGCTGATGTCATTGGTATTCCTTTTTACATTTGGGATATGGCAGAAGAGTTTCATGATGGGGTGGTAGAGGATTTCTTGGCTGAATACTCAGCAGGTAGAACCCCCAATCCATGTCTTCGCTGTAATGAGAAGATTAAGTTTGCAGCGGTTCTAGATCGTGCACGAGCAATGGGGTATGACGGAGTAGTCACCGGACACTACGCCCGTACTCAAATCGGCCCAGATGGAAAAACTTTGCATCGCGCCGTCGATCACTCAAAGGATCAGTCTTACGTTTTATCAGTTCTTACAGTTGAACAGATCAATGGCGCAATATTTCCTTTGGGAGATACAACCAAGGTTGATATTCGCGCAGAGGCAGAACGTCGTGGCTTAGCTGTGGCACAAAAGCCTGATAGCCATGACATTTGCTTTGTTCCATCAGGAGATAACGCTGGATGGCTTCGCGATCGACTTGGCAGCGAGGTTGGACCAATTGTTGATCAAGATGGAAAGAAAATTGGCGAGCATAAAGGTGCTTATACCTACACAATCGGCCAGCGAAAAGGTTTAGGTCTTACAGTTCCGACCCCCGATGGATCACCGCGATTTGTACTCAAGATTGAACCTGTCACAAACACCGTTGTCGTAGGAGCGCGTGAAGATTTAGCGATCACCACAATGCGCGGAGAACGTCCAGTGTTCTGTGGGCCTGCAGTCGACTCTGAAGTCAAGAGCGGCTTTGTACAGGTTCGTGCACATGGTGCCGCCTTGCCTTGCACCTATTACTTTGATGGAACTTTGTTGGTTGCAACCTTAGAAGAGCCATTATTAGGGCTCGCAACTGGCCAAGCGATGGTTATTTACGATGGTGATCGTGTCGTGGGGTCGGCAACTATTTGTGAGACCCAATGAGCAATAAAGCCAGGCACCGAATCACTGAGCTGATCAACGAGATCCGCGATCATCAATTTAAATACTATGTTTTAGATCAACCAACTATCACCGATGCTCAATTTGATGAGTTGTTACGTGAGCTTCAAAAGTTAGAGGAGAAAAATCCCGAACTGCGTGAAGCAGACTCACCAACGCAACATGTTGGTGGGGGATTTTCAACACAGTTTGAACAGCGCGATCACATTGAAAAGATGATGAGCCTGGACAATGTTTTTGATACCGAGGAACTTGCGCAATGGTTTGATCGGGTTGAGAAAGAGATTCCCAAGCCGAAGTATTTGTGTGAGGTAAAGGTAGATGGCCTTGCAATCAATTTGACCTACGAAAATGGCGTTCTTGTTCGAGGCTTAACCCGTGGCAATGGTGTGACGGGCGAGGATGTCACATTAAATGTGAAGACCATCAAAAATCTGCCACACCAGTTAAGAGGTGATTCATTACCCGCACTCATCGAGGTCCGAGGAGAGGTTTTCTTTCCGATCCAAGCATTTAATGAACTCAATGAGTCTTTAGAGGAAGCTGGTAAGCAGCTCTTTGCAAACCCTCGAAATGGCGCAGCAGGATCATTGCGGCAAAAGGATCCACGAGTAACCGCATCTCGACCATTATCTGTCGTTGTGCACGGAGTCGGTGCCCGCGAAGGTATTGAATTTGATTCGCAAAGCGCAGCATATGAACAGTTAAAAAATTTGGGCCTACCAACCAGCGATCGATTTAAGGTGTGCGGGAGCCGTGCAGAGGTAGAAAAATTCATTCAGTTTTATTCGGATCATCGCCATGATGTAGAACATGAGATCGATGGTGTTGTTATCAAGGTCGATAGTTTGTCGCAGCAGCAACAATTGGGCTTTACCTCCCGTGCGCCAAAGTGGGCTATTGCTTACAAATATCCTCCAGAAGAGGTAACAACGGTACTGCTAGATATCAAAGTCAGCGTAGGTCGCACCGGAAGAGTTACTCCATTTGCATACATGGAGCCAGTCAAGGTTGCCGGATCCACAGTAACAAATGCAACCTTGCATAACGCCGAAGAGATTGTTCGTAAAGGTGTTCTCATTGGTGACACCGTTGTTATTCGTAAAGCCGGAGATGTAATCCCAGAGGTTCTTGGTCCGGTTTTGGAAAAGCGAACCGGAAACGAGCGCGCATTTGTCATGCCAACACAGTGCCCAGAATGTGGTTCACAACTTCGTGCGATGAGCCAAGGTGATGTTGATATTCGCTGCCCTAATACCCAAAGCTGTCCTGCGCAGTTGCGTGAACGAATCTATTACATCGGATCTCGTGCAGCGCTAGATATTGATGTCCTGGGTTATGAGGCAGCAACGGCGTTGTTAGATGCCAAAATCATTACTGATGAATCAGATCTCTTTGATTTAACTGCACAAAAGCTTGTTACATCTACCTTCTTTACGAAAAAGGATGGAACACCGGCTGCAAATGTAGATAAGTTGTTAGCAGCACTTGATGAGGCCAAGAACCGTCCTTTGTGGCGCACATTAGTTGCACTATCAATTCGACATGTTGGACCAACAGCTGCGCAAGGTTTAGCAAATGCACTGGGTTCAGTAAAGGCAATTTCGCAAGCCAGTGCGCAAGAGTTGGCAGATATTGATGGGGTTGGGCAGATCATCGCTGAATCAATTGTGGAATGGTTTGGCGTTAAATGGCATCAAGAGATTATTTCAAAGTGGGAAAAAGCAGGCGTCTGCATGGTTGCACAACAGGTTGAACAGCAGCCACAAACTTTGGCAGGGCTTACCTTTGTAGTTACAGGTGGCCTCGAATCATTTTCCAGAGATGGAATTTCAGAGACCATCGCAGCACATGGGGGAAAGGCTTCATCCTCAGTCTCCAAGAAGACTGATTATGTTTTGGTCGGCAGTGATCCGGGATCAAAGCTGGCTAAGGCTCAGGAATTAGGGGTACCCGTTATCGATGAAGCCAGATTTAAAGAGCTATTGGCGGGTAAGTAGTAGTATTTCTTCCATGATGACACTAGCAAGCGAGATCACCCGCGAACTTCCAGCCTCTCCACTTTTCTTTGGAGTTTTCACCTTTGTTGTGATGTCACTCTTTTTGTATTTAGTACTTCGCCTAGACCGAGACTAATTTGTCCCGCGTAGGCATTTACGGCGGAACCTTTGACCCGATTCATTTGGGTCACCTGCATGTAATTGCACAACTCATTGAAAAGAATTTAGTTGATCAACTTTTAGTAGTTCCAGCTGGCCAACCTCTGCTTCGCGAGAATGCTCCAACTGCAACCCCTCAACAACGTCGCAGTATGTGTCAGTTAGCAATCTCTGATTTACCGGCACATATCGCTGCCAAGGTTCAGGTCAATCCCATTGAAATTCTGCGGATGGGACCAAGCTATGCGATCGATACAGTTGAAGCCGTTGCTCAAAATTATCCCGATGACACCATTGTCTTGGTAGTTGGTCAGGATGCTGCAGAAAAACTAGATCAATGGCATCGAATTGATGAGCTGCGAAAAATGGTCCAGTTCTTAATTATTGGCAGACCAGGGTTTGTGGGCGATGGCGTGGATATTGGGGCGTTAGATGTTGCCGCCACCACAATTCGACAAGGTTTGAGCGCAGATGTCTCGTCATCGGTAGCTGCATTTATACGAGAGAATAACCTTTATGACAATTAGCAGCAGAACACTCGAGATCACCCAAGTAGCCGCAAAAGCCGCGATCGACAAGATTGCAGTAGATGTTGTGGCTTTGGATTTATCAGATCAGTTAGTTCTGAGCGAGGTCTTTCTCATCGCAACTGGACAAAATGAGGCTCAGGTCGATGCGATTGCAGATGAGGTAGAACGCCAACTTTCTGCAATTGGCGATAAGCCAATTCGCCGAGAACATGGCGCTGAATGGATTTTGTTGGATTACTCAGATCTAGTTGTGCATGTACAAAGCGCAGAGCTTCGTAAGTACTACATGCTAGATCGCTTATGGAATGACTGCCCAACAATTGATTTGGAAGCAGTGAGGGAGGCCGCCGTTAATGGCCGCTAATCGAGTTCTTTTATGGCGTCACGGCCAAACTGATTGGAATGTTGTAAACCGTTTTCAGGGACATTCAGATATTGATCTCAATGAGGTGGGACGTTTCCAGGCACAACATGCTGCACAAATTCTTGCTGGCATGAATCCGACAAAGATTATTTCTAGTGATCTTGGTCGTGCGCGTGATACTGCACAAGCATTAGCGAATCTGACGGGTCTTTCAGTTCAGATCGATCCAGATCTGCGCGAAACTAATGGTGGATTATGGGAAGGAAAAACCGGTGCTGAAAATCGCGCCGAGGATTTTCACAATTTCATTCGCTGGATAGATGGAGATGACAACCCTGCCGGTACGACTGGTGAGCGTCGAAGCGAGGTCGCAGATCGTGCGGTTCGTGCGATTAAGAAAGCCTTGGGAGATGAAAGCGATCAACTCTTAGTAGTAACTACCCACGGAGGTACCGCTCGTTGCATCTTGGGTTCACTGCTGCAACTGCCGATGTCTCATTGGGGAGTTATCGGCGGTCTATCAAATGCATCATGGTCGATTGTGGAACGTAACCCACGTCAATGGAACTTAGTAGAACACAACGCTGGATCAATCCCAGAGCCGGTATATGGCGAAGAGAGCGGTGCAACTTCAGCTTGAGGCTGGCCGCAGTAAATGCGGTAAGGTCTGCACTCGCACAAAAATCGGGGCTATAGCGCAGCTGGTAGCGCACCTGCATGGCATGCAGGGGGTCAGGGGTTCAAA
>JBEDKL010000051.1:0-5096 GCA_041172145.1 Actinomycetota bacterium
TAATGCCATTTCTTGTTCTCCTTATGTACTGAGCACGAGGGCTTCTCGGTTTGACTCACGAGAAACTCGCTAACTCGATTGAAGGGCAAGGGTAACAGTGAGGCTAGATATTCCTGAAATCGGGGTAAATCCCCCGCTTAGAGCTCGGTCAATCGACGGGCTTCTTGGCAATCCTTGGCCATCTGCTCTAGTAATGGTTCAAGGCCATCAAATTTCAAGGTTTCACGAAGGCGCCATCCAAATTCGATGGTCGCTGCTTTTGAGTAAAGATCTAATCCAACTTGATCCAATGCATACGCCTCAACCTGTCGACCACGTTCGCCTTCAAAGGTTGGGTTGGTACCGATTGAAATTGCTGCGGGCCAACGATCAATTCCTACCGTTAACCATCCGGCATATACGCCATCTGCAGGAATTGTTTGCCCTTCAATATTTCCAAGGTTTGCCGTTGGATATCCAATCTCACGCCCGCGTTTTTCGCCGTGAACAACAATGCCATCTAGTCGATGCGGACGGCTCAACATTTCTCGCGCAGACTCAACATCTCCATCAACAATAGCCTTGCGAATTCTGGTCGAGGATATGTTTTCATCATTATCTTCTTGTAAATCCAAAACAACTGTTTCAAACTCTGTGTGCTTGGCAAGAGAATCAACATTGCCTGCTGCTTTATGCCCATAGGTAAAGTTGGCACCGACAATTACAGTTGAAGCTTTCAGCTGGTCTACAAGAACCTTATTTACGAAATCCTCTGGCAACATAGCTGCAAACTCTTTTGTAAACTTGATAACCGCCACTTGATCGGCGTTGTGGATCTTTAACAGCTCGATCTTGTCGCTCAAAATTGTAAGAAGTGATGGCGCTCTTTCCGGTGCAAAAACTGATACTGGATGAGGATCAAAGGTGAGTGCGATGATTTTTTCATCGCCGGCAAGTGCTTTGGCACGGTTGAGAATCTGCTGGTGTCCCTTATGGACCCCGTCAAAGTTTCCAATAACAACGATGCTCATAATCCCATTATCTCAGAGTCATTGCGCCGGCGCGAATACAGCGATTGGCTTGGCCTTGCCATCTACATTGCTTAAAAGTGCGATTAGCTCATTGGAAGATGTTATGCCGGCATAAATCCCGTCTGTGAGATTGGGGGCGAGAGTTCTACCAAAGGAAAGCTCTAATTTTTCATCAAGTGCGATATCTCGAACTGGAAATGTCACACGTGCTACATCTGCTAAATCTAGTGTGGAAAACTCTTTCTCCTTCAATGAGGAAATTGAGGCAGCACCTTGAGTTGTAAAGCCTGCAACACGACTACGACGAAGCGCCGATAAATGGCCACCTACCTTTAGGAGATCTCCGCAATCACGTGCAATTGATCGAATATATGTGCCGGCAGAGCATGTGACTTCAATATCAATCTCAATACGTTGGCCTAGGTGGCGAATATCGAGAACATCTAGTTGGGAAATGGTTACCTCGCGTGAAGCCAGAACAACGGTTTCGCCAGATCGAACTCGATCATAGGCACGTTCTCCATCAACCTTTACAGCCGAAACTGAGTTAGGACGCTGCATAAAGGTTCCACGCATCGTGTCTAATACTGCATTGATTTGTTCATCAGTTATAGATGAAGCATCAGCTGTCGAAATTGCTTCACCCTCAAAATCATCGGTGACTGTGGCTGCACCTAAAACCACTGTTGCTAAATAGCTCTTGTCACCATCTGTGATGTACTGCAACAAACGGGTTCCATTATTAAATCCAAGAACTAAGACACCCGTTGCCATTGGATCTAGGGTTCCTGCATGACCAACTTTTTTGGTACCCAAAGCTTTTCGTGCAATTGCAACCACATCGTGGCTAGTCATGCCTGGTTCTTTATCTACAACCAGAAATCCATGCCCGTCGATTTTTTGGGTCACAATTAATCTTCAATAACACGTGGAGCTTTATATGGATCTTCTCCCCCTGCGTACTGCGCATTTTTGCGAAGCGCGGCGACTTGGGCATCCTGCTCATGAACCTTTTCAAGGAGTGAGTCCAAGGCTTTCGCACTTTCAGGCAATCCATCTTCAAAGAACTCAATGCTCGGGGTAATGCGAAGACCAAGTTCGCGACCAAGTGCAGATCTAATCGCACCCTTGGCGCTCTCGAGAGCCGCTGCAGTTGCAGCGCGCTCATCGAGATCACCAAGTACTGTGTAAAAGATTGAGGCTTGTTGAAGATCGCCAGTCACGCGAGCATCGGTAACGGTTACAAAGCCAAGACGCGGATCTTTGATCTTTGTCTCAAGCAAGTTTGCAACCACCACTTTGATGCGGTCGGCAACCTTAAGTGTGCGATGTGATTGACCCATTACTTATGCTCGCTTTTTCTCGCGCATCTCGAAACACTGAACGATGTCGCCTTGTGCGATCTCCTTCATGTTTCCAAGGCCGATACCGCACTCAAATCCTTCACGGACTTCGGTGGCATCATCCTTAAAGCGCTTGAGCGAATCAATGGTCAAGTTATCAACCAGGACAGCTCCATCACGCAGGATACGAGCCTTAGCGTTACGACGGATAATTCCATCCTTAACGACAGATCCAGCGATGTTTCCAGCCTTGGATGATTTGAAGATTTCGCGAACTTCGGCGTTACCGATGATCGCCTCTTCATACTCAGGCTTGAGCAAGCCCTTGAGAGACATTTCAATCTCTTCAATCGCATTGTAGATAACTGAGTAGAAACGAACCTCTACGCCCTCTTGATCAGCATAGATTGCAGTTTGTGGCTCTGGCTTAACGTTAAAGCCAATCACAACCGCAGTCGATGCAGATGCCAAGGTGATATCGCTCTTGGTGATTGCACCTACACCACGGTGAATAACGCGAAGATCAACCTCTGCGCCAACATCTAGCTGCATCAGTGCATCTTCTAGCGCTTCAACGGAACCAGAAACGTCACCCTTAAGGATCAGGTTAAGAGTAGAAATCTTGGATTGCTCCATGAAGTCTTCAAGTGAAACCTTCTTGCGAGCCTTGGCTAGTTGAGCGTTACGTTCTGCCGCCTGACGCTTTTCAGCGATCTGACGCGCAGTACGGTCTTCTTCTGCAACTAGGAAGGTGTCTCCTGCACTTGGTACAGATGTGAATCCAAGTACCTGAACTGGACGTGATGGTCCCGCCGTTTCGACGTTGTCACCATTTTCATCCAACATCGCACGAACGCGACCAAATGCGCTACCTGCAACGATCGCATCTCCGATCTTCAAAGTACCGCGCTGAACCAGAACTGTTGCAACTGGTCCACGACCACGATCGAGGTGGGCTTCAATAGCAACGCCTCGGGCATCATCATTTGCGATAGCGCGCAGATCAATTGCTGCATCTGCTGTCAAAAGAATCGAATCAATAAGTTGATCAATTCCAATTCCTGCCTTTGCAGAAACATTTACGAAGATTGTGTCTCCGCCGTACTCCTCTGCGATTAAGTTGTACTCGGTCAACTGCTGGCGAACCTTGTCTGGGTTTGCGCCTTCCTTATCAACCTTGTTCACTGCAACAACAATTGGAACATCGGCAGCTTGGGCGTGGTTTAACGCTTCAATTGTCTGAGGCATGATTCCATCATCGGCAGCAACTACAAGCACTGCGATATCAGTTACCTTGGCACCACGTGCACGCATTGCGGTAAACGCCTCGTGACCTGGTGTATCGATAAAGGTGATTGCGCGGTTGGTGCCATCATGATCATGGTGAATTTGGTATGCACCAATGTGCTGGGTAATTCCACCAGCCTCACCCTTCATAACCTCTGATTTACGAATCGCATCCAGAAGAGAAGTCTTACCGTGATCAACGTGACCCATAACTGTTACCACTGGTGGACGAGCTACCAATGAATCAGGATCTAGATCTGTGAGCTCTCCAGCTAAGTCGATATCGAAATCTTGGAGTAATTCACGATCTTCATCCTCTGGGCTAACAATTTGAATGTCATATCCAAGTTGAACACCAAGAATTTCGAAGGTATCGGCATCTACAGATTGTGTTGCAGTAACCATTTCACCTAAGTGGAATAGCGCTGCCACTAATGCTGCTGGATCTGCACCGATCTTTTCTGCAAAATCTGCCAAAGAAGCACCGCGACGCATACGGATTGGAGTCTTTCCATCACCGTGAGGAACAACTGCGCCACCAAGTTGAGGTGCCTGCATATTGTCGAACTCATCGCGTAAAGCCTTACGTGACTTTTGTTTACGTCCTGACTTCTTGCTTGCATTCTTTCCAAATGCTCCACCTGCACCACCACGTTGTGGTGGACGACCACCACCTGGACGTTGCGGACCACCAGGAGTTGCACCTGCGGTACCTGGTGTATTTGATTTGTATGGAGAGTTAGATGGTGCGCCACCTGGACGTGGAGTAAATCCACCGCCACCTGCTGGACGTGGTGCGCCAGGACGTGCAGCAAAACCTGGGCGAACTGAACCTGGGCGTGATCCCGCCATTCCTGGACGTGGAGCTCCAGTTCCTTGAGGACCTGCAGGACGTTGTGGTGGACGTGGAACCGCTCCACCTGTTGAAAATGGATTATTACCAGGGCGTGGAGGACGTGGAACCGCACCGCCTGCTCCAAATGGATTGTTACCTGGACGTGGCATCGGTGCAGATGGAGTTGGCGCAGCAGGTGCTGGCGTTCCAGCATTTTCTGCAGCGCGCTCTGCTGCTTCATGCTTTGCAGCCTCTTCCTTATTTGCAATCGCCTTTGCTTGTTCAAGCTTAAGCGCTTCAATATCAACACCTAGTTCAGCGGCGAGCTCTGCTGCTTGCTCTGCGCTTACCTCGCCCTTTGGCTTAGCTGCAGCCTTTTTCGCAGCCGCCTTTTTGACAGGCTTTTTCTCCTCGACCGGTTTTGCATCGGGATACATTTCGATCAGCTTGCGCACAACTGGCGCTTCTACTGTTGATGATGCGGAGCGAACAAACTCGCCCATTTCTTGGAGTTTTGCAAGAACAACCTTGCTCTCCATACCGAGTTGTTTTGCCAACTCATGTACGCGGACCTTTGACACATTTCTCCTGTCTTGGCCCGCATTTCTCAAATGCAAGCCT
>JBEDKL010000052.1:0-5051 GCA_041172145.1 Actinomycetota bacterium
GTTTTGTAGTGGACACTCTCCACCCTTGTCACACACTGGGCAATCCAATGGGTGATTAACAAGCAGTAGCTCCATTACGCCTCGCTGTGCTTTTTCAGCGACAGGCGAGGTTAATTGAGTCTTTACGATCATGCCTGGCTCGACAGGAATTGTGCAAGAGGCTTGTGGCTTTGGAAATGCACGGCCATTGATTTCAATATCTACTAGACACTGACGGCATGCACCAACTGGATCTAATAATGGGTGATCGCAAAAACGTGGAATCTGGATTCCAAGTTGCTCTGCTGCACGAATTACCAAGGTTCCCTTTGGAACTGTGACTTCAAAACCGTCGATTACAACGGTGATCATCTCTGAAACTTCAGTACTCACTTATGCACCTGCCCCAGCAAATAGAGTTGATGCAACAGGATCAAATGGGCAAGCGCCATTTGTAAGGTGTGCAATGTACTCATCACGGAAATACTTGATTGAAGATGTGATTGGACTTGTTGCTCCATCACCAAGTGCACAGAATGAACGGCCCATGATGTTGTCGCAAAGATCTAACAACTTGGCAAGATCTGCTTCAGTTCCCTTGCCATCTTCAAGATCACGCAGAATCTGTACCAACCACCATGTACCTTCGCGACAAGGTGTGCACTTTCCGCATGACTCGTGCTTATAGAACTCAGTCCAACGAAGTACTGCGCGCACAACACAAGTTGTCTCATCAAAAATCTGAAGTGCCTTTGTTCCAAGCATCGAACCAGCAGCTGCAACACCTTCGTAATCCAAAGGAACATCTAGGTGTGCATCTGTAAACAATGGTGTTGATGATCCACCTGGTGTCCAGAACTTCAACTTATGTCCTGGGCGAATGCCACCTGCAAGATCAAGAATCTCGCGCAAAGTAATTCCTAGAGGTGCTTCAAACTGTCCTGGATTAGCAACATGGCCTGATAGTGAGTAAAGAGTTGTTCCCTTGCTCTTTTCAGTTCCCATTGATTGGTACCACTCGGCACCATTCATCACGATTGCCGGAACAGATGCAATTGATTCAACATTGTTTACAACTGTTGGGCGTGCATAAAGTCCTGCAATAGCAGGGAAAGGTGGGCGTAAACGAGGCTGTCCGCGGAAGCCTTCGAGTGAATCAAGCAGAGCGGTTTCTTCACCGCAAATATAAGCACCTGCTCCAACATGCAAAACAACATCGATTCCATTTCCAAGGATTCCTGCTGCATATGCATCAGCGATCGCTTGATTGAGGCGACGAGCAACATGTGTTACCTCGCCACGAATATAAATGAATGCATGCTTTGCGCGGATTGCGTGGCAAGCGATGATGCAACCTTCGACGAGAACGTGAGGATTAGCCATAAGCAATGGCATGTCCTTACATGTTCCTGGCTCTGATTCATCAGCGTTAACAACTAGGTAGTGATCCTTGTTGTCACCTTGTGGAATAAATCCCCACTTCATGCCTGTTGGGAAACCTGCTCCACCACGACCACGAAGTCCTGAATCTTTAACAAGTTGAATTACTGCATCTGGATCCATCGCCAATGCTTTTTCAGCAGCCTTGTATCCACCGTGACGCTTGTAACCTTCTAGAGTAAAAGAATCTTTTTCATCCCAGTGTGCAGATAAAACCGGAGCTAGCTTTGTCATTACTTGCCCTCTTTCGAAAGTTTCAGGCCAAGCAATGTTGGCTCACCGGCTTGAACACCTTCGTGCGCAAGTCCATCATTTAATCCCGCAAGAACAGCTGATGCTTCTTTATATGTAACTAAACGATTTGGTCCACGTGTTGGTGGCTTTGGATTACCTGCACGCATGGAATCAACTAACTCTTTTGCAGACTCAACTGTTTGATTGTCATAAAACTCCCAGTTAGCCATAACAACCGGTGCGTAATCACATGCAGCGTTACATTCGATGTGCTCCAACGAAACTTTTCCATCAGCTGTAACTTCATCGTTGCCAATACCAAGGTGATCCTTAAGTGAAGAAAAGATTGCATCTCCACCCATGATTGCGCACAAGGTATTTGTGCAAACACCTACGTGGTACTCGCCTACTGGTGTTGGCTTGTACTGGGTGTAAAAGGTAGATACAGCAGTAACTTCAGCCGCCTCTAGCTCCAGAAGCTTTGCAATAACTTCGATACCTTCATTAGTCACATAGCCAGCCTTTGACTGAACAAAGTGAAGCAAAGGCATGATTGCAGAGCGAGAACGTGGATAGCGCTTGATAATCAAATCCATTGTTGAAAGATCTTCAGTTGAAAATGCCATTAGCGATCAACGCCTCCCATAACTGGATCGATTGAAGCCACAGCACCGATGATGTCGGCAACCATTCCGCCCTCACTCATTGCAGCTGTTGCTTGCAAATTGTTAAATGATGGTTCACGGAAGTGAACGCGATAAGGCTTGGTTCCGCCATCAGAAACAATTGATGCACCTAATTCTCCACGAGGAGATTCGATTGCAACATATGCCTGACCAGCAGGAACATGAAAACCTTCTGTAACAAGTTTGAAGTGGTGAATCAATGACTCCATTGAAGTTCCCATGATCTGACGGATGTGGTCAAGAGAGTTACCAAGTCCATCTCCACCTAAAGCAAGTTGTGCAGGCCAAGCAATCTTCTTATCTGAAACCATCACTGGTGCACCTTCAAGTTTTTCCAACTTGTCACAGCATTGTTCGATGATTCGAAGTGATTGCTCAAGTTCATTCATACGAATCAAGAAGCGGCCATAAACATCGCAGGTATCTGCAGTTACTACATCGAAGTTGTAGTTTTCATAACCGCAGTACGGCTGAAGCTTGCGTAGATCCCATGGCATTCCTGTTGCGCGTAGAACTGGACCTGTAATACCCAATGTTGTACATCCTGCAAGATCAAGGTAACCAATACCTTGTGTGCGCTTCATCCAAATTGAGTTACCGATAAGCAGAGTCGCATTGTCCTTAAAGTTCTTTCGCATGGACTTAACGCCATCACGAATCTTTGTTAATCCACCTTCAGGAAGATCCTGCTGAACTCCACCTGGGCGGATGTACGCCATATTCATACGAAGTCCAGTAATCATTTCAAAGATCTCAAGAACGGTTTCGCGGTCACGGAAAGCAAAGAACATAGGCCCCATAGCGCCTAGTTCTAGGGCTCCTGTGCCCAGTGCAACCATGTGTGAAGAAATACGGTTGAGCTCCATCATCATCACGCGGATGACACTTGCGCGCTCTGGAATATCTTCAGTAATTCCCAATAGCTTTTCTACCGCAAGGCAGTAAGCGGTTTCGTTGTGCAATGGGCTTAGGTAATCCATTCGAGTTACAAATGTTGTTCCCTGCGTCCAGCTGCGGTACTCCATGTTCTTTTCAATACCTGTGTGAAGGTATCCGATTCCGCAACGAGCTTCTGTAACGGTTTCGCCTTCAAGCTCTAGAACCAAACGAAGTACACCGTGAGTTGATGGGTGCTGTGGCCCCATGTTTACGACAACGCGCTCTTCTTTTGTTGCACCAATATCTTGAATTAATGCATCCCAGTCTCCGCCTGTAACAGAGAAAACTTTTCCTTCAGTTGTTTCGCGTGAAGGTGCGTATGGATCAAAGGTTGTCACTTGTAACTCCTTCTTTCACTAGGAGGTGGCGTTGTTGCGCCTTTGTACTCAACAGGAATTCCGCCCAATGAGTAATCCTTGCGTTGTGGGTGGCCTTCCCAGTCATCTGGCATCAAGATGCGAGTTAAACCTGGGTGACCATCAAAAATAATTCCGAACATGTCAAAAGTTTCGCGTTCGTGCCAATTGTTTCCGGCCCATACCTCAACAAGAGATGGAATGTGTGCATCTGCATCAGGAACTGAAACCTCTAAGCGAATGCGTTGATTCTTTGACATTGAAAGTAGTGGATAAACAGCGTGCATTTCGCGACCTGTTTGCTCTGGGTAATGAACACCATTTACACCCATGCACATTTCAAACTTCAACTTGTCGCGAAGAATCATCGAAACTTCAACCAACTTTTCGCGCTTCACATGAAGAGTTAATTCGCCACGATCTACAACAACGCGTTCGATCGCATCTGCAAAATCTGGATAAGCGCGCTCGAGATCATCAGCTACCTCATCAAAATATGAGCCATATGGACGCTCAGAAGAGCCAGAATTAATGGTTTGGCGAACTAAGCCACCATAACCAGATGTGTCTCCTGTGCCCTTTGCGCCAAACATGCCGTCGGTCATGCAAGCAAGCCCTTCATCTCATGAGTTGGCTTTGCATTCATTGCTGCAAGTTCAACCTCTTTGATGATCTGTGCGCGGTTTGCACCAAGCTTTGTGTCGCTGATTTGCTCGTGCAACTTCAAGATTGCATCAAGCAACATTTCAGGACGTGGAGGGCAACCTGGAAGATAAATATCAACTGGAACAACGTGATCTACGCCCTGAACAATCGCGTAGTTGTTGAACATTCCACCTGAAGATGCACATGCACCCATTGCAAGAACCCACTTTGGCGCAGACATTTGATCATAAATCTGGCGCAATACTGGAGCCATCTTGTTTGAAACACGACCTGCAACGATCATGAGATCTGCCTGTCGTGGGGATGCGCGGAAAACTTCTCCACCGAAACGAGCAATGTCATACTTTGCCGCTGAACCAACAGCCATCATTTCAATTGCACAGCAAGCAAGACCAAATGTTGCTGGCCACAATGAGTTCTTGCGCATGTAACCCGCAAGTTTTTCAACGGTGGTTAATACAAACCCACTCGGGATTTTCTCTTCAAGACCCATTGTTTAGTCCCATTCCAATCCGCCGCGGCGCCAAACATATGCAAATGCAACAAAAACTGTTGCAATGAAGATAACCATTTCGACCAAACCAAAAATTCCGAGTGAATCAAAAGCAACCGCCCATGGATATAAAAAGACGATTTCGATATCAAAGATGATGAAGAGCATCGCAGTTAAGAAGTACTTAACTGGAAAACGTCCACCTTCAGCAGCTTGTGGTGAAGGTTCGATTCCGCACTCGTATGCATCTAACTTGGC
>JBEDKL010000053.1:0-4774 GCA_041172145.1 Actinomycetota bacterium
CCGATGCGATCTGCAAGCCGTTCAATAGTTTCAGTAAAGGTTAGATGATCGATCTTCATTAAAAAGGCGATGACATCTCCACCGGTCTGGCAACCAAAACAGTGAAAGTAACCCTTGCTAGGAGTTACATGAAAGGAAGGTGACTTTTCATCATGGAATGGGCACAAGCCCTTTTTCTGTCCGCCGCCAGCGTTTTTTAACTGAACATAATCTGCAACAACTTCATCGATGGGAGCGCGATCGCGGATGTATGCAACATCCTCATCCTTAATGCGACCGCTCATGCCCTCACCTTACCGATTTGCTTGTAGGCGCGCATGAAGAGCGTATGCGCCAGGGTCGGTCAATGCAGCTACCTGATCGATGATTACCCGCATTTTGGCAACCTCATCACCTGCTTCATCCCAAGGCTTTTGAAAGAAGGAGTCCATTTCATGCGGGTACTTCAGAAGCATCTCAACTAGATCGTGAATGATTACATGCTGCTTGGCATAGCGCTCTTGTGAATGTGCAGCGTTGATTAAGTAATGACCGGCGATAGCTTTGAGAAAATCTACTTCGATCTGCTGCTCACGAGGAATCTCTAAATCAGCGCTGTATCGAGATAACGGCCCATCTCCATGAACCTTGCGAGTTTCAATCTCTGCCGCCAAAACAAAGCGCCCAATTAACTGACTAGTTGAATCCTTGAGTCGGGCAAGGCTTCTGTGGCTTCCATCGTAGTAATGAGGCCAAGCTGATAAAGATGAAAGACGTTTGTGAGCATCAACCGCCTCTTGTTCAGTTGCATCGCTCTTGTAATCTGTTGTCATTACCTTGTAGAGCTCTGAGAAATCTTGTTCAAAGTTTTTTACCGATACTTGACCGGCAAATATTGCATCCTCTAAATCATGAACCGAGTATGCGCAATCATCGGACCAATCCATAATCTGTGCTTCGATGCACTTCTTTCCGGCTGGAGCATCTTTTCTCATCCATGTAAAGATCTCGACATCATCATCGTAAACACCAAACTTGCGAGGATTTTCAGATCGTGGCCATGGGTACTTGGTAGCGCCATCTAACGATGCTCTCGTTAAATTCAGACCTACACTTTTTCCATCTGCATCAACGGTCTTTGCCTCAAGTCGGACCAATAATCTAAAACTTTGCGCATTTCCTTCAAAGCCACCAAAATCCTTGGCGATTTCTGCAAGTGCTTCTTCTCCATTGTGACCAAAGGGAGGATGGCCTAAATCATGAGATAGACAAGCGGTGTCCTGTAGATCTGGATCTGCGCCCAGTGATTCACCAAGTTCACGGCCAATTTGTGCGCACTCTAATGAATGCGAAAGGCGTGTGCGTTGAAAATCATTTTCCCAAGGCACAGCTACTTGGGTCTTTGCTGCTAGTCGTCGTAATGATGCTGAATGAATAACACGTGCGCGATCCCGCATGAACTCAGTTCTACCTGCACGCTTTGCAGGTTCATCTAAGAACCTTTCTTGATCATGGGCGCTGTAGGTCACGGAAGTACCTTAGTAAGAATGTCGGCTTCGGGTAAGCGATCACTGATCTGGATTCCGCGCTTACCAACAGTTATGTAGGCCAAATACGCCGCTGCTTCACGGATTAAGTAGCGATAACCACTCTTTTCAAGGGTGTTTGGCCCAGTTTGTACGGGAGAACATGTCGCCAATACACCGTGGTCATTTGCCATATTTATCGCGCGTGCACAATGAAATGGATCGGTCACAATGATTACATCGCTGACATAACGCTTTCTCATCACTTCGGCGTATGCCTTGGTGCTAGTTAAAGTGTCACGACCAATTTCAACTGCGGTGATTTTTCGTGAAGGAACACCTTTGGTACGTAGCCAATACTTTCCTGAAGCGGCCTCAGTTGTGCGATCACCAGGTGCACCAGCACCTACTGTAATAATTGTTGGCGCTAGCTCAAGATCGTAAATTCGCTTTGCCTCAACGAGGCGAGCTTCGAGCGCTTCTCCTGGCTTTCCATTGAGCTGGGCTGCACCCAAAACAACAATCACATCTGCTTGTCTAGTAACTGGATTGTTTGCTGCTCTCCATACCTGCGAGATTCCATATGCAGGACCGATCAAAGCAAGAATGACAATTACCGTAATTGTTCTGCGAATCCATCTAAAAAGAAACATCTATCCGCCTGAAAAAGCATCTTCTAGTTCAACATGAACTAGCTCATCTGGATCATTGAGCCAACCATCAGGCAGGGTTGGTGGGCGTCCATGACTTGTGCGTCCACGTGGTTTTTCGCCAACCTCAGTTGGGTATGGCTGATCTTCTAGCTGATCAAGAAGATTGCGCATCTCTTGTAGTGAAGAAACCATTCCTAAATCATGACGAATCTCGCGTGGAACACGAAAACCCTTGAGATACCAAGCCATGTGCTTTCGCATATCGCGCATTCCGCGATCTTCAGATTCTAAGTACTCAACAATCAGATTGGCGTGACGGAACATAACCTCACGAACCTCATGCAATGTTGGTGTTACCTGTTTTCCTTCTCCCTTAAGTGCCGATACAAGATCGGTAAATAACCATGGACGTCCTAAACATCCACGACCGACTACTACACCTGCACATCCGCTTTGCTCCACCATCGAAACCGCATCGCTGCCCGACCAAATATCACCATTGCCCAAAACAGGTACTCCTGTTGGCTTTAAATGCTCAACTAGGCGTGCAATTGCAGACCAATCCGCTTTTCCTTCATACATCTGTGCTGCTGTACGTGCATGCAGTGCAACCCACGCAACACCTAAATCAGCGGCAGATTGAGCCGCCTCTAGATAGGTTTCATGATCGCTATCAATGCCAATGCGCATCTTTACAGTTACCGGAATACCAAATGGCTTTGCAGCTTCAATTGCGGCGCCCACAATATTTGTAAAGAGTTTGCGCTTGAATGGAAGTGCAGCTCCCCCGCCCTTACGAGTTACCTTAGGAACTGGGCAACCAAAGTTCATGTCGATGTGATCGGCAAGATTTTCCTTGCCAATCATGGTTACTGCAGCGCGCATTGTTGTTGGATCAACGCTGTACAACTGGACAGAACGTGGCCACTCATCTTTGCCAGGAACAATCATTCGCAAAGTTTCGGGACGTCGTTCAATCAATGCGCGGGCTGTAACCATTTCGGAAACAAAAAGACCTGCGCCTTGTTCGCGGCACAATGTTCTAAATGGAGCGTTAGTGATTCCGGCCATGGGAGCAAGAACAACCGGCGGATCAATGTAATGATCACCGCTTGCTAGTGGAAGTAAGAGTGGTTTTAGCAACCCAGTAGACGCGGTGCTAGCCATGCTTCAACCTGGTCCAGGCCGATGCGCTCTTGCGCCATTGTGTCGCGATCGCGAATGGTTACCGCATTATCTTCAAGTGTCTCGAAGTCAACGGTGATGCAATATGGCGTACCGATCTCATCTTGGCGACGGTAACGACGACCAATTGCACCTGCATCATCAAAATCAATGTTCCAGTTCTTGCGAAGTTGTGCAGCAAGGTCACGTGCCTTAGGTGATAGATCTGCGTTACGTGACAAAGGCAATACCGCTGCCTTAATTGGTGCCAAGCGATGATCAAGCTTTAATACTGCGCGCTTTTCCATCTCGCCCTTGCTATTTGGTGCTTCATCTTCAGTGAAAGCATCCATTAAGAAGGTAAGGGTGCAGCGATCAACACCTGCTGCAGGTTCGATTACATAAGGGGTCCAACGCTCTCCCTTTTCCTGATCAAAGTAGGAAAGATCCTTACCTGATGCAGCCGAGTGTGCCTTGAGGTCGAAATCTGTACGGTTGGCGATACCTTCAAGCTCGCCCCACTCAGTTCCGGCAAACTCAAACTTGTATTCGATATCTGCTGTGCGCTTTGAATAATGTGACAGCTTTTCTTTTGGATGATCGTAGATACGCAAACGATCAGGATTGATGCCTAGATCTACATACCAAGCCAGACGTGTATCGATCCAGTATTGGTGCCATTCTTCATCGCTACCTGGAACAACGAAGAACTCCATCTCCATCTGCTCAAACTCGCGTGTGCGGAAAATAAAGTTTCCAGGAGTAATTTCATTGCGGAAAGATTTACCGATCTGGCCAATTCCAAATGGTGGCTTCTTTCGTGATGTTGTCATCACCTGATCAAAGTTAATAAAGATTCCTTGAGCTGTTTCTGGGCGCAAATATGCAAGACCTGATTCATCTTCAACAGGTCCTAGGAAAGTCTTGAGCAAACCACTGAACTGCTTAGGAACTGTGAACTGTCCCTTATTTCCACATGCAGGGCAGTTAATTTCAGTTAGAGACTCTGGCTTCTTCTTGTGCTTTGCCTCGTACGCTTCTTCAAGGTGATCTGCGCGGTAACGCTTATGGCACGCGGTGCATTCAGTTAATGGATCGCTAAATGTTGCAACGTGTCCTGATGCTTCCCAGACTTCCTTTGCCAAGATCACACATGAATCTAGACCAACAACATCTTCGCGTCCCATGACCATGGATTTCCACCATTGACGCTTTACATTGTTCTTGAGCTCGACTCCGAGTGGGCCGTAATCCCATGATGCGCGAAGCCCACCATAAATTTCAGATGATGGGTAAACAAACCCACGACGCTTTGCTAGTCCTACGATATTTTCTAAACGGTCCGTTGCCATAAATTTGTCTCCATCCGGCTGGCTGTCGGCGAAAAGCAACTGGTGTTACTTCCGTACGAGAATTTTACTCTGAGTACGGCCGTTCATATGCACCTGGCTC
>JBEDKL010000054.1:0-5239 GCA_041172145.1 Actinomycetota bacterium
GGAGTTAGAAGTTCACGTTGCTTAGCAGCACGTTCTTCTGTCATTTCACGTGCGTAACCGCCAGCGCCTTCCAGCGCTTCAAGCTCTAATTCAATAAATGCTGCACCCATTGAACGAACCTCATCAGCAGATGCTGGACGAACATCGTATGCAGAAACCACCGCACCTAAACGACGAGCAGTTGCGATCGCCTGTAAACCTGCAACACCTGCTCCAAGAACTAAAACCTGTGCGGGTGTAACTGTTCCTGCAGCGGTCATCAACATAGGGAAGAAACGTGGTGATAGTTCTGCACCAACAACCGCTGCACGATAGCCAGCACACAAGGCTTGAGAAGTTAGCGCATCCATTGATTGCGCACGAGAAATTCGAGGAACTAATTCAAGTGAGAATGCTGTAACGCCCGCTGACGCTGCTGCTTCAATTGAATCAACAGCGGTGACAGGTGAAAGGAAAGAGATTGTGATCGCACCTTTTTTCAAGGTACTCATCTGCTTGGGTGTTAATGGCTGAACAGATAAAACAACATCTGCATCAGCTAGGACATCTCCTGATTTAATTGTCGCACCAGCTGCTGAAAAATCATTGTCTGTGGCTTGTGAATGAGCTCCAGCACCTGCCTCAATGATGACCTCTAGGCCTAAGCGAGTTAACTTGTTGATGACATCTGGGACAAGCGCAACGCGCTTTTCTCCCTCTTTGATTTCCCGTGGGACGGCTACGCGCATGCCTGAAATGTTAGTGCGTATACCCCTTTAAGTCACCACGTACTAGGTGGTACAGGATTGATTGGATCGTTGTTCTGCGGTGATACGCCTCGCGCCAGATAACTGAGCGTGGACCATCGATGACCGAAGCCTCAACCTCTTCACCACGATGGGCAGGTAAACAATGCATGAACAGTGAATCCTTGCCTGCCAACTTCATCAAGTTTTCAGTAACGGCAAATGGAGATAAAGCTTTGAACTTTTCTGCGCGATCACTTTCAGAATCACCCATAGACATCCAGACATCTGTGTAAAGAACAGATGCATCCTTTGCTGCAGCTTCTGGATCATTTGTAACTTCAACTTTTCCACCACTGTTTGCAGCGATGTTTCTTGCAACCGCAACAACAACTGGATCTGGTGCCCACTTGCCACTTGGAGTTGCAGCAACAACATGGGCTCCCATGATCGCTCCCATGATCAACCAGGCATGAGACATATTGTTTCCATCACCTAAGTAAACAAATTTGCGACCTGAAACATCTGTACCAAAGTTTTCACGGATTGTTAGCCAATCTGCTAACAACTGTGTTGGGTGATCAACATCTGTCAATGCATTGATAACTGGAATAGAGGAGAAGGCTCCCAATTGATCAACATCTGCTTGAGCAAAGGTTCTAATGATGAGGGCACTGCAGTAACCACTGATGATCTTGGCGGTGTCTTCAATACTTTCGCCGCGACCTAATTGAAGTTCATCGCCACGAATAAAGATTGGTGTTCCACCCAAATGGGCAACGGCGGTTTCAGAGGACAGACGTGTACGGGTTGAAGGCTTTGTCATATAGATCGCCACAGTTTTATTGGCCAAAGCTGTGTTTGATCGCAGTGGATTCTCAGCAAATTCAGCGGCTGTCGAAAGCAATAACTCGACATCAGCACGGCTCAAATGCTCGGTTCGCAGTAAGTCCTTCATTTGCGAATTCTACCCGTAGTTTTGGTGCACTCATAGGTATTCTTATCCACCTCATGGGTATCTTTAGAAAAATTGGATCTGAGTCGGAGTCTGATACCGATCTCTTGACCCGTCCCTCCCTCGATGAAAACCTCCAAGAGGATGATGGCGGCCATGACCGCTTTGCTCATTATGTAAAAAAAGAGAAGATTGTTGAGTCCGCAGTTACAGGAAAAGCGGTGAAAGCTCTCTGCGGAAAGAAGTGGATTCCTTCTCGCGATCCCGAGAAGTATCCAATCTGTCCAACCTGCAAAGAGATTCACGCAGGGTTGAAGCCAGATACCGAAGAAAAATAATTATGAAGCGCATCATCGCTTTATTTCTCTCGCTTGTAACAGTTGCAACGGTTTTGACTCAAATCACCACCGCTAAAACCGCATCGGCAAATGAAAAAGCACCTCGTAAAGTTGTAACGGGATGGCTACCTTATTACTCAGTCAGAACAATTATGCCTTTGGTAAAGAAGCTTCCATCTGCGCAACCAACAGTCCCTGGCAAACCAGCTGTATGTGATGCCTCTCAGTATGGTCCCGCTGAAAATCAAGCCATTGAATCTTCATACCTATTTACAAATAAAGATTTAATGAAAGAGGTTATGCCTTTTTGGTTTTCAATTAAATCGCCGACGGTAATTCGAAATGATTACGTCAGCGGAAATCCTTCGTGGCCAATGGCTGACACGGTCTGCTTGATTCGTCGCGCAGGATTGCAAGTAATTCCAACAATGACAGATGGAACTGGAAAGCTAGAGCTATCCAACTATCTTGCAAGCTCAACGACGCGTGCCACGATCGTTAAAACAATTGTTGATTTAGTATTGAAAAATGACTTTGATGGAATTGATTTAGATTACGAGGGCTTTGCCTTTGTTGATGGAAACACAACCTGGCCAAAGACCGCACCGCGTTGGGTGGCATTAGTAAAGGAACTCAGCGTTGCTTTGCGCGCTCATAACAAGCTACTGTCGATTTCAACCCCATATGTATACGACCCGAAAGAGAAGCAAAAGGGTTACTACGTATATGCATGGGCTGATGTAGCAAGCAGTATTGATCGATTAAGAATTATGACTTATGACTACTCAGTTGCTAAACCGGGTCCTATCGGACCAATTTCATGGGTAGAAAAAACTCTTAAGTATGCGGTCAGCATCATGCCGCCTTCAAAGGTGTACATAGGTTTGCCTGGATATGGTCGCGATTGGATTACTTCGGTTAATGGCAAGTGTCCCGTCTCTGCACCACCTGGATTAAAGGGTGGAGCCAAGGCTGCGGTTTTTAAGATGAATTACGCAAATGCAAAAGCTGCGATTGATAAAGCGGTACCAACTTTTGATGTTAAATCAAGTGAAGCAACATATTCTTATACTCAAACTTACAACGGTCTTACTGCAACCGGTGCATCTACTGAATGTAAGGTCAATAGAACTGTTTGGTATCAAAATGAGCGAAGCTATGCAGAGCGAATGGCGCTAGTTGCCAAGTATCGATTGGGCGGAGCAGCGTTGTGGACTTTAGCAATGGAGGATCCAGCGGCAACTGCTGAGATGCGAAAGGCAGCTCTTGCGATTGCACCAGATCCTGTCGTTAGCACAATCAGTATTGAAGGAGCTCCAGAGAACACAATTAACTATGCAGGATTATTTACAGTTAAGGGACAGTTAACTCTTAAGGACAAATCACCAATTAGCGGCTTGCCTGTTTCCCTGGAAATCAAGCGCGCCAATGAAACAGTTTGGAGCAAGGTCACTGAATTGATCACCGGTGTAGATGGTGTGGTTTCAACACCAATGACCTTGGGCGCAAATGCATCTTTGCGTTTAACAACCCTTGGCACTTGGGAACGAGCAGAGTCGGTTTCTCAAGAGGTAAAAATCTCCGTTAGAACCAGCATCCAATTAGATCGCCCATTATCGGTTTCCAAGGAATCACCTATAGTCATTAAGGCGCAGCTACTTCCACGTTTGAGCGGAAAATCTGCTCAGTTGCAGAAAATTGTTAACGGTAAGTGGCAAAATGTTGGTGCAGCGGTTATGTCTGACGCAGATGGATTGCTGGTCTTTAATACCGTTGAAACCAAGAGAGGGGTCTTAGCAATGCGTGTTCAGCTTGCTGGTGACATTACCTCTGAACAATTTGCGATTGTCATACGTTAACCATGGGAAAAATAAAAGAAAAGCACGATCTCAATGAGAAGATCGAAGAAGAGTTAAAGGCAATCTTTAGCGGCGATGTCCCTTGGGTGACAATTGTTTGGGATGATCCAGTTAACTTAATGACATATGTGACTTATGTATTGATGGAGCTTTTTGGTTACAACAAGGAAAAGGCTCACGAGTTGATGATGAAGGTCCACACCGAAGGCAAAGCGGTTGTTTCAACCGGCAGCCGTGAAGAGATGGAACATGATGTTGCACGACTTCATGAGTATGGTTTATGGGCAACGCTTCAGCGCGGTGATCAAGCGCTATGAGTGAAATTCAACATGGATTCTTTAGACATGGAGATAACTCTTATTTAGCAAACTTCACCGAGGCAGAGCGTGAGGTTTTAACTAATCTTGCCGAACAAATCATCGAACTTCTTGCAGAGCGAGTTGATCACCATAATGATGATCCTTTGGCAGCGATGGTTGGAATTACTGTTCATGACACACCGCCAGATGATGAAGTATTGCTGCGGTTGCTACCAAATGCTTATGCAGATCAAGTTGATGCTTCAGAGTTTCGCCGTTACACAGAATCAACATTGCGCCAAAAGAAACAAGCCCACGCAATGGCGATGCGAATGCACATTAAGGCCGCTGTCGATGGTGTTGTTGAGTTAGATCACGATGGTGCAAATGCATGGCTAGGTGCGATGAATGATGTCCGACTTGCATTAGGTGTACGGTTAAAGGTTGAGACAAATACACAACAAGATTTAGAGCTCTTGGCACCAGATGACCCAATGAGAGGCGTTTACGCTGTTTATAGCTGGTTAGGTTGGCTGCAAGAGAGTTTGATCGATGCTTTGATGGTTCAGCTACCAGCAACAGCAAATGCTCAAGGTAGGCTAGCCCTGTGAGTGATGCCCCAATTGGAATCTTTGATTCAGGTGTAGGCGGTTTAACCGTTGCACGTGCAATTCTTGATCAACTTCCTAACGAGTCCACTCTTTATATTGGCGATACAGCCCGCGGACCATATGGACCTAGACCATTAGCCGAGGTTCGTGAGTTTGCACTCGAAATTATGGATTACCTAGTTGAACAAGGTGTGAAGGCGATTGTGATTGCATGCAATACCGCATCTGCAGCGATGCTTCGAGATGCGCGTGAGCGTTATTCAATTCCGGTGGTTGAGGTGATTCAACCCGCTGTGCGTCGCGCGGTTGCCGCCACTCGCACCGGAAATATTGGAGTTATTGGAACACGAGCGACTATTGACTCAAAAGCTTATTTGGATGCATTTGCCGCTGCACCTCAGCTAGAGATTACTTCAATCGCCTGCCCGCTCTTTGTTGAGTTTGTAGAACGC
>JBEDKL010000055.1:0-4614 GCA_041172145.1 Actinomycetota bacterium
CATTTGGTAGTTGGCAGGTATACGTGTGAATTTAGGAATTATTGGATCTTGAACACCTTCGTATAAAGGAAGGATGTCTCGTTCTTCAGGCTTGCGAAGTGTGATCAACCCATATTGCAGGGTTGGAACTTCATTCGGCCACCAGATCATTGCTGAAGTATCTCACTTAATCATTCATTTGAATTGAGTTCAGGCCTAATTCAGAGCGCAAAGAGAAAACTCAGGCCATCAATTAAATTCTCACACCGCATCAAGTATTGGCCGCGCTGGCACAAAGAATTGCTTTCCAACTGGAGATTCCCATGTGCATGACCCATCTGCATTGCTCTTCAGCTTCCAACCACCGTGAGTTTTCATTCGATGGTGCCGACGACATAGCAATCCAAGATTTGCCGGATTTGTCTCTCCGCCACTTTCCCAACTGTGGGCATGATCAATGTCTGCAAGTTGTCCCGAACTTCGGCACCCAGGGAATCGACATGTTCGATCTCGAGCAAGTAAGTAATCAACTAGTTCTTGTGGAGGAATGTATTTTTCTCGACCAAAATCTAAAAGGTTTCCAGTGGTTGGATCGCTCACAAATCTTTGCCACGTACCATCTGCCGCTAACTTTCGTGCAACAGATGCTGGAATCGCACCATATCCAGCAAGTTGCCCTGGATTTTCCGCTAATCCCAACAAGGTAGGAAGATCAACTGCAACACTAATTGTGATTGGACGGCGATGAGGACGAACATCTTCTGCCATCGCACCTAATGCCTGAGACGCAATAGCTGTAAGCGCATCAGCGCGCTTCATGTCTGCAGAAAGCATTGACCACTCCGCATCGACCTCATTTTCCTGATTTCTCTTCAGAATGTATGCCTCAATTGATTTCATCACTGTTTGTGCATCCTCCGCAGGCAAAATCGCAACAACCGTTGCCATTCCATCAGCCTCGGGGTAGCAGGAAACTCGACGTGAATCACGCGCTCGATCAACGATCTCTTCAAACTCTTCTGGTGCAAGTTTTGCAATTGTTGTCTTGACCTTTGTCGCCACCTGTCCTGGAGTATGGAACTCAGCGTGTGCCAATGCGGTTTGTTCAACGCGAAAGACCGCTTCCTCGCTCAATCCATTTCTAATTGCGGTGGCGGTTTCCCTAGCTATAACTGTTGCATGAGCTGTAGAGATTTCACCTGATGAGAGTGCAGAAATAGTGTTGGGCAGATGGCCCACCAAGACGCGTGCAACATCGATTCGATTTTGCGCAGTTGTTGGGGATAGGCGCAATGCTGTCGCAATATCTTCGCGCTCTTCATCATCCACCGCACCAAAAATTCCGCCACCTTCATCGGCGACCTCACCAGCGATTGCAACCAACGCCTCTTGCTTGAGTGCACATATCCAGGATTCCTGGCGATCAAGTGCCGCCAAATAATCCAACTTCCCGGATTCGCCAAGTGAACGGGGATTGATCTGAATCAACTCACCAAGGGTTTTGTAACCAGGAACGGCACGCAACAGCTCAGCGACCTCAATATCGAGGATCTCTCGAGGAATCCGTAGCGCGGTTGTCATGCACCGAACTATTAATCCACCCACCGACAGATTAAAAAGTTATTCACACCCATCTTGTACCGCTCAATCTTGTAAAGCAGTTCCTCGAAATCGCTAAGGGCTGTGAATTACGCAGTGCCACATGAAGCTCAATCGCAGTAAAGAGTTCTTCGAAATCGTATCTTTGTCTCCAGCGTCCATGTATGCCCGCGTTAAATTCTTAGAAAAAGGCCCTGGATTTCGAGGAACTGCTTTACAAGATTGAGTGAAGAGAGATTGAGCGAACAGAAATCGAGAGCTTAACCTTCTTGTATCTCTGTAGGCGCACCATGCACATCAAGAATTTCCTGTGCCGCCGGCTTGGAATCGCCACCCAACTTCGCACCCTCGCCACTGCGATTCAGCGGAGCCTTTGGCTTGGCATCTTCCTTATAAATCGCTGGAATTGAGCCCAAGAGACCCTTCTGGAAATCCTCAAATGCCTGCAGAACTTCCCGCTTTGTATTCATAACAAAGGGCCCCATCCATGCAACAGGCTCTTTAATCGGTGCTCCACCAAGAATAAATAGTTCTAACTCTGGAGAACGTGACTCTTGCTGATTTGCAGCACGCACAACAATTGTGTCGCCATCTGCAAAGACGGCTAACTGCCCTGCTTGTACCGGACGCGCTTCATCGCCAACAAAACCGTAACCACTCATTGTGTACACAAGTGCGTTGTAATCCTTGCGCCATGGCAAACGTAACTCTGCACCCGCTGCAACAGTTGCGTGCAGCAAGGTAATTGGAGTCTGTGTTGAACCTGGACCAAAGTGTCCATCAACTTCTCCTGCAATAACACGCAACAAAGTTCCACCATCTGGTGTTGTTAACAGTGCAACATCCTTTGCACGAACATCCTGATATGCAGGAGCTGACCACTTCTTTGCAGCTGGCAAGTTAACCCACAATTGGAATCCGTGGAACAAACCACCTGACATCACCAAACTCTCTGGTGGAGTTTCAATGTGCAGAATTCCGGCCCCTGCTGTCATCCATTGTGTATCGCCATTTGAAATCGTTCCGCCACCACCATTGTTATCTTGGTGATCAAAAATTCCATCAATAATGTACGTAACTGTTTCAAAGCCGCGGTGTGGGTGCCATGGAGTTCCCTTTGGCTCACCTGGTGCGTACTCAACCTCGCCCATCTCATCTAAGTGAATAAATGGATCAAGCTCTGCAAGATCTACACCTGCAAATGCACGACGAACAGGAAAGCCTTCACCCTCGTAACCTTGTGGCGCGGTTGTAATGCTCTTTACCTTGCGTGCGCGTGCACCAGGAAGTTCGCTAACGCGAGGCAATACGGTGATGTCGCTAACGGTTACTGCAGGCATTGAAGGCTCCTTTGTTCAGAGCCTCAGAGTAATTGAACTTTCAACTACCTGCAACTGGAGCGCCTTCCTTGTAAAGCAGTTCTTCGAAATCCAGGGCCTTTATGCAATCGGTTGACGCTCACACCCGAGGACGCTTGAGACAAAGATACGATTTCTACGAACTCTTTACTTCGAAAAGCGCTTACAGCGCTTTGAGCGCAGAAACGACCTTAGTCAATGAAGCCTTGGCATCGCCGAAGAGCAACATGGTCTTTGGATCGTACAGAAGTTCATTTTCAATGCCGGCAAAACCTGGGCGCATCGAGCGCTTCAGGAAGATGATGTTGGCTGCATGGTTTACCTCAAGAATTGGCATTCCGTAAATTGGGCAACCAGGTGTTGTCTGCGCTGCAGGGTTCACAACATCATTTGCACCGATGACGATCGCAACATCTGTCTGACCAAATGTTGGATTAACTTCATCCATTTCAGCTAATTGATCGTAGGGAACATTTGCCTCTGCAAGAAGCACGTTCATGTGTCCTGGCATACGACCTGCCACTGGGTGGATTCCATATGCAACATCGATGCCCTTTGAGATCATCAAATCAGCTAATTCGCGAACAGTGTGTTGGGCCTGTGCAACCGCAAGACCAAATCCAGGAACGATAACAACGCGACGTGCATAGTTAAGCAAGATCGCAACATCATCAGGTGAACCTGAACGCACAGGACGTTCTTCACCCGCTGCTGCAACATCTTGTGGCTTTGCGGTGAATGCACCAAACAAAGTTCCAAAGAGTGAACGACCCATCGCCTCTGCCATTAAGCGGGTCAAGATTGTTCCCGATGCACCAACAAGTGTTCCAGCGATGATCAACAGCGTTGAATCAAGTACGTAACCGCTTGCTGCAACGGTTAGACCAGTGAATGCATTGAGCAAAGAGATAACGATTGGTACATCTGCGCCACCGACTGGAAGCACAAACAAAACACCAAAGAGCAATGAAAGCGCTGCCAGAATCAATAGCGGGGTAGTACCAAGTGAGTTAACAACCCAACCACCAACGCCAATTACCGATACAAGCGTGGCAGCGATAATAAAGCGGCCCGCTGGGAAAATTACTGGGCGGGTAGTCATCAGCTCTTGAAGCTTCATGAAGGTAATGATGGAACCGCTGAAGGAAACGCAACCGACAATGACGGTAAAGACTGTAAAAATAACAACAGCTGTTGTGGCCTTATCGCCAAGGTTTAAGTATTCAACGATGGCTACCAATGCAGCTGCGCCACCACCAACACCATTAAAGAGTGCTACAAGCTGTGGCATCTGAGTCATCTGAACCTTGCGAGCTGCAGGCACACCAATTACCAAACCTATTGCGATCGCACCAAGAATCCATCCAAGGTTATTGAGTGGAAGTGATGAACCCTCATTGGAGTAGAAAAAAACTACCAATGTTGCAAGACCTGCTCCAAAGGCACCAATTAAATTTCCACGGCGGGCAGTCTTTGGATGTGAAAGCCCCTTGAGAGCAAGGATAAATGCGATACCTGCAGCAAGACCGATTAGGTCATATACGGTGCGGCTCATTTCTTATTTCCCTTGAACATCTCGAGCATTCGGTCGGTAACAACAAAGCCACCCACCATGTTGATGGTCGCCAAAATAATCGCAGCCAGTGATAGCCCTAGCTCTAAATTAGTTGTGCTGTGA
>JBEDKL010000056.1:0-4583 GCA_041172145.1 Actinomycetota bacterium
GCCCTTCACCAGGCAGGCATCGGAGTTATCCTGGATTGGGTCCCTGCGCACTTTCCGAAGGATGAGTGGGCGTTAGCAAAGTTTGATGGAACAGCTTTATATGAACATGCAGATCCTCGATTAGGAGAGCACCCTGATTGGGGAACTCTTATCTTTAACTTCGGGCGCAACGAGGTGCGAAACTTTTTAGTTGCAAGTGCCTTGTACTGGTTAACGGAGTTTCATATCGATGGCTTACGTGTTGATGCTGTCGCATCGATGTTGTACTTGGATTATTCGCGCGAAGAAGGCGAATGGTTGCCTAACAAGCATGGTGGTCGCGAAAATCTAGAAGCGGTTCAACTGCTTCAGGAGGCCACATCTACAGCCTATAAAACCCACCCCGGCATCATGATGATCGCCGAGGAATCAACAGCTTGGTCTGGTGTTACAGCAGATACATCAGGGGGTGGACTTGGATTTGGCTTCAAATGGAACATGGGCTGGATGCATGACACCCTGCAATACCTGTCTCATGAACCTATTCACCGCATTTATCACCACAATGAAATTACATTTTCAATTTTGTATGCATGGAGTGAAAACTTCATGCTTCCTTTGTCACATGATGAAGTAGTGCATGGCAAGGGTCAGTTAGTAAATAAGTTCCCGGGAGATCGCTGGCAAAAGCTTGCGACCTTAAGAGCTTTGTATGGATTTATGTGGGCCCACCCAGGCAAGAAGTTGCTGTTCATGGGCAGCGAGTTTGCGCAAAATGATGAGTGGAATGAAAGCGCTGGCCTGCAGTGGTACTTAACTGAGTATGCAGAGCATCAAGGGGTGCAGAAAACTGTTGCTGAGCTCAATGGAATTTACCGATCAACTCCAGCTCTGTGGGAGAAAGATACAAACCCTGAAGGTTTTACCTGGCTTGTCGGCAATGATGGAGCAGCAAATGTTGTGGCCTTTGCCCGGTGGGATGAGAACGCATCCTCACTCGTAAGCGTTACAAACTTTTCGCCTGTCCCCCATGAGAATTACCAACTTCCTTTTCCAAATGCAGGAATCTGGCGTGAGGTTATGAATACCGATGATTTAGCTTATGGCGGTAGTGGAATTAGTAATGAGCAGTTAGTTGTCGGTGCATCTCAAATCGCTTCTGTGAGAATTCCACCGCTAGCAACGGTTTGGTTTAAGCGTTCTTAAAGATCTTTGCAAAGTAAGGAACGGTTAACAACATAACCGCTGGAATGAGTAAGGCGATAGTCAATGAGGTCGCTTGAGCGGTCCAAGCAACCACCCATCGGACAACAAAAACCAAGGTGATATTGATGACGCCAATTTGGCCGATAACCACACTAGATGGAAACTTTGAGCGTGTATTTGCCGCATTCATCACCGATGGACCCAAAAAGGATGAACCTAAACCTGCGACAGTAAAGCTAATCGACAGAATGAGAATTACAAGAGTCTGATTAGCGGTGCCGACAATGGTGACAGCCATAATTCCGGCAATAAATGACAACCCTGATAACAGAGATGCTCTCACAACTAGGAACTCAATTGTGTATCGAGGCAAAAGATTGTGAAGATTTAAGCGACCAATAATCATTGCTAAGGTGAAAAGGATGTAAGGAAGGGTATGGATTCCTCCAACAATCTTCATATCCTCTTTCACATAGATTGCTGCCCAATCACTGACTGCATACTCAAGCATGATCACCAATAACAAAGCCGCTGAAACTTGTTTATCGATTTTAAAGCCCTTAAACATGTCACGTGCACGATGGTCTGAATCTGGATTCAGATCCGCTTTAACAAGGTTTGGAGATAACTTGTGAATAATGTAAGACATCGCCACAAAACAAAAGGCTGACAAGTAGTTGGTATAGGTTCCTAGTTCAACTCGATCAACGAGCAGACCGGCAATAATTGAGGTGATGAGAGCCCCGCTACTCCAAAACCCGCTGAGCAATGTAATGATCTGCTTCTTTGTTCTATCTTGGAAAAAGAAACCTTGCGAGTTAATTGAGATATGGAATGCTGAGATTGCCCCACCTTGAAGGATGATGAAAATCAAAAAGAGCAGACTCGAGGTGCTGTGAGTTAGAAAGATTAAGCTCGTTGCGAGCATAAATGCTCCGAAATGAAGTATCCAACGAGCTCCATATTTGTGTACCAAGTGGCCTACTGTCAGTAGTGCAACCAGGTTTCCAATCGCTCCCATGCTCACAAGTGATCCAAACTCACCATTTGTAAGTTGGAGATTTGCCTTTACCTCTGGGAAGCGAGGCACCCAGGACATAATGAGTAAGCCAAAGAGAAAGAAAAGCGCCTTAATAAGGTTGAGTTCCTGCTCAACATTGATGATCTTTTTCAAAATAGCGCACTAGCAAGCTCTTTACGAGCCGCCACCAATCGAGGGTCGCTTTGATCAACTAGAGCAAAAAGATTGAGTAGGTGATCCTTGACCTTGGCACGGTCATCACCTGTTGTTGCCCGAATCGCATGAAGCAAACGAGTAAATGCGGCCTCTACCCCACCATTTACTATTTCAACATCTGCAGCCTTTAACTGTAAATCAATATCACTTGGGTTTTGTGTAGATTGCTCAATAACAGCGTTGAGATCCAATGCTTCGGTGCGGATCAATAACTGAGTCTGGGCTAATCCAAGCTTTGCTAGATTTTCTACGGGTTTGCGAGCCAACCATTTCTTGTATGCAGCCTCTGCTGCAACAAGGTTGCCAGCCTCTAGGGCATCCATCGCCTCAATCTCTTCCGGCTCCATTTGCTCAACAGGAGCTTGTCCAACTCCTTGTTCAGATGCAAGAGTCAAAACTTTATCAAGCACCATGCGAACCTGTGCTTCTGGATATGGCTGTTCAAAGAGTGGAACCATTTGTTCAGCGATGATTGCAACCGCATATGGGATGGATTTAGTTTGAAATGCCTGCGCAACTTGAGGATGGGTTTCGATATCAACTCGTGCAAGTACAAATGCCTCTTTGTAATCACCTTCCAATTTGCCCAATAGCTTGACCATCTCAACAGATTCAACTGAACGTGGCGACCACATTAAAACTATGACTGGACGAACAAGAGATAGTGGGAGAATATCGCTGCTTAAGTTTTCAACCGATACCTCAATACCCGGCATCGGTACTGAAGGATCAACCTTTGGTTTGGTTAATGAACTTAGGTCAAAGGCTTGACCGAAGTTAGGAGGCAAACTCATGTTGCCATCCTATCTATTCAACAACTAAGTCAACGCCTGAGTCGCGGCGAAGTGGCAAAATTTCAGCACAGTAGTTGTCAGTTGCTGCTTCTAACCCAACGTCATAACCTGCTTTTTCACTTAAATACCAGCGATTTTCAAGGATTTCATGGAACATCTGGGCCCGCTCTACACGGCCCCTCATGTGATCAGGAACCCTATTAATCACTGGTTCAAAGACTTCGAAGATCCACTTTTTAGCCATCTCTTGGATTGGAATTCCAATCTTATTTTCACGGGCGTTATATCGATCAAAGGATGCCAGCAATCGCTTTGCTTGCAATTCTTCTGCATCTAATCCAACTAATTCACGCAAACGTTGAGAGTGATAACCCGCAGCAACAAGCTTAGGTTGGAAAGAGATCATCTGAGTATCGCCATCAATCGTGACCGCTACCTCTTCTACCGCAAAACCAAGATCATGTAGCTGACGCATTGCGCGTTCAACGGCATGACGATCCTTGGGATCTAGCAACTGTCTCTCTTTAAGTGCTGACCAGATTCTGCGATAACGACGAATCACCGCTTCAGATGCACGAACTGGATCCATTCCTGGGTACAAGACACCAGAGAGCGCTAAATCCTCAAGCTCTGCAGCGACATTGAAGTGAACAATCTCTAGGTCATGCTCTCGTTGTCCATCGCTTAAAGTTTTTTGGAACTCACCAGTTTCGGCATCAACAAGATATGCAGCAAAACCTTCTGCATCTCTACGGAACAAGGTATTTGAAAGAGAGCAATCTCCCCACCAAAAACCAAGCAGGTGCAATCGAACCAATAGCAAGGCTAAAGCGCTTGCCATAGTCGTAATCTCATGTGGAGTTACAGCGCCAGATAAGAGCACGCGATAAGGAAGTGAGTATGGAAGAAAGCGAGTAACGATTGCGCATGGCAACTCTTCACCATTTGCATCAACTCTGCCTTCAACAACTGCTACCTGTTCTACGCATGGTGCGTTGAGGTGAGAAAGCTCGCGAAGTATTTTGTACTCGCGGTTGGCAAACTCTGAAACCGTCTCTTTGACCGCATAGACCTCTGCATCTGGGTCATTACTTGCCCTGACCAAACGCACAATATGGCGGGAAATTCCGCGCTTTTCTGCAAGGGCGGGGTCCTCTGGCCACTGTTCAAGAGGAAGGTGCCAGGGCAGGCCAGTAACAGATGCGATCTCCTCGCCTAAGCCTGTTATGCGCAACGCCATGGTTCATATTCTCTCGTATAAAAGTGTCAGGAACATGAACACCACGTCTCTATAAGAGTGATCTATGCACTTTAGAATGTCCATATGGCTATTTCAGAGCGAATCAAGAAGGCAGCAGTTCGACCAG
>JBEDKL010000057.1:0-4573 GCA_041172145.1 Actinomycetota bacterium
TCACGCCAAGCAACAGGTAGATCAGGGTTCAAGATGATTGCATCGCACTCGATGCGCTGACCATCTTCAGTGATAACCGCCTTTGCACGACCATTTTGTACATCAACCTTTGTGACAGTTGTGTTGTACTTAAACTCAACACCATGCTTTTGCGCAGCAGCTGCCATGGCGCGAGGCACTGCATGCATTCCACCCTTAGGGAAGAAAACGCCATTGACTGAATCCATGTAAGCGATAACTGCGTAAATTGCTAACGCTTGCTGTGGGCTAACACCCGCATACATTGCTTGGAATGAGTACACCTTCTGAAGACGTGGATCCTTCATAAATTGATTGACCTTTGGCGATAGGCGGCGGAAGCCACCTAATGCAATCAGACGCGCAAGGTTAGGTGTCAGCAAATTAAATGGTGTATCAATATTTCTGTCGATGAAATCATTCATCTCGTATTTGTATAACTTGGTTACAAAATCTACATACTTTGCGTAACCCGCAGCCTCTTCCGGGCTGATCTTCTCTGCAATCTCGGCTTCCATCTGCTTGGTATTTGCATGGACATCTAACTGAGAACCATCCGCGTAGTAAGCGCGATACAAAGGTGAAACGGGCATGAGCTCTACCCAATCCTTCATATCCTCACCGACGCAGCTAAATGCATCTTGAATTAGTGATGGCATTGTTAAAACAGTTGGACCGGTATCAAATGAGTACCCATCCTTCTTGAGTAAACCGCTGCGACCACCTGGGACTGACTCGCGTTCAATAACAGTTACCTTGCGACCTGCACCAGCTAAACGAAGTGCAGCACTTAAGCCGGCATAACCTGCTCCAACGATGACGACATGATCTGTAGGTCCTTTAACGCGAGCAGGCATTAGGCACTCCTTTTAGTTGCGATGTTAGCTAGCTCGACGAGCAAAGCCTTTCCATCGTTGGTGAATAACTGTGACTCGGCCGCTGACAGGGCATCATCCGTAAGTTTCTCAATCGTTGATTCAAGCTCGGCGCGCGCACCTGTTGACTCAATGATCTCTTGCATAACTGCAACGCCTTGCGCATCTAGATCAGGGCGACCAAAGTACTTCTTGAAACTTTCGGCCTGTGATGCAGATTGACGTTCGTGGGTCATCGCAATCAACACCGTGCGCTTACCTTCACGTAGATCATCACCTGCCGGCTTGCCCGTAACTGATGGATCTCCAAAGACACCTAGCAAATCATCACGAAGTTGGAAGGCTTCACCTAAAGGTAAACCGTAGGCGGACAAAGCAGCAAGAACTTCATCACTTGGTTGCGCGCTCAGTGCAGCACCAAGATGTAATGGACGCTCAATGGTGTATTTACCTGATTTGTAGCGGGCAATCTTCATAGAACGTTCGGTGCTTGTGTTTTTCTGAGTCTGCTCATGAATATCCAAGAACTGTCCTGCCATTAATTCAACACGCATCTCGTTATACAACGGAATCATTCGCGCATACTGCTGCGTTGAAAGCCCTGCACTGTTGAGCATTTGATCTGACCAGACTAAAGCCAAATCACCCAACAGGACCGCTGCAGATAAACCATATTGCTGAGCAAAACCATCGAGTTGATTGTGTGTGTGAATTGATTCAAAGTGACGATGGATCGATGGCTTTCCTCTGCGGGTGTCTGAACCATCCATCAAATCATCATGAATCAATGCGCAGGCTTGCAAGAGTTCAAGTGCAGCCATTGCGCGAGTCATTGGTTTTTCAATGACTCCTCCTGCAGCTGCAAAACCCGCGTAAGCAAACAATGGACGAAGACGCTTTCCGCTATCCAGCAAGAAGGAGGTCAGAGACTCCGAGACGGGGGAAAGGTCTGATGAGATCGAATTCAGATACGCACTTTCTCGGTTAAGGAAGATGCTTAACTCTTCTTCAACCGCGCCTCGTACGCTCTTTAATGTTGCCTTCGGCTCTGAACTCACGCAGTAAAGGTACCCTCACTCCGTGGTATCTCGCACTTCGTACTCATTCGAGTTCTTCCCTCCAAAGGATGTTGAGGGTGAAGATCGGCTGTGGGCTGCCATCGAAGGGCTCAAATCAATCGCCCCTGACTTTGTCTCTGTCACATATGGTGCAGGTGGCTCTACCCGAGATCGCTCAATTCGAATCGCTCGAGAAATCACACAACGCACCGGAATCTCCACCGTGGCGCACCTGACCTGTGTCGGATCTACTCGCGATGAATTAATTGCAATTTTGCATAGCTATAAGGAAGCAGGAATCAAAAGTATTTTGGCACTTCGCGGAGATCCAACTGGGGGACCAAGTGCGCCATGGACTCCAACACCAGGTGGTTTCAATCATGCCGATGAATTAGTTCAGTTAGCCGATGAGTTTGGTGGTTTCACAATCGGAGTCGCGGCCTTTCCAGATGGTCACCCTGCATCAGGTGGAGAGTTTGAAAAAGATATTGATGTGCTGATTCGTAAAGAACAACTTGGTGCAACATTTGCCACAACCCAATTTTTCTTTGAGGCAGAGCGGTACACACGATTAGTTGAAGCTCTGGCCGATCGAGGTTCACAGTTAGTAATAATTCCCGGAATCTTGCCTGTCACTAATGTGAAGCTACTACATCGCATGGCAGAACTCGGTGGAACTCCAATTCCTTCGCAAATCGCCCAAGCCTTTGCCAATGTTGAAAATGATCCACAAGCTGTGCGCGAACTAGGTGTAGAGATAGCAACATCGCTGTGCCAAGAGCTCTTGGGGGCAGGTGCACCGGGTCTACACTTTTACACAATGAACAGCTCAACTGCTACCCAAGAAATCTACAGAAAGCTCAACAATGCTCAGTAATCAAGAGTTCAAGGCAAAGTGGAGCTCCTTGCACAATGATGCTGAAACAAAAGGTATCGTCGGGGCTTGGCTCAACATCTCTTACCGCTTTGGTTTGATCTGCACCTTGCTGCGGATTTCTCCTAACGCTCTTACTTATTTGGGTTTGTTAGGTGCGGTCGGAACCGCATTAACTGCACAAACTTGGTGGTCAATTGGTTTCTTGGTCTTCTCGCTCTTTTGCGATGGAATCGATGGAAGTGTTGCAATCTTTCAGCAGCGTGACAGCAAGTGGGGAGCAACCCTTGATTCAGTTGTAGATCGGATCAGTGAAGCGCTGTGGTTTTATACCCTATATGTGATTGGGGTACCAGCCTGGCTTCCTATCGCTTTTTGGTGTGTAGCTGCATTTCAAGAGTACGCACGTACTAAGTTGATTTCATTGGGTGTCAGTGATTTAGGTGTTGTTACACCGGCCGAGCGCCCAATGCGAGCAAGTTATATCTTTATCGTTTTGGTATTCGATCTTGTGGGACTTCCAGGAGTGAGCGCAATTTCAACTTTCTTTTTTGTGATTCAGTGTTACAGCTTTATTAGTGTCGTGCGTTTTTCTCGTAGCCAATTGCTTCCGTAACTAAATCTCCACTAATTCCAACCAAAGGTAATCCACCACCTGGGTGAGCAGATCCTCCAACTAAGTACAGCCCCCTGATCGGTGAACGGTTCTTTGCACGCAAAAAGGCTGCGCGAGCACCATTGCTAGATGTTCCATAGATGGCACCACCTGGTGCATGAACTGCTGCCTCTAAATCAGCGGGAGTTCTAATCGTTAGAGACTCCAAACGATCGCGCACTGAAATACCACGCGCTTCGATTTGATCGATGATGCTATTGGCGTAGTTGCGAGCAAACTCTTTATCGTTCCAATCAAACTGCCCATGAGTTGGCGCATTCACCAAAACAAACCAACCTTCGAGCGTTTCATCCTTTGTCATCTCGGGATCCTGTGGAGCGCAAATATAGATGGTTGGCTTCTCGACCGGTTTGCCATGGGAAAAGATCGCATCAAATTCAGCGTCATAATTTTCAGGAAACAAAATTGTGTGATGGTTAAGAACTTGATCAGGATCCTTACGCATTCCCAGCAACAATGAAAAGCCTGCAACTGATACATCGGCCTTTTCAATGTTTTTACGTGCCTTTTTCAAGGTGCGCTTATGACCCTTAATCAACTTGTTATAGACCAATGATGCATCAGCATTGGCGACGACAGCATCGGCTTTAACAACGGTTCCATCGGCAAGGATTACACCTGTGGCCTTTTTGCCCTCAGTTGTAATCGCTGAAACAGGCGAGTTCAGGTGAAAGCTCACACCTACATCTACTGCGCGCTGGTACACCTTTTCCGTGAGCTGGCCCAAGCCACCCTTGATATGCCACGCCCCAAAACTCTCCTCAACAAATGCAATCGTTGATAAAACTGCGGGTGCTTTTCGTGGATCTGATCCGCTATATGTTGCGTAGCGATCCATGATGAAACGAAGTCGCTGATCCTTCACAATCTCATCAGCATGAACTCGCAGGGTTTTCCATGGCGCAATGATCTTCATATCGCGCAGGAAGGTGATCCGTTTAATCAAAGAGATAGGGGATTTCAATTCAGATTCGATAAATGGTCCACGGCTGACATCCCACATCCGCTCGGCACGCTTCATGATGCGATCCCACTGTGCCGCACTTTCTGCGCCAAAGGATTGGGTGATGTT
>JBEDKL010000058.1:0-5048 GCA_041172145.1 Actinomycetota bacterium
GACCTGCAGCTTGCGCCGATGTAACCGCCTCTTGTACTAATTCGCTTAAATTAACATCTGAAATTACAAGTTCGCGTGATTGATCCATACGTGCAAGCATCAATAAATCTTCTACAAGATAACCCATACGCATCGACTCTTTTTCAATGCGTGCGATTAACTCATTTGTCTTTTCACCAGCAGGAACCGCACCTTGACGATGTAGCTCTGCAAAGCCACGGATCGCTGTTAATGGTGTTCGCAGCTCGTGGCTGGCATCTGCAACAAATCGTCGCAACTTATCCTCGCTCTTGGTGCGAGCATCAAAAGATTCTTCAATGCGCGAAAGCATCGTGTTCAGTGATGTACTTAAACGACCCACCTCGGTATCTGGTTCAAAGTTATCCAGACGAGCAGATAGATCACCAGCGGCGATCTTTTCAGCGGTCTCTTCGATCTTTTGCAACGGACGCATACCAACCTTAACGACCTGGCGCGATGCGATTGCGATGAAAAGCAAAACCAAGCTACCAATAATTAAAAATACCGAACCAATTTGTCTCGTTGTTTTATCAAAATCTGCCAATGATTGAGCGACAATTACCGAACCAAGTGATGATGGTAAAACAGTTGTTGCGACTCGAAAATCAGAGCCGGGTGCTTCAATAGTAAAAGGCTTACTGCCATATGCAGCAACCTCTCCGGGCAGTAAACCCCGCACATAATCAGTGATTTCATTGGAGTTTAGATCGCCACCGATGCCACCAATTAAGTTACCAAAAGGATCTAGAACCGTTACCGAGATAGATGTTGGAACGCGATTAAGTGGTGTAACTGTTCGGGTAGCCGCGTTGTCATCGTCATCATCGCGATCACTTTCAATACCCGCCCGATCTAAACGATCTGAAACACCACCGACAACGCTAATTAGCTGTTCATCTACCTGGCTAATCAAATAATTACGAAGTAAAGCTTGTGAACCTAAACCTGCACCCACAAACCCAATTGCAGAAAGAACCAAGACGCCGATCGTTAAACGATTACGTAGACTTGTATTTGTCCAATCTGCAATTTGGGTGCGTGATCTCATCTATTACTTAGGCGGCATCCGCAAGCGGTAGCCAACTCCACGTACTGTGTGAATGAGTGGTGGATCAAAGGCATCGATCTTCTTGCGCAGGTATGAGATGTAGGTTTCAACAATTCCCATGTCACCACGGAAGTCGTACTGCCATACATGATCAAGAATCTGCGCCTTTGATACAACGCGATCTGCGTTAATAATTAAGTAGCGCAACAGTGCAAACTCAGTTGGAGAAAGATCTAGTAATTCGCCTGCGCGACGAACCTCGTGAGTTGCCTCATCTAGTTCAAGATCGGCAAAGCGCATCTTCTCATCATCAATTTCAATTTGATCCACACCTGTGCGGCGGAGAAGTGCGCGCAAGCGTGCAACAAGCTCTTCCAATGAAAATGGCTTAGTCATGTAATCATCGCCGCCAAGAGTTAAACCCTTGACCTTGTCATCCATGCCATCTTTAGCGGTCAGGAATAAAACTCCTGTATCAACACCTTCATTACGGATCTTCTTGCACACCTCAAAGCCATCAAGGTCAGGCAACATGACATCTAAAACCATTGCATGTGGCTTGAACTCTTCAGCTACACGGAGTGCTTCTGCACCATTGGCCGCAGTGCGGACATCAAAGCCCACAAATCGCAGGCTTGTAGAAATCAGTTCGCTGATGCTCGCTTCATCATCAACGACGAGAATGCGCTGGCTGTTCTTTTCTATGGTTGTGGTCATGACTAGAGAATGCTCTCACAGCCTGATAGTTGCCTGAGAACGGGTGGTATTTACGCTTAGTTTTCTTTAACGGAGCGCAGAAGAACCTGAGCAACATCTAAGACTTCGACGGCAGACTCCTTGGCGTTCATTCCATCGCTGGTCATTACGCGACAGAAAGGACAGGCGACAGCTAACTCTGTAGCACCCGTTGCGATCGCTTCCTCAACACGGTTGATGTTGATTCGCGTACCAATCTTCTCTTCCATCCACATACGACCGCCACCTGCACCACAGCAAAATGATCGTTCCTTGTTACGTGGCATCTCAGTTAGCTCAACACCAGTTGCTTCCAAAATCTCACGTGGTGGTTGATAGATCTCATTGTGACGACCCAAGTAGCAAGGATCATGGAAGGTCATTGCAGTGTGAGACATCTTGATTGGTAGCAAACGCTTTTCGCGCAACAGTTGATTGAGCAACTGTGTGTGGTGAACCATTTCAAGTTCAAAACCTTGCTGACCGTAATCGCGACCAATTGTTGTAAAGCAATGCGGGCAAGTTACAACAACCTTCTTCTTACCCTTTGGTCGGCTGCCAAATGCAACATTAAATGTTTCAATATTTTCACGTGAAAGAATTTGGTACAAGAACTCATTTCCAGCACGACGTGCAGGATCTCCTGTACAGGTTTCCTTCTTACCAAGAACTGCAAAGTTCACACCTGCCATGTACAACAACTCTGCAACAGCCTTGGTTGTCTTCTTTGCACGCTCTTCATATGCGCCGGCACAACCAACCCAGAACAAGTACTCAACCTCTTCTGGTAGTTCGCCTTCAACCACATTAATCGGAAAATCACATTCAGCGATCCACGCTTCACGATCACTGCGGTTAGCACCCCAAGGGTTACCAGCCTTTTCAAGATTTCTAAATGTTCCACCAAGCTCTGATGGAAATTCGGATTCAACCAATACCTGGAAACGACGCATGTTAACGATGTGATCAACATGTTCGATATCTACTGGACACTCGTTGACGCACGCACCACAAGTAGTACATGACCACAAAACATCCAAGCTAATCGGTGAGTTTTCACCAACTAAGGCTTCATTTTCAACGGTCTTTGCAAAGGCGTGATCACGCATAGCCATAATTAAAAGCTTTGGTGACAATGGTTTTTCAGTGTGCCACGCAGGGCACTGAGATTGGCAACGTCCACATTCGGTACATGTAGACATATCCAACAAACCCTTCCAGGAAATGTCGGCACGTGTTCCTAAACCAAAGACATCATCTTCCTTTGGATCTTCAAAGTTGATTTCTTCGCCATGCGACATCATTGCTGGCAGTGCACCAAGTGATGACTTTCCATCAGCGTTACGACGGAAGAAGATATTAAATGGCGCTAAGAAGCGGTGCCAAGCAACACCCATCGTTAAGTTGCTTGCGATAACAATGAACCAAGCCATCGATCCAACAATCTTGATGGCAGCAACAATTTGAATCCAGTTTTCCAACTGGCCGATTGTCATCGACTTAAACATCGCTGCGATAAACCAGGTTGTGATGAAGTGACGGTTCCAGGATGTGTAATCAGACAACGCGCCTTCTAGACCGCGCAAGGCGATAACGCAGAAAACAATCAGCAAGATAGTTGCTTCGACGTAATACGCCTTCTTGTTTCCAGAGCCAGCAAAACGTGAACGCTTGTTTGTGCGCAGTGTTACCTGGCGGATTCCGATCAAAGCAACGATTGCGATACCGGTTGCCCAAGCAATTAACTCGGTGATGTACTCGTAAACCCAGAAATGTCCGATCACTGGCAGCGCAAAGTGCGGATTAATCAACTGTCCATATGCGGTAACCAAAGTTCCAAACAAAATGAAAAAGCCCATCATTACAAACCAGTGGGCAAGACCTACAACTGAAAAGTTGAACATCTTCGTATGACCAAAGATCTCGCCAAAGGCCATCTTGAAACGCAACTTCTTATCGTTGCCACGAGTTGAATCTGGTTGACCCTTCTTATAGATACCAATCAGCTTCTTGGTGCGAACAGCTAAAAGGGCGAGGGCGACAACGGTGATGCCATAGGACAGGCCTGCGAGTGCGAGGTTCATGGGGTAAGGCTAGGGCAGGGCCCAGAGGAATAAAGAGGGAAGGTCCGGTGTTATCCCCTATGAAACCTGAGTCGCGCTGACTCAACCTTTTGGGTAAGATCGACTCAGGTTCAGCAATCCTCGACCCTAGATCAGGCTCGAGAGGGACAAAAGGAGCACAAACAATGGCTAGAGCAGTCGGAATCGACCTCGGAACTACTAACAGCTGCGTATCCGTTCTTGAAGGTGGCGAGCCAACAGTTATCGCCAACGCGGAAGGCGCACGCACAACCCCATCTATCGTGGCATTCGCAAAAAATGGCGAGGTGCTCGTAGGTGAGGTCGCAAAACGTCAATCAGTGACCAACGTAGAACGCACAATCCGTTCCGTTAAGCGTCACATGGGTACTAACTGGACCATCGACATCGATGGCAAGAAGTACACATCACAAGAAATTTCAGCACGTACCTTGCAGAAGTTAAAGCGCGATGCAGAGGCGTACTTGGGCGAGACAGTAACGGATGCGGTTATTACCGTTCCTGCTTACTTCAACGATGCACAGCGTCAAGCAACTAAGGAAGCTGGCGAGATCGCAGGACTCAATGTTCTACGCATCATCAACGAGCCAACAGCTGCTGCGCTCGCATATGGTTTAGATAAAGCTGACAAGGAACAAACAAGAAATCGGCGATGGTGTTGTTGAAGTTAAGGCAACCAACGGCGATAACAACCTTGGTGGAGATGACTGGGATCAAGCACTAGTTGATCACCTAGTAACAACATTTGGTTCTGCAAATGGAATTGATTTAACTAAAGACAAGATGGCGATGCAACGTATTCGTGAAGCTGCTGAAAAGGCAAAGATCGAACTTTCATCATCACAATCTGCTTCAGTCAATCTTCCATACATCACAGTAGATGCTGAAAAGAATCCATTGTTCTTAGATGAAACAATTACACGTGCACAGTTCCAGCAGTTAACAGCTGGATTACTAGAGCGTTGCAAGAAGCCATTCCAGGCTGTTCTTAAGGATGCAGGAATTCCAATCGACAAGATTCACTCAGTTGTACTTGTTGGTGGATCAACTCGTATGCCAGCTGTTGTTGAACTTGTAAAAGAGTTAACCGGCGGCAAGGAGCCAAACAAGGGTGTAAACCCTGATGAGGTTGTTGCAGTTGG
>JBEDKL010000059.1:0-4882 GCA_041172145.1 Actinomycetota bacterium
ACCGCTCCATTGTGGGAAACAAGAACAGCGGTTACACGATGCTTATCGACTGCGGCTTGGGAAGCCATAGGTATAACTCACTTTCTCGTTAGAGAAATGAGAACCTTACGCAGTACGACGCTTTAGGCGACGACGCTCACGCTCTGAGAGACCGCCCCAAATTCCGAAGCGCTCATCATGAGCTAGTGCGTATTCAAGACACTCTGCACGAACATCGCATGAAAGACATACGCGCTTTGCTTCGCGGGTTGAGCCGCCTTTTTCTGGGAAGAAAGCTTCTGGATCAGTTTGCGCACATAGGGCGCGCTCCTGCCATGAAAGCTCCATGTTTTCGCCAGATGCGAGAGTAATTGTTGGACCTGAAGTGGGGATTGGGGAGTTCTGGGCTGCGGGTTGAATCGGCATAACGTCGATGCTCCATTAGCTAGATCTTGTCTCATCCCTCTTGACGCTTGTAACTCGCTCATGTCAAGCCCGTGATGGGGAAATTGAGCCTGATCTACTGAGGAATCGGCAGAATTTCGCCCTTTGTGACAAAAGATGAGCCTATTTTGGCGCCATTTTCAACAACAGCCCCTGCAGCAACAAATGAGTTTGTAACCATCACTTGGCTTCCAATAACCGCGCCCGCTTCGATAATCGAGCCTTGGATCAGGCTGCCCGCCCCTACCGAACAGCCCCGTCCGACACAGCTGCCTGCGGTGATCTGGGCGGTTGGATCAACTGTTGCACCTGGCATAACTAGACCAGCACCGGTGCGAAGAACAATATCTGTCGAGGCCTTCAGCAAAGCCTTTGGTGTTCCGATATCTAACCAGTAAGCGTTTTCAAGGTATCCAAAGATCTTGGCACCTTGTGCAACCAACTGCGGAAAGGTTTCGCGTTCGACAGAAACCACAGTGTCTAATGGAATTGATGAAATAACTCGTGGGTTGAATACATAACAGCCCGCATTAATTTGATTGGTAACAGGGTTATCCATTTTTTCAAGAAATGCGGTAACTCGACCATCGGCATCAGTCGGAACACATCCAAATGCACGAGCATCTTCTACTTGAGTCAGATGCAAAGTTACATCAGCATCATGTGCTTCATGTTGTCTTATTTGTTCTGAAAGATCATGTGCACTTAAAACATCGCCATTTAAAATTACGACCGACTCTTGGGTATCTAGCAACTGCGCAGCATTTCGAATTGCACCACCTGTTCCAAGTGGTTCCTTTTCAACCGCGTATTTAATGCTCATCCCCCACTGCGATCCATCACCAAAATATGGGGTGAAAACATCTGAAAGATATGAGGTTGCTAAAACAATCTCCTTGATTCCTGCAGCTTTAGCCATCATTAATTGGTGCTCGGTTACTGGTAATCCTGCAACTGTAAGCATTGGCTTAGGAGTATTGCGAGTTAACGGCATTAAACGTGTGCCAAAGCCTCCAACAAGCAAAATTGCTACAGCCACTTTTACGCCTTCAAACGTTGAACTGCATCTGCAATTTGCGCATCGGTTGCGGTCATTGCAATACGAATATGGTTTTGACCAAGGGCGCCATAAAAACTTCCGGGGGTTGCAAGGATTCCACGCTCAGCTAGCCAATCAACACTTGTCCAGGCATCCTCATTGCGTGTGCACCACAAGTACAACCCAGAATCACTGAACTCGACCTTGAAACCTGCATCAATGAGCGCTGGCCGCAAAGCATCTTTGCGGGCGTTATAACGAGCTCGCTGTTGTGCCACATGTTGATTATCTGAAAGCGCAACTGTCATCGCCTTTTGCACCGGAAGTGGAACCATCATTCCGCCATGCTTTCGAATCTCACGGATTCGGGCGATTAATGAACTATCACCAATCATGAATGCTGCGCGATAACCAGCCATTGATGATCGCTTTGATAGTGAATGAACCGCCAAGATATTTGTGTTATCTCCCCCAGTTTGAGACAAAACTGAAACAGAGTGGGCGGTGTGATCAAACTCTAAATAACATTCATCAGAGATCAATACTGATTTGTTCTTGCGAGACCAATCAATACATGCCTTAACTTCATCAACGCTATGAACTCTTCCAGTTGGATTTGATGGCGAGTTCAACCACGCTAAATCTGCTTGCGGCCAATTGTTGGCATCGATAGCTACTGGAACTGAGTTTGCACCTGCTAACACCGCTCCAACGTGATAAGTCGGATAAGCAATTTCAGGGATCAAAACAGTTGTTGATTCAAGATAAGTCGGAAGCCAAGCAACTAACTCTTTCGAGCCAATAAGTGGAAGCACATCAAAATCACCTGTTGCACCTAAACGTTCAGTTGCCCATTTCTTTATAGCTTCGCGAAGCTCTGGAGTTCCGGCGGTTACTGGATAACTTGGAGAGTTTGATGCATCGCGTAAAGCTTGCTGAATAAAGTCAGGGGTTGGATCTACAGGTGTCCCCTGCGAGAGATCAATGATCCCTTGTGGATGTGAACGAGCCTTTTGGCCGTATGGCGCTAACGCATCCCATGGAAAATCAGGGAGCTGGGCACGCAATGGTTACTCGCTCTTTGGTGGTCGCGCTGCGATTGAGGCGTGGTCGGTTCCTGTTGGACCTACCTTGCTTGCACCGCCTGGTGAGCCGATTTCAATAAAGAACTCTGTGTTGACCTTGCCAAACTCTTTCCACTGACCAGGAACATCATCCTCGTAATAGATAGCTTCTACTGGGCAGACAGGCTCACATGCACCGCAATCAACACACTCATCTGGCTGGATGTACAGCATGCGATCGCCTTCGTAAATGCAATCCACCGGACATTCTTCGATGCAGGACTTATCTTTTACATCGACGCATGGGTCTGCGATCACATAGGTCACGAGCGGCCTCCAAAGTTTTGAACAAGTGTCTTGGCGAGAATTCTAATGCCAAGTTAGGCCGCTGCGCGATATTTACCGCTAGTCGATGCTTAAGGGTGGGTTTATCGTTGTCACATGCCAACAGAGCTCGAATCTCAATTCTCCGAACTCATCGGCCAACGGGTATCGATCAGGCTTCATGAAGCCCAAGGAGGCTTCCGTGACATTTTGGGGCATTTGGTTACCCCTCACTCTTTGAGAAATAAGCGTGGAGAAGTGATTGAGTTCTCTCATAATGAGATTTTTGTATGGAAGCGGGTGATTGAGAAGCAATGAAGTTATATGACACTCAATCCCGAGCATTAAAGGATGTTGATGTACACAAAGAGCAGATTGCTATGTACTGCTGTGGGCCTACGGTTTATCGAGATGCACATGTTGGAAATCTACGAACCTTTTTACTTTCAGATCTAATCGCTCGCCTCGTTCGGCTCAATGGCTCTACTCCTGTCTTGATTCAAAACATTACCGATGTTGGCCACATGTCTGAAGATTTCATCAATGATGACAAGATGTTGAGCCAAGCCAAGCTAGAAAAAATTGATCCATTTGAAATTGCACGAAAGTATGAAGAGAGATTTCACACCGATTTAGCATCACTTAACATCCAAGATGCAGCTGCGTATCCACGTGCTAGCGAAAGCATCGACATGATGTTAGCTCTGATTGCAAAGTTAATCGAAGCAGATTTTGCTTATGTTGGTGCGGACTCATCTGTCTACTTCAGCGCTCAGAAATTTGCCGGCTATGGCGCAATTAGCGGAAACAAACTTGATTCATTAAAGCCAGGACACCGATATGAATACACCGAAGATGGAGCAAAGAGGTTTCATGCGGATTGGGCGCTCTGGAAGGCTGCAGGCGATCGCACCGAGATGGTCTGGGATTCACCATGGGGTAAGGGGTTTCCGGGTTGGCATATTGAATGCTCTGCAATGTCCCTAGAACTTTTAAATGGCAGTGTTGATATTCATGTTGGTGGAATCGATCTTCGCTTTCCGCATCATGAAAATGAAAGAGCCCAATCAAACGCTTTGATCAACAAGGAAGCGGTCGATCTTTGGGTGCATGGCGAACACCTGCTTTTTGAGGGAAAAAAGATGTCAAAGAGCTCTGGAAATGTTGTTTTGCTCAGTGATGTCATCGCACGAGGAATTGATCCTCTTGCAATTCGGTTGTGCTTTCTGGAAAACAAGTATCGCTCGCAAATGGATCTCACCTGGAGCTCGATTGAAGCGGCGCATGAAACCCTAAAGCGCTGGCGAATGAAGATGGCTCGATGGTCAACAGATAAGGCAATAAGCATTGATGCTGAAATTGAACACGCTTTCAATACTGATTTAGATACCCCTAAGGTAATTATTCGATTGCGAGAAATTGAAAAGGATTCATCAGATAACAAGGCTGCGGTGTTTCGTTATGCAGACCAGGTCCTGGGATTAGATCTTGAAAGACCTATTGAGCAAAAGGTAATAACAGCTCAAATGCAATCACTTCTTGATCAACGTTCAACTGCACGTACTGAAAAACGTTGGGCAGATAGCGATCGCCTTCGCATTGATTTAGAGAGCCTTGGTTTGGAGATTAAGGACACCCCTGAAGGTCAGGTCTGGAGTTAAAGCGGAGTAATAATCGCTATAACAATTGCGATAAAACCAAAATTTATAAGTGAAACACCGATTGCATCACCTTGTACTAAATACTCTTCATTTACTCCAGGAAAACCTGCGCGTAGAACTACTAAAGCCCAAGCAATTGCTGCGATGAACTTGTAAGAACGCTTGCCCCACATTCGCCCCGTTGCCCAAATACCCATCCCTGTAGCGATGAGTGAAAGAATCAATCCCACTGGCGGATAAAAACTATGTATAAAGATTGCGCTAGCCCCGAGTGCTGCACCAAAGAAAAGTGAATAGATTGCCTTCATTAGAGAGTTATTCCAGAGGTTAAATCTGTTTCACGTCCCTGAGCATCAAAAGGTTCACTCTTT
>JBEDKL010000060.1:0-4496 GCA_041172145.1 Actinomycetota bacterium
TGGCGCCCAAGCTCCGACAAAGATTGTTGTCAGAATGATCATGAACAAGAGCGGTGGCAGAAGTCTGCGAACACGCGCAATGTAGAAAGCCTTTAGATCCAAGCCACCACTTCTTTGAATCGAATCAAGAAGCAAACGGGTAATGACATAACCGGAGATAACAAAAAATAGATCAACACCTAAAAACCCGCCTGGAATCCAGTCAAAACCAAGGTGATAAAGCATCACCGCAATAACCGCTACGGCACGTAAGCCATCGATAGCAGGTATGTAACGGATGCCTCGGGGAGTGGACATGGCGTGTATGAGCTAAATTAAATTAGCGCTTAGCTGTTTTCTTTGCTGCACTCTTTTTTGCAGGAGCTTTTTTGGCAGCTTTCTTTGCAGTTGGCTTTGCGCTCTTCTTTGGCGCATCAAGTGCCGGACGTGTGCGTTGGCTTGAAACCTTTAAGGGACCCGGATTAATCAAAGTGTCATCTGCATTCAAATTATCTAGAACACTCTTTTGAAGCTCTTCTAATCTCTGAAAAGCACCATCTAAGCGGTTACGTGATTGCTGAATGGCAGATTCTGCAGCATCTAGAGATTGCTTTTGAATTCTGTATAAACGTTCTGCTTCTGAGATTACTCCGGCAAGCCATTGGCGATATCCAGAGACCTCGGTTGTTGCTTCGGTGATAATTCTTTCGCTTTCACGACGAGCAGCCGTTGCAAGCGTTGAAATCTCACGCTTCTTGCTCTCCATCAAGCTTTCAGCTTCAGCCTCTGCCTGTGCAATTCTCTCTTCAGCTTCAGCCTCTGCAGTCTGAATGTACTTACGGCCACGTGTTTCAGCCCCTGAAAGAATTGAGCGCGCCTTTGCATCAGCTGCTTCTAACTCTTCCTTAGTCGCACGTGTTGTCTCTGCAACCAAACGTGATGCTGCAGCTTGTGCCTTACTTTCACGAGCCTGTGCAGATTTGATCATCGACATCGCTGTCTCTGTTGCAAGAATCTCAAACTCTTCTTTGGTTAAACCGGTGATATCGCGACGTGACTTTAGATCTGCGATCTGTGCTTCAAGTTCGCGGATGCGATCAACTGATGAAGGTTGGTTTGAGCTTTCATCCTCGCCAGTAAAGCCGACCCAGTTAAGGAAGCTCTTCTTTTCCGCCATGGTGCACCCCGCCTCAGTTAAATACCTATAGAACTGGGCTTAGGTTAGAGCAAAGGCTTATTTACTGTAAATCGCCACTGAGATGGCTATGTACTGCGAGATCCATGCGGCCAGAACGAATATATGGAAGAGCTCATGAAAGCCAAAGTACTTGGCTTCACGCCCGGGGCGCTTGAGCGCGTAGAAGATCGCACCTACTGAATAAAAAAGTCCGCCAATTGCAATCGGTAGTAACACCCATAAACCACCCGCTCGATACAGCGCAGGTGTGTAGAAAACTGCGACCCATCCCAACAGTAGGTAATTGGCTACATAAAGCCAACGTGGTGCGTTAATCCAAAAGACTCGTAAGCCAACACCCATCGCTGCACCAATCCACACAACTAAAAGCAGAATTGTTCGATCGCGACCTTCAAGCAAGGCAACTGCAAATGGTGTGTATGAACCTGCAATGAGTAAGTTGATATTTGCATGATCCCACCGGCGCCAAATTTTCTTCTTTGCTGGCACCCACGGAACACGGTGATAAATGGCAGAGACGCTAAAGAGCATGATCGCTGTAATTGAGTAAATAGCGACGGCAAATTTCAGAGACTCTTTACTTAAGATGAAAAGAACCAAGGAGGCGATGATGACCGCTGGAGTAGCACCTAGGTGAAACCAACCACGTAGCTTTGGAGGTATTACTGGTGCCTGAGTCATTGCGTAATCCTAGGGTAAATACTGATGTTCACCCGTGGACAAAGCCACACGCCACTGCCAAACTTGCGCCATGACTCATAGATCACCCATATTTGAAATCAGCGATGTTTACATCGATCAAGAAGCAGCTTTAAGCCCAATGGGCTGCACCTATCTTGGAAATGGTTTAAACCAGGACAAGTTAGATGACTTTTCTATTGCGGCTGCTGAAGTTAGCGCCAATCTAACCCGTGAAACTTTAAAGAAGTTGGCTGCCCTCGAACCAATCGATGAGATCGATCGCATCGCAAAAGCTGTAATGACCGAGCGTCTTGAATCAGGACTAGCACTTCATGACAGCCAGGAAGCATTTGTCTTGTGGAATGTTTTGACATCACCACCCTCAAATGTTCGTTCAATCTTTGAGCTGATGCCAAAGAACAATGCTCAAGATTTCGACAATATTGCTAAGCGTTTAGCTGCAGTGGATGGCGCATATAAGTCTTGGTGCGAAACTATTTTGACCGTTGCTAAGTCAGGAAAGACAACTGCGCAACGTCAAGTAAATGGTGTTATCGCCCAGTTGGATAGCTATGCCAATGGTGGATACAGCGCTATGTGTAAGAACTTTGATGCTGATGGAAAGTATCCAGCGATTCATGAGGCGGCAAAGCTTGCAGAAAAGGCATCGGCTGAAACCGCTGAGTTTTTGCGAACTAAGTACCTACCAATAGCAACACCCGATGATGCGGTTGGTGCAGAGCGTTACGCGGTCTGGGCTCGCTACTTCACAGGTGCTCAGCTTGATCTACCTGCAACATACGAGTGGGGTAAGCAGGAGCTCAAGGCGATTAATGATCGTATGTGGGAGCTTGCCAAGGTAATCAACCCTGAAGCAAAAACACTTCGTGAGGTTGCAGATACTTTGGATAATGATCCTAAGTACAAGGTTGTTGGTCCGGAAAATGTAGTGAAGTACCTTCAAGATTTCACAGATGCAGCGATGAAGCGCATGAATGGCGAGTTCTTTGAGATTGATCCTCGAATCGCTATTTGTGAGGCTCGACTTGCTCCTGAAGGCAGCGCTTCTGCTCCTTATTACAACCCACCTTCAGAGGATCTATCTCGTCCAGGCACAACATGGATTCCAATGCTTGGTAAGAATGAAGTTAGCAACTGGCACTTGGTTTCAACCTGGTACCACGAAGCTGTTCCTGGTCACCATCTTCAAATTGGAACTGCAACAGTTGAGAAGGATCGCTTAAGCCGTTACCAGCGCCAAGCCGCCTGGGTCAGCGGATACGGCGAAGGTTGGGCTTTGTATGCAGAACGTTTCATGAATGAACTTGGTGCATTTGATGAACCAGGAATTGAAATGGGTTACCTATCTGCACAAGCTTTACGTGCTGCGCGAATCGTTGTTGATATCGGAATGCACCTTGGTTACAAGGATTTCGATGGCAATGTGTGGAATGCAGAAAGCTCACGTAAGTTACTTAATGAGCAAGCTTTGCTGGATGAGGATCATTCACGCAGTGAAACTGATCGTTACTTGGGATGGCCAGGACAAGCTATTTCATACAAGGTTGGAGAACGTGTTTGGATGACCGCCCGTGAAGATGCAAAGGCGCGACTTGGCAGCAACTTCAACATGAAGAAGTTCCATAGCTATGCATTGAAGTTAGGACCAATGGGTCTTGATCCTTTTGCAGCAGAGATGAAGTTGTGGAGCGGTCAATAAGTTACTAATAAGTAATTTATAAAATGGGGCGATACCGGCTAGTACGGAAAATCGCCCCATTTTTCATGCGTAATCGCCGAGAAATGAATAAAAAAATCTTGTGAAAATCACCCTTTTATTGATGCAAAAGGCTCGCAACAGGTTCACACTATGGGTATCGATGGTCAAGGGAGCTCCTCGAGGTCTCCCGTGGTCAGCGGTTTGAGAGCGGTCAAAAGGATCGCTCCACATAATCCTCACGGAGGCTAATTAAATGCAACTAGATAGCAACCAATGGCAATTGGTCTATAACGTATTCTCGTTTGGACTAATTTCAATGCTCGCTTGCACAATTTACACACTAGTTTCACAGCAACGTGTTCTACCTAAGTACCGTAACGCTCTGGTTATGTCATCAATGGTTACATTCATCGCTGGCTACCACTACCTACGCATCTTTGATTCATTCAAGCATGCTTCAGAAGGTGGAATGGTCAAGCTTGATGGATCTCAGGATGCATTCAACGAGGCATACCGCTACGTAGACTGGCTACTAACTGTGCCACTACTACTAGTAGAGGTAATTGCAGTACTTGCTCTAACTCGCGAAGTTTCACGCTCACTCATCATGCGTCTGGTCCCAGCATCAGCTGCGATGATCGCGCTTGGTTACCCAGGTGAGATTTCAAACGATCAGAACACACAGGTTCTATACGGTGTTCTATCAACACTTCCATTCCTATACATCCTCTACGTACTATTCGTAGAGCTTGGCAAGTCATTGGATCGCCAGCCAGCTGGTGTTGCAGAGACTGTAGGCCGTTTGCGTCTACTACTTATCGCAACATGGGGCGTATACCCAATCGCTTACATCTTCAACATCGTTGGTGACGCTTCAGCATCATCATTCGTAACTGTTCAGGTTGGATACACAATCGC
>JBEDKL010000061.1:0-4417 GCA_041172145.1 Actinomycetota bacterium
GGCCACAGTTGGCTTGGCCTTGCTCTCCATTCGAGGTTTCTCAGTTGGCGTTGGAGAGATGTTTGTCCTTGCCAGCGCATTCTTCTTTGCTGCTCACATTATTGCCTTAAGTAAGTGGTCTTCCGGTCGAGATGTGTATGCAATGACAGTTGTTCAGTTAGCGATGTGCGCTATCTTGTCTGGAATTGCATCCATCCCTGGTGGTTACTCAGCTCCGCCTGATTCAGGGGTGTGGGCCGTTGTTGTCTTTACCGCAGTCTTTGCAACAGCTATCGCTTTCATCGTTCAAACCTGGTCACAGGCGCATATGAGTGCGACCAAGGTTGCAGTTATTTTGACGATGGAGGTTGTCTTTGCCGCAGTCTTTGCAATCCTCTTTGGTGGCGAACGCCTGACCTTGCAGAGTGCCTTAGGCGGAGTTCTCGTCATAGTTGCTATGTATTTGATCGTATTAAAAGAACAGAAGTAGACTCGCCACATGGCAATTGATCTTCGCAGCGACACAGTTACACGACCATCTGCTGCGATGCGTGAAGCGATCGCATCCGCCCCAGTTGGCGATGATGTTTACAGCGATGATCCAACGGTTAACTCTCTCGAAGAGCGGGTTGCTGCGATGTTTGGCAAGGAAGCTGGATTGTTTGCACCAACTGGTTCTCTTGCAAATCAGTTAGCGATCCGAATGCTGGTCGCACCTGGCGAAGAGTTGATCGCAGAAACCAATAGCCACATCGTTAGAGCAGAACTTGGTGCAGCAGCGGTATTTAGCGGGATTACGACTAGAACATTTCCAGCAAAGAATGGTTTGCTGAAGGCTGCAGATGCCCTTGAAATCGCACGTCCCAACAGCGGCCCATACCTGGTTTCCACTACCGCAATTGCCGTTGAAAACACCCATAACTTTGGTGGCGGAACAGTTCAGCCAATTACTGAAATTGCTGCACTTCGTGAAGGTGCAGATGAGCTGGGCCTTGCATTGCACCTAGATGGTGCACGTATCTGGAACGCACATGTTGCATCTGGTGTTGGTTTTGCAGAGTATGGAAAATACTTTGACACAATCTCTGTCTGTTTATCAAAGGGATTAGGCGCACCAGTTGGTTCGATCATGCTTTCTACCAAGGATCGTGTTGCTAAGGCCCGTGTATGGCGTAAGCGTTACGGTGCCGGAATGCGCCAAATTGGTTTGCTGGCAGCTGGTGCCCATTACGCGCTGGATAACAACATTAATCGCTTATCTGAGGATCACCGCCGCGCTAAAGAGCTAGCGGTGGCCATCCATGCAATTGATTCATCATTGATTGATCCCACAACGGTGCATACAAATATTGTTGGTTTAGATCTTGCTGAGCTTCCAATAACAGCTGCAGAGCTTGCAGCTCGTTGTAAGGATGCAGGTTTATGGATTAGTGCACTTGGTCCAAAGTATGCACGCCTTGTTACACACCTTGATTTTGATGATGCTCAGTGTGCTGAGGCGATTGAAATCTTAAAGAAAGCCCTCGTGGCTTAAGAGCCACTGCTTCTTTTCAACACCATAAGCGTAATTTCCTAACGCTCCCCCAGTTTTAACAACTCGGTGACAAGGGACAACAAGCATGATCGCATTGTTTGCACATGCACTTCCTGCAGCACGAACCGCTGCAGGACTTCCGGCCTTTTCAGCTAAATCTGAGTAGGACCAGGTTTTTCCTGGAGCAATCTTGCGCATCGCCTTCCATGCTGCTTGCGAAAAGGGCGCACCTGGTTGACGTACCTTGATTCCATTAAGCGCGGTCAGATCTCCATCAAAGTAATCATTAACTAGATCTGAGATCACAGGGATTGATTTAACTATCTTTACTTCCTTGCCCGCTTTGAATGCAGAAATCGTTGAAAGATTTGCACCGATCAGAATTTGATCATCGGCAAGTAAGTTGAGGGTGCCTACTGGAGTCTTGTGAGAGGTGATGAGAAGAGGCACTCGCCAAAATTAGCGATCGCGCAACATTTCAGCAACTAAGAATGCAAGCTCTAATGATTGAGCGTGATTTAGGCGTGGATCGCAGGCGGTCTCATAACGAGATGAGAGATCTTCATGTGAAATCTCCTCTCCTCCGCCAACACACTCGGTGACATCATCGCCGGTAAGTTCGATGTGAACTCCACCAGGGTGGGTACCGAGAGCTTTATGAACTTCAAAGAAGCCCTTTACCTCATCCATAACATCATCAAAGCTACGAGTCTTGTATCCGGTAGGTGCTTCGTAGGTGTTTCCATGCATTGGATCGCAGACCCACAACACCTTGGCACCTGATTTAGTAACGCCATCAACTAGCGCAGGCAGGATTTCGCGGATGTTCTTTGCACCCATACGTGTAATAAAGGTAATGCGACCTGGTTCGCGGTTTGGATCTAACTTGTCGATTAATGCAAGTGCATCTTCAACTGTAGATTTTGGTCCAAGCTTGATTCCGATTGGGTTACGTACCTTTGATGCGAAATCAACATGAGCGCCATCTAATTGACGTGTGCGCTCACCAATCCAGATGAAGTGGCCTGAAACATCATATGCATCACCGGTACGTGAATCAATACGTGTTAACGCCTTTTCATACTCCATGATTAGCGCTTCATGGCTTGCAAAGAAATCAACTGATTTAAAGCTTTCAGGATCAACACCTGCAGATTTCATAAATGCTAAAGCGCGGCCAATCTCATCAGCCATCTTCTCGTAACGATCGCCAACCTTTGAGTCACGGATGAAACCCTTGTTCCATTCGTGGACCTGACGAAGATCTGCAAAACCACCTTGAGTAAATGCACGTACCAAGTTCAGGGTTGCTGCTGATGTGTTGTAAACGCGAACCAAACGCATTGGATCTGGGGTACGCGCACTTTCAGTAAATTCAATATCATTAACAGCATCACCGCGGTATGCAGGAAGTTTCACATCACCACGGGTTTCAAAATCGCTAGAACGTGGCTTTGCAAACTGTCCCGCCATACGGCCAACTTTGATAACTGGAAGGCTTGAGTAGTACTGCAAGACCGCAGCCATTTGAAGAATTGTTTTAATACGATTTCTAATTGAATCAGCTGTGGCAGATGCAAAAGTTTCTGCACAATCGCCACCTTGTAGCCAGAATGCTTTTCCTTCTGCAGCTAGCGCGATTCGAGCTTTGAGATCATCGCACTCACCAGCAAAGACCAATGGTGGTAGAGCCTTTAGCTCAGCGACCGCAGCTTTAACTTGTGGACCCTCTGGTCCACCTGGCCAGGTTGGTTGCTGTGCAGCCACAAGACCAGGTGTGAACAGAGTGTCTAACTGTGTGCTCGAATACGAGTTCATTGGAGAAGTCTAGAGAGTTCAATGGTGATTGCGCGGGGCAATTATCCGAAGAAGATCTCTGATTCCTTGTATAGCTCAAGAGGAACTGTCTTTAGCTTTTCAGTCGCTGTTGCAAGCGGAACGCGAGCGATGTTGGTGCCGTGAAGGGCAACCATCTTGCCCCAGTCGCCCTCGTGAGCAGCTGTAATTGCATGGAGACCAAAGCGGGTAGCTAGAACACGGTCAAAGGCTGTTGGTGTTCCACCACGTTGGATGTGACCCAGAACAGAGGTACGTGCCTCCTTGCCTGTCTTCTCTTCGATCTGCTTTGCAAGCCAGTCACCGATTCCTGAAAGCTTGACGTGACCAAATGAGTCAAGGGTTTGATCCTTAACCACCATGTCGCCATCTTGAGGAATTGCACCCTCGGCGATCACAATGATTGGTGCGTAATGAGACTTGAAACGAGATTCAACCCATTCGCAAACCTTGTCAACTGAGAACTTCTGCTCTGGAATCAAGATACATGTTGCTCCACCTGCAAGGCCTGAGTGAAGTGCGATCCAACCTGCGTGACGACCCATAACTTCAACGATCAATGCACGGTGGTGAGATTCGGCGGTTGTGTGTAGACGGTCAATCGCTTCAACTGCAATATTTACAGATGTATCAAAACCAAATGTGTAATCGGTGTTGTTGAGATCGTTATCGATCGTCTTTGGAACACCAATCACCTTGACGCCTAGCGCGTCGAGCTTGGTAGCAACACCAAGAGTGTCTTCTCCACCGATTGCGATCAACGCATCGATGCCAGCCTTCTCAAGGTTTTCCTTAATCTTTTCTACGCCACCCTCGATCTTGAATGGGTTTGTGCGTGATGAGCCAAGAATGGTTCCACCGCGAGGCAAGATTCCACGAGTTGTCTCAATGTTCAAAGGCATTGTCAGACCCTCAAGAGGTCCCTTCCATCCATCACGGAATCCAACAAACTCGTGACCGTACTCTTTAACACCTTTACGAACTACTGCGCGGATAACCGCGTTAAGACCAGGGCAATCTCCGCCGCCAGTGAGGACACCAATACGCATGATTTACTCCAACAATTTT
>JBEDKL010000062.1:0-4391 GCA_041172145.1 Actinomycetota bacterium
TTTAAGAGATTGATAATGATTGTGGTGCCGCTTCGTCCTGAACCGCCAGTAAACAGCGGAGTGAACTGAGTGCTCATTTCAATACTGTAGTGGTGCCTTTTACTTATTTAGGGTTTATTCTTGAGTTATGGGAAGTTCTGGGAAAACTCACAGCATTACACCTGTCTTTATAGGCGGAACAGGCCGAAGCGGAACCACGGTCCTTGGAGATTTGCTGAATGAACACTCGCTTGTTCGCACCAGTAACCCAACTGAGATCAAGTTTTTAGCTAATCGTGGCGGTTTCCTAGATGTTGTATTTGGATCCATGAACTCTCAGCTGGAAAATCGAGAGAAGATCTCGATCTTTCACTATCGAACTTATCGCCAGCGCGCGCAGAAGGATTTATTACAGCGACGAGAGCGCTTTGATGAGTTCAGTGAGAAGTTATGGCAAAAGTGGTGGGAGATTGATGCGCCTGCGCCGCATGGACCAGGACTTCATGCCGGCATTGATAAGACCGTTTTACAAAGCCTGCTAAATACCTATGCGGGATCAATTAAAAAGAATCCAATTAAGCAAGCTAGAAAGTTAATGCAAGGATTTATTGCGCAACAAAAAGGTGGAAAAGGCGAGAAGTTCTGGGCTGAAACAACTCCCATGAATATTACTTACGCCCATCGTTTAATTAAATTGTTTCCCGAAGCAAAGTTCATTGTGATTCGTAGAGATCCCAGAGATGTAATTGCATCCTTGCTGACTAAGAATTGGGGTCCCAATACACCTTTGGAAGGTGTTGAATGGATCGAGGCTCGAATTAGAGCAGATCATGAAGCATTGAAATCTGTTCCTAAAAATCAAGTGATGTTTATAAATCTTGAGGATCTTGTCACTAACGCTCCACAGGAAAGCTACAACAAGCTACTGGACTTCTTGCAGTTACAGGATGAACCTGGCATGCGAGCTTTTCACACCACCAAGATGACAGCTGAGAACGCATCATCTGGACGTTGGAAAAAAGAGATCAATGATCCTGAGTTTGAAGCTGCAATTGATGCAATGAACCTAAGATTGAAAAAGGAATCAATTAATTAGCGGCAAGAACAGCTTGAGCGACCTTTAGGTCTCGTTCAAAGACCATTAACTGTGGGCCATCCAAGGTCTGCGTCAGCGTTGCTTTGATGTTGGCATCGACTAACTTTTGCAACGACATCTGGGCTTCTATGTAGTTGCTAGGTGTTTGCAACGGTTTTAGTAATCCGTACTCATCTTTCTTGCCCGCCTTGATGGGGGTAATTATCAATCGCTTGTTGGATGAAAATCCCCACTTAAGGACAAGAATTAATAAGGCCAAACCTGCAAATCCGCCAAAGGATTGCAAGAAGAGTCCATTGTTGATTCCACCTAGCATTGCAGAATTGTAAATGGGTATTCATGAAACTGCACAGTGAAATGCAGGTGCATGGGCTTTGCAACTGCAAGAAATTATTGAGTTCTCTTATTGATTTGATCCTGCTAATTTTCACTTCGATACGAGAGGCTCACTCTTGTTAGATCTGAAATCGGAGAGCAATTAATGTCAGTCTTGAATGAAGTATTAGATGCTAATAAGAAGTATGTTGAAAGTTTCGGCGAAAAGGGAAAGCTTGCATTGCCACCTGCACGTCAATTTGCGATTTTGACCTGCATGGATGCACGTCTAGATCCAGCAAAGTACGCAGGTCTAAGCGAGGGTGATGCACACGTTATTCGTAATGCCGGTGCACGTGCATCAGATGATGCAATTCGCTCATTGGTGATTTCATACAAGCTTCTGGGTACAAAGGAATGGTTTGTTATTCACCACAGCAATTGCGGCATGGAATTCTTTACTGACGAGGTAATGCGAGGACTACTATCAAAGAGTCTTGAGACCGCTGCACTTGGCGAAGAAGGTTTTTACGATGTCGGCAAGGGTCCAGGATCAACTGAGGCTGCATACATAGATTGGTTAACAATCGCAGATCGCAACAAGGCTGTTGTTGAAGATGTAGAGCGCATTCGTCGCCACCCATTGGTACCAAAGAATATTCCTATTCATGGATATGTCTACGAAGTTGAAACAGGAAAGCTTCTAGAAGTACCAGGCGCAAAGGAAGCTGGTGCAGCTAAGTAATTCAAAAACAAAGCCCAGCTCTCATCCTTTGATTCGACGAGAGCTGGGCTTTGTTCCTTAGTAAAACTTAATAAGCTCCTGCATGAATGCAATCTCTTTTTCCTGTGCATCAATAATTGCAGCCGCCAAATCGGCAACCTTCTTACTTTTCGAATCAATTACCTTTTCGGCCATTTTGATCGCACCTTGATGATGGGCGATCATTCCTTCGAGAAATAGTCGATCAAATGTGACACCTTCAGTATCACGTAACTGCTGAATCTGCTGATCGCTCAACATTCCATCCATCATGTGACCCATGTGGGTCGATACCTGTACGCCTTCCCAACTGCTCATTTGTTCAATCTCAGGCGCTTGTGCTGCTTTGATATCTCGGGCCAAAGCCAATATCTCATCACTAGTCGAATTAGTTAACGCAATATCTGACATCAACACCGCTTGTTCATGATGAGGGATCATCTCTTCGGCAAATGAAATGTCCGAAGCGCTGAACTCTGAGTTTGCCTTCGGGGTAGAGGCGCAACCTGTCAATACAAGTGCAGCAATGGCAATGAGCAATAATTTCTTCATATTCAAACGATAGTCCTTAACCAATTGTGGCAACACCACGGCTTACTTTGATTGACACCTTGGATAAACCTGTTGTTGCAGGACCCAAAACCAAGTCTCCATCGGATTCAAACTCTGAATTATGTGCTGGGCACATCCAGCCAGTGGCGGTCTTGGTCACTGTGATTCCTTGGTGAGGACAACGCAGATTAAAGGCTGTGTATTTATTGGTTCCTACTCGAGCGATTCCAACAGGTACTCCCTTAATGGAACCAATCCGCATTGCACCCCCGACCGCAGATAGCGCAGGCAAATCCTTCAACTTGACCGAGAGTTTGCCGCCAGGAAGTTTTTTTACCGCCGCATTTGCTGCAGCAGGTACCTGACTTCCACCCAATGCGACAACTGCGCAGACACCTGCAAAAAGAGAACGACGCGAGATTGGTTCCATCATTGGTCCTTACTTCAACTTGCTATACAAGGACACATCAGCTGTTCCAAAAGCCAAACCATCTGGCAATGAACCAGCTGGTAGACCCAGAACAGATGCGATTGTTGCAGCTACTCCTGGAGCTAGTACCAAAGTGGCACCTGTGTAAGCAGTGGTGCGTAGCTTTGCTTTCTTATCATTTTTGATCTTTGGCTTTGCTTGCGCTGCATTGGTGATTGCTAGAACATCAACCTTTGCATCGCCTGCCTGTGGAACTGTTGCTGATACAACACCTTTTGCTAGATCAATTACAGGATTCTTAAGTGTGAGGAATTGGTTGTTCGCTGTGTTGAAGAAAATAATGTTGCTTCCAACATGTTGAACCCCAGCCTTATTCGCGGTTACTGGAATATGGAATACAACCTGGCTGGAAGCTGCACTTAGATTCTCGCCAATGAGGGCAGATGTTGCTCCACCTTGAACATAGAGAATTACCCCTGCTGCTTCAAGAGTTGATGCAACTCCCGCAGCGGTCTTTATGTGGGTCATGCTCTGTCCAGGCTTTGCTGAATCAGCAACCGCCACATTTGGAAGTGCGACGAGGAGTAAAGAGGAAAAGGCAATAGCAATGGTGCTTCGTAGCTTCATAACTCTCCTTAAATAGGTTCCCTGAACGGTACGAGTGTGACTGATGCCCTGCAACTTGAACTGCACCAAAATTGAGCGTGAAAACAAATTCACAGAGCTTTATCAGTTTCTACGTAGGCTCAATCCCTGAAACCCTAAGGAGAAAAGGTATTTACCTCCTGCCCAGAAGCTTTCGAGCGAAGTATTGAAGGCGCACAATCATCTTTGATGTAAAGGAAACCTTGGTTCCCTCATTGATGATTGTTCTCTCAATAAATGGCTGGGTGTTCTTTGCAACCTTATGAAAGTTCTCAATGCTAATTTCATCAGTCAAAGACTCTGATTTTGTGTAGCTGGTGAATTCAGAGATCTCTGTTCCCCCGCAATAAATGCATTTGCTGCTTTTTGAAGCAACCCGCTTCTGACACTGGGGGTTAAGACATAGGGCCATACAAGGGATGTTAATCAATCAAAATTGCGATGTCCTTGCGAAACCGGGCTTCACAGTGAATAGACAGAAAGGATTAAGGGGTTAAAGCGCTTTACTTGATTCTCGGGCTTACTTTCGTAAGTGGGTGGTGAGGGACTCGAACCCCCGACCCGGTGATTAAGAGTCACCTGCTCTACCAACTGAGCTAACCACCCGAGGC
>JBEDKL010000063.1:0-5588 GCA_041172145.1 Actinomycetota bacterium
ATCGACAATCCAGTCTGCGGTACGAATGGTTTCTTCATCATGTTCAACAACAATGAGAGTGTTTCCAAGATTGCGCAGACGGGTAAGGGTTTCGATTAAGCGCTTGTTGTCACGTTGGTGCAAACCGATTGATGGCTCATCCAGCACATAGAGAACTCCCACAAGACCGCTACCAATCTGAGTAGCTAGACGAATACGTTGCGCTTCTCCACCTGACAAAGATCCAGCAGGGCGGGCAAGTGAAAGGTAATCAAGACCAACATCGAGCAAGAAGCCAAGACGAGCGTTGACCTCCTTCATTGCCAAGACGAGCGTTGACCTCCTTCATTACACGTTCTGCGATCTGAGCCTCACGCTTGTTGAGCTTGATCTGCTTCAAGAAAGTTGCGCAATCTGCGATTGAGAGTTCACAGATCTCAGAGATATTTTTATTGCCGATAGTTACAGCTAAAACTTCAGGCTTTAGTCGAGCCCCATTACAGCTTTCGCAGGCGATTTCGCGCATGTACGCCTCGTACTTATCGCGGCTGTAATCGCTATCGGTTTCCTCATGTCTGCGATGAATAAAGGGAATTACACCTTCAAAACCTGTTGTGTAGTTGCGAGCACCATAACGGCCCTTGTACTTCATTTTGATCTCGTACTCGTAACCATTCAAAATCGCTTCACGCGCTTTTACTGAAATCTTTTTCCATGGAGTATCTAGCGAGAATGGAAGATCTTTTGCTAACGCTTCAAGTAAACGTAGGAAGTAATCAGAGGATTGTCCGCCAGACCAAGGAGCGATCGCACCTTCATTAATGGAGATTGAGTCATCAGGGATGATCAGATCTTCATCAACCTCTTTCTTTGTACCGATTCCTGAACATTCAGCACATGCACCAAATGGTGAGTTAAATGAGAATGAGCGAGGCTCGAGCTCCTCAAATGAAAGCTCGCAATCGTGGCAAGCGAGATGCTCACTATATGTACGTTCCTTGTCATCACCTTTAGCATCTACAAAATCCAGAACGACGATTCCTGAAGCCAATCGGAGCGCATTTTCAATTGAATCAGTCAGACGAGTCTTACTTTCAGCCTTTGCGGTCAAGCGATCAATAACTACTTCAATCGTGTGCTTCTCCTGCTTTTTGAGCTTTGGTGCATCTGAAAGCTGAACTACTTCCCCATCGATTCGCGCACGTGAATAACCTTGAGTGATTAAGTCGTTGAAAAGTTCCACAAACTCACCTTTGCGAGCTCTGACAACTGGTGCCAAAACCTGAAACTTAGTTGTCGCTGGAAGTTCAAGAATTTGATCCACAATCTGCTGTGGTGATTGTCGTGTAACAACCTTGTTGCACTTCGGGCAATGAGGGGTTCCGGCGCGAGCAAACAGCAGACGCAGGTAATCGTAAACCTCGGTAATTGTTCCTACAGTTGAACGCGGATTGCGGTTAGTTGATTTCTGATCAATGGAAACGGCGGGAGACAAACCTTCAATGAAATCTACATCGGGCTTGTCCATCTGACCCAAAAACTGGCGTGCGTAAGCAGATAGGGATTCGACATAACGGCGCTGACCTTCGGCAAAGATTGTGTCGAAGGCAAGAGATGATTTTCCTGAGCCTGATAGCCCTGTAAATACAACTAGGGAGTCTCGAGGAAGTTCGATGGAGACATTTTTGAGGTTGTGCTCGCGGGCTCCGCGGACAACTAACTTATCGATGCTCAAACCCCGGCCTCTTCCATCATTCGTAGCTCTTTCTTCAAGATTTTGATCTCATCACGCAAACGTGCCGCTACCTCGAATTGAAGTTCCGATGCAGCGTTTCTCATCTGTTCGGTGAGCGAGCCTATCAATGCGATCAGATCCTTGCGTGGCAAAGAGGTTGAGGATTTATCGTAAATTCCAGCAGATGCTGCAACCTTCTTAGCTCCACCCTTTTCATGGGCTAGTAGCTCTTCAGTGTCCTCGCTCTCGCGGGTAATGAGGTCGGTAATATCTGCGATCTTCTTACGCAAAGGCTGAGGATCTACGCCGCGCTCTAGGTTGTAGGCAACCTGCTTTGCTCGGCGGCGGTTGGTCTCATCGATCGCCTTGGCCATTGAATCTGTAATTCGATCGGCATACATGTGGACCTCTCCCGAAACATTTCGGGCGGCGCGACCAATTGTTTGAATCAAAGAGGTTGATGAACGCAGGAAGCCTTCTTTGTCGGCATCGAGAATTGCGACTAGGGAAACTTCGGGTAGATCCAAACCTTCACGCAAAAGATTGATACCAATCAAGACATCGTAATCACCAGTACGTAGTTCACGCAGAAGTTCCACTCTGCGCAAGGTGTCTACTTCAGAGTGCAGGTAGCGAACATTGACACCTTTTTCTTGCAGGTAATCCGTCAAATCCTCAGACATCTTCTTGGTCAATGTTGTAACTAAAACTCTCTCATTTCTTTCAGCACGGATAGTTATCTCAGCCAATAGATCATCGATCTGACCCTTGATAGGTTTGATAACAATCTGCGGATCAACAAGGCCTGTAGGTCGAATAACCTGCTCTACGACATCACCCTTTACTTTTTCTAACTCATACTTGCCGGGTGTAGCTGATAGGTAAATAGTCTGTCCGGTGCGCTCTACAAACTCTGGAAACTTGAGTGGACGGTTATCTAAGGCGCTCGGCAGGCGGAATCCGTGCTCAACAAGGGTGCGCTTTCTTGAGGCATCTCCCTCAAACATCGCACCTAATTGGGGAACAGTTACGTGACTCTCATCGATAACAACGAGAAAATCTTCAGGAAAGTAATCTAATAGGCAGTGTGGCGCAGATCCCGCTGGTCGATCATCTAAATGCCTTGAATAGTTTTCGATACCGCTACAGAAACCAATCTGTTCCATCATCTCGATATCAAAGGTGGTGCGCATCCGCAATCGCTGAGCCTCAAGCAACTTTCCCTGCTTCTCAAAGAGATTGAGCTGAACCTGAAGCTCATCTTGAATATCACCGATCGCTCGCTTCATCGTCTCGGGACCTGCTGCATAATGGGTCGCAGGAAAGACAAAGATTTCTTCTTCATCTCGAATGATTTCGCCGGTCAAGGGGTGCAGAGTTGAGAGTTTTTCAATTTCATCACCAAACATCTCTATACGAATCGCAAGCTCTTCGTACATCGGGATGATTTCAATGGTGTCACCTCGAACTCTGAAGGTTCCACGCTCAAAGGCCATGTCATTGCGCTTATATTGAACATCTACAAATCGACGCAGCAGAGAGTTGCGCTCAATCTCATCTCCTACGCGCAGACGGACCATTCTGTCGACATACTCCTGCGGTGTGCCAAGTCCGTAGATGCATGAGACGGTGGCCACCACAATCACATCTCTGCGGGTGAGCAATGAGTTTGTTGCCGAATGTCGCAGCCGCTCAACCTCTTCATTGACGCTTGAATCCTTTTCAATAAAGGTATCGGTCTGTGGAACATAAGCTTCTGGTTGGTAATAGTCGTAATACGAAACAAAGTATTCAACCGCATTGTTTGGCAGTAGTTCGCGAAACTCATTAGCAAGCTGAGCCGCTAAGGTTTTATTTGGTGCAAGCACGAGAGTTGGGCGTTGCAACTGTTCAATTAACCAAGCGGTAGTTGCAGACTTTCCTGTTCCGGTTGCACCCAGAAGTACTACATCACGCTCCCCTGCATTGATTCGCTTTGTAATTTCAGCGATCGCTGCCGGCTGATCTCCTGCGGGCACGTACTCGCTGATGACCTGAAAGGGCTCAACTCTGCGTTGTAGTTCAGATATCGGGCGCATTTGGCAAGCCTACTTATTAATTATCGTGAAGGCTATCCCAAACATTTTCAACCTGGCGTAGAAGCTCATCCTCAGTACCATCATTTTCTATGAGGAAATCGGCAACCTCGATTCGTTGTTCACGAGTGGCTTGAGAAGCGATTCGCCCCTCGATCTCCGATATATGCATCCCACGTTGCCTTAACCGACTGACTCGGTTTTCAAGTAATGATTCAACGGTAACAACAAGATCAAAACGATCCTGCGCCCCCGTTTCTACCAGAAGTGGAATCTCATAAACCAGAGTCTCATCAGATTTAAGTGATGCAACAGCACCTTCAAACTCACGCCGCACAAAGGGATGAATGATGCTCTCTAACTTCTTTTTTGCATCTGGGTTTTTGAAGATTAACTCGCCTAATGCTCGTCGATCAATATCACCATTATTGAGAATTGAATCGCCAAAGAAGCTCACTACCTCATCAAAACCCTGCGATCCTCTTTCAATCGCAGCGCGAGCAAGTTGATCGGCATCGATAACAAGAGCTCCAAGTTCAGCAAAGTATTGAGCCGCTAATGACTTACCGCAGCCAATTCCCCCTGTTAAAGCGATCACGCGCATGCGTTAAGAATAACCTTAAGAAACAAAAAAGACCCCGCACAAGTGCGAGGCCTTTCTTGGTGTAATGCTTTATTCGGCAGCAACCGCTTCTTCAGCAGGAGTTGCAGCAGCGTCAGCGGCCTTGGCCTCTGCCTTCTGCTTCTTGTGTGCCATGAAACGCTCTTCATATCCTGGCTTCCACTCCTGTGACTCTGCATCGAAACCTTCAGGGTAGATGAAGTTTCCTTCTGCATCGTAACGAGCAGCCATTCCGTATTGAGTTGGATCAAATGCTTCAATCTCAATCTCTACACCTTCATTAGCCTGCTTTAGTGATAGTGAGATGCGACGACGCTCTAGGTCGATGTCGATGATCTTTACAAATAGCTCATCATCAACCTGAACAACCTGCTCAGGAATCTCTACGTGACGTTCTGCCAACTCTGAGATGTGAACAAGTCCTTCAATTCCTTCGTGAACACGAATGAATGCACCGAATGGAACAAGCTTAGTCACAACACCTGGAACAACCTGATTGATTGTGTGTGTGCGAGCAAATGCCTGCCATGGATCTTCCTGTGTTGCCTTAAGTGAAAGCGATACACGCTCGCGCTCAAAATCAACTTCGAGAACTTCTACAGTTACCTCGTCGCCAACTTCAACAACCTCACCTGGGTGATCGATGTGCTTCCATGAAAGCTCTGAAACGTGAACCAAGCCATCTACGCCACCAAGGTCAACGAATGCACCGAAGTTAACGATTGATGAAACAACACCTGTACGAACCTGGCCCTTTTGAAGCTGGTTGAGGAATGTTGTGCGTGACTCTGACTGTGTCTGCTCAAGGAATGCACGACGTGATAGAACAACGTTGTTGCGATTCTTATCAAGCTCGATGATGCGTGCTTCAACCTGCTTGCCAATGTATGGAGTCAGATCGCGTACGCGGCGCATCTCAACGAGAGATGCTGGAAGGAATCCACGTAGACCGATGTCCACGATAAGTCCGCCCTTAACAACTTCAATAACAGTTCCGACGACAACCTCGTCGCGCTCTTTCTTGCCTTCAATGTCTCCCCATGCACGCTCGTACTGTGCGCGCTTCTTGGAAAGAATTAGGCGACCCTCTTTGTCCTCTTTTTGGAGAACGAGAGCTTCAATAATCTCACCGACTTTAACGATTGAGTTTGGATCTGCATCGTGGCGAATTGAAAGC
>JBEDKL010000064.1:0-5125 GCA_041172145.1 Actinomycetota bacterium
AGTATCGAAACCAACACGTGCCAAGGTTGCAAGACCTGGTTCTTTCAAACCAATTGATTGCAACAATTCCAATGCATCCTCATCACTGAGTTCTGCTAGCTCTGCCTCTGTCTTTGCATCCAAGAAAATTGCCTCTGCTGGTGAGACCAACGCCTGCAACTTTGCCTTGAGCGCCTCATCATTTAATTCAGCGGCATCAACATTAAATACATATAAGAAAGGTTTTGCGGTTAATAGGTGAAGTTCTTGCAAAAGTTCGCGATCAATTGAACTTTGCGACAAAGGCTTTCCAGATTGCAACCACTCGTTGGCAGCCTTAACCGCTTCAAGAACTGGTGCCTTCTCCTTTTGGATGCGAACCTCTTTTTCAAGACGAGGAATCGCCTTTTCAATTGTCTGTAAATCTGCGAGCGCTAATTCAGTGTTGATCGTTTCCATATCTGATGCTGGATCGACTCGACCATCGACGTGAACAACATCGCCATCTGTGAAAACGCGGATCACCTGACAGATTGCATCGGTGTCACGAATATTTGTAAGGAACTTATTGCCAAGACCGGCACCTTCAGAGGCGCCCTTAACGATTCCGGCGATATCTACAAAAGATACCGTTGCTGGAAGAAGCTTTTCAGAGGAGAAAATCTGCGCGAGCTTGGCTAAACGCTCATCTATTGTTCTTGGTCAGAGCATTAAAAAGGGTCGACTTTCCCACATTTGGCAGTCCGACGATTCCGATTGAGAGGCTCACTGGGGTAAGCCTACGCGGGATTGTCGGTGCTCCCTGCCACGATAGGCCCATGCCCGCATATGTAGTGACCTTATTAATAGGACTAATCGCAGGATCTGCGATCGGATACCTATTTTCAGCCCTCAAATCTAAGGATTCAGCGGGCAATCAAGCCCTGCTCGATGATTACAAGGCTCAGCTTGAAGCAGAGCGCACCAAGACTGAATCTGCAATCAAGTTAAATGCAGAGCTAATGGCGGTCAAAGAGTCGGTCACCAAGTTAACTAGCCAATCTAATGAGGCAAACCGCATCCGTACCGAGGCTGAGGCAAAGCTCAATACAACAATTCTGGAGATGCGTCGTGCTTCAGAGTCCATCTTTGATGAAACCAAAAAGATTGCTGGCGCACTTTCTAATTCGCAGACCCGCGGAAAGTTTGGCGAGGCGCAGTTAGAGCTATTGCTACAAGGTGCTGGTCTTCGTGAAGGACATGAGTACACCGCGCAACGATCGACCACAGACTCTGACTCTTCTGGAATTCCAGATATCACCGTTTCCATGCCTGGTGGATCACTTTTATTTATTGATTCAAAGTTTCCCTTTGAGCGTTTCCTAGAAGCCTTTGGCACTGAGGATCAATCACAACGTGATGAGTATCTGCAGCAGCACACTAAGGATTTAATGAAGCATGTTGAAGCGCTCGCAAAGCGTGGGTATCACAAGTCGCAAGGTTCACCTGATTTTGTTGTGCTCTTCGTTCCCTTTGAAACCTTGTTATCTGAGGCTTTGCGGATGGATCCAATGTTCCTTGAAAAGGCTTTCAAGGTTGGCGTCACTATTGCAACCCCAACTTCGATGATGGCGCTACTGCGCACAATCGGATACATCTTTACCCGTAACAAGTTGGCCGAGAACGCTGATGAGATTCAAAAGGTTGCAAGCACCTTTTTGAAGAACATCACCTTGCTGCACACAAAGATCGTTGCAGTTGGAAAGGCGATCTCATCAACATCCAAGGCGTACGAGGATCTAGTGCCCACAGCGGAAAAGACTGTTTTGGCTCCTGCTCGAAGAATTCACAACTTAGGTGTCACAGGGGATAAAGATAAGTTGGCGATTGAGTATCCTGAAGCCCCTGGTGCGGTTCGCGATTTGAAAAGCGCCGAGCTAGATGCTGGCGATGATTACATTGATGCAGAAGAGGTAGATGAGCGATGAGCACAGTACAAAAGTTGCAGATCCAAGGTCCTGGTTTAAAGAAGCAGGGCATCGTTGTTTTGCAGTTTCTCTTCATCGGCTTCTTTGTCTTTATTGAGATGACGATCCGCACCGGCGTTGGAATCCTTACAGGAATCGCAATTTGTGCCGCTACCTACGGCTCAATCCGTTTTGGTCGCCCAGGTACAAGTTACGTTTCAGTTGTAACTCCCCCATTAGCCTTTGCAGGATCTGCCCTTTTCTTCACTATTTTGCTGGGTGGATTTAGACCATCTCGGGTTGGAATTGATTTCATCGCAGCTCTTGCATCAGAGGCGCCATTTTTAATTATTTCAGCGCTCTATGGCTGGTTTATCTACTTGAATCAAAAGGCGAAGGCAAAGCCTTCAAAGAGAAAAGCGGTTAAGCAGGCAGATTAAAGCTGACCTGCCGCCTTCATATCCTTACGAAGCTCTGGTGGCAAAGCAAAAAGAAGAGACTCTTCTGCAGCGGTAACCTCTTGAACATCGCGGTAACCATGCTCTGCAAGGGTAGCTAATACATCCTTAACGAGAATCTCTGGTACCGATGCACCACTTGTAACACCGATTGTTTCTACATCTGCAAACCAGTGATCTTGAATCTCTTCTGCATAATCAATTAGGTGTGAAGCCTTTGCACCGTACTCCAATGCAACCTCTGCAAGACGAACTGAGTTTGATGAGTTTTGTGAACCAACAACGATTACTAGATCTGCTTGTGGTGCAATCACCTTGATCGCTTCCTGGCGATTTTGTGTTGCGTAGCAAATGTCATCACTTGGTGGTGCTTGAATCTCGGGGAAACGCTCCTTGAGGATTGCAACAGTTTCCATAGTTTCATCAACAGACAAAGTTGTTTGCGACAACCAGACCAAGTTCTTACCTGGTGTCGGTTGGATTGTGCGAGCACCTTCTAGGCCATCAACGATACGCACACGATCTGGTGCTTCACCTGCTGTGCCCTCGACCTCTTCATGGCCATGGTGACCGATTAACAAAATCTCTGAATCCTCGGTCGCAAAGCGACGAACCTCGTGGTGCACCTTGGTTACCAAAGGACATGTTGCATCGATGGTCTTAAGGTTTCGTGCAGCAGCTTCTTCATGCACCAATGGTGAAACTCCGTGGGCTGAGAAAACAACGGTCTTGCCCTCTGGTACCTGATCGGTCTCATCAACAAAGATCGCACCCTTTGCCTCGAGCGAGGTGACCACGTGAATGTTGTGCACGATCTGCTTACGCACATAGACCGGAGCGCCATAGAGAGCCAACGCCTTTTCAACGGTGATCACCGCGCGATCAACCCCTGCGCAATATCCGCGAGGCGCTGCCAGCAGAACTCTCTTACTCATGGGTGCAGTCTATTAGGCTCATCCCATGTTCGAAACTTCAAGTGAAGCCCCCGCCACGGTTCGGACCGTGTCTGAGGCGATAAAGGAGTATGTAGAACGTCTTGGCCCTATCTGGATTGAGGGCGAGATCAGCGAGTTAAATGAGCGCAGCGGAATGATGGCCTTTATGCGCCTGCGCGATCCAAGCGTTGATATGTCGATTTCGGTGATGTGCCATAAATCGGTGATCGCAGCGGTTAAGCCTTTGCCCGATAACGCCCGCATCGTCATGTATGCAAAACCTTCTTGGTATACAAAAAATGGATCACTCTCATTTTCAGCCCGCGAGATTCGTCAGGTCGGAGTCGGTGAGCTACTTGCCCGTTTAGAGGCTTTGAAAAATCAATTAGCTGGCGAGGGTTTGTTTAACTCAGATCGCAAAGTAGCGCTGCCTTTGCTGCCACAAGTAATTGGTTTGATCTGTGGTCGCAACACAGATGCAGAAAAAGATGTTGTAGAAAATGCAAAGCGTCGCTGGCCAAGTGTTCGCTTTGAAATCCGCGAGGTAACTGTTCAAGGAGCAGCAGCTGTCAGTGAGGTTTCAGAGGCGCTGCGCGAGTTAGAGGCAAACAAGGATGTTGAGGTCATCATCATTACCCGTGGTGGTGGATCCTTTGAAGATTTGTTGCCATTTAGTGATGAAGGTTTGGTGCGATTGGCAGCATCTTGTGAAACCCCGATTGTTTCTGCAATTGGCCATGAAAAGGATTCACCGCTTCTGGATTTAGTTGCCGATTACCGAGCATCAACACCAACAGATGCGGCCAAGCGAGTGGTTCCAGATATCAGTGAAGAGATCGCGATGATCGAGGCGATGCGCGATCGTGCCCGTCGCACACTGGTTAATCGATTAGATCTAGAAGCTACGCGAATAACTAACTTTAGAAACCGCCCCGTGATGAAGGACCCGCATGTATTAATCACAACAAGGGCTGAAATCATTGCTGGGCTGCGCGATAGATCAAACCGCTCCTTTGGTTCATCCCTCAAACTTGCCAAAGAGGAGCTCAAGCAGGTGAAGGCTCGAGTCCGTGCCTTGTCCCCTCAATCAACCTTGGATCGCGGCTATTCAGTAGTTCAGTTAGCCGATGGTCAGATCGTCACCGATCCAAAGAAGTTAAAGGCGGGCGATGAGTTACGACTTCGTCTTGCAAAGGGCGAGACCAAAGCCACAGCACAAGGCAACTAAGAGAGAGTAGATTTAGACCATGGCCGAAGCAAAGAAAATCTCATATGAAGCAGCACGTGACGAGCTAGCAGAGGTTGTTGAATCTCTTGAAGCTGGCAGTGCGACCTTAGAAGAGTCTTTGAAGCTCTGGGAGCGCGGCGAAGAGTTAGCCAAGATCTGCCAGGAATGGCTAGATGGCGCTAAGAAAAAACTTGATTCTGTAAAGCCCGAATAACAACTCTTAGAAAAGAAGAAGCGATGCCAAACTTTTCATACTCAGATCTTCTGCCCCTGCCCCTTGGCGAGGATAAGACCAAGTACCGCCTTGTAAGCCGCGACGGTGTATCGGTTGTAAAGCTTGGCGATAAAGAGTTTTTGCAGGTTGAACCATCTGCTCTGGAAAAGCTGACATCCGAGGCGATTCATGACATCAACCATTATCTTCGCTCTGAGCATTTACAGCAGTTAACAAATATTGTTAAAGATCCTGAGGCCTCGCCCAATGATCGCTTTGTTGCGATCGACCTATTGAAAAATGCCAATATTGCAGCTGGTGGAATCCTGCCAATGTGCCAGGACACAGGAACCGCGTTGGTTATG
>JBEDKL010000065.1:0-4597 GCA_041172145.1 Actinomycetota bacterium
ATTCGATCTGCACCTGCTAAATAGCCAAGCTCAGCCGCTGCCACACCAGTACCACGGTCATTGTGTGGGTGAAGCGAAACAATCACGCTTTCGCGATTGTTTAAGTTGCGACACATCCATTCAATTGAATCTGCATAAACATTTGGCATCGCCAATTCAACGGTTGCTGGAAGGTTCATGATGGTCTTCCACTGCGGGGTCGGCATCCAGACATCATTAACCGCGTTACAAACTTCGACGGCAAACTCAAGCTCTGTGCCTGTGTATGACTCCGGTGAGTACTCAAATGAAACTTTGGTTTCAGGAACAGTTGCCATCAAGTCCAAGCAGATTTGAGCAGCATCGGTTGCAATCTTCTTGATGCCTTCTTTGAGCATCGGTTGCAATCTTCTTGATGCCTTCTTTGTCCTGACCAAATACAACTCGGCGCTGCAAAGTCGAAGTTGAGTTGTAAAGGTGAACAATCGCCTGCTTTGAACCCTTGATTGCTTCAAAGGTGCGGATAATCAGAGACTCTCGTGCTTGTGTTAATACCTGAATAACAACATCATCAGGGATCAAGTTTTCATCGATGATCTTACGAACAAAATCAAAATCTGTCTGGCTAGCACTTGGAAATCCAACTTCGATTTCCTTGTATCCCATTGCAACAAGAAGTTTGAACATCGCCAACTTACGAGCGGTGTCCATTGGATCAATCAGCGCTTGATTGCCATCACGTAGATCAACTGAACACCACTTAGGCGCTTTTGTGATCTTCTTATTAGGCCAGGTGCGATCTGCAAGATCTACCGGATGAAATGGCGCATAACGATGCACAGGCATCTTTGACGGTACTTGTTGAGGAAAGTTCATGTAATGCTCCTTGATGATTTATTGGGCGGGTTTTGTCATGGGTGAACCGGTACGACAAACCCCGCGGCGAGGGGACCGGTTATTTGGCCCCGCCACGGCAGCTAAGGAGGAGGCTGCTGTTGATCATAGGTAAAGGGTAACCCCTGTCTTAAAGGACTGGCAAGTAACGATCGAGTTCAAATGCGCTTACTTGTCGACTGTAATCAAGCCACTCTGCGCGCTTATTGCGCAGAACGTACTCAAACACATGCTCGCCTAAGGTCTCGCGTACTAACTCACTTTTTTCCATCTCAATAATTGCTTCGTTGAGATTTGAAGGTAGCGCCACTGCATCACTTGAATCACTCAAAACATACTTTTCTTCAACGCCCTTGAGTCCTGCAGCAAGCATTACTGCATATGCAAGGTATGGATTACATGCAGTGTCTGGAGAACGGAACTCAATACGGGTTGAGTTCTCCTTCTTTGGCTTGTACATCGGAACGCGTACTAGCGCGCCACGATCACTTTGCCCCCAGTTAGCAAAAGCGGGAGCTTCTCCCCCACCATGTAAACGCTTGTAAGAGTTGACCCATTGATTTGTAATCGCAGTGATTTCAGGTGCGTGCTTAATCAATCCTGCAATAAAGCTACGTCCAATTGTCGAGAGATTGAACTCTGCTGTTGGATCATAGAAAGCATTATCTTCACCCTTAAATAGTGAAACGTGGGTGTGCATTCCGCTTCCTGGATGATCGGTAAAGGGTTTTGGCATAAAGGATGCGTGGAATCCTTGATCCATGGCAACCTCTTTAATGACATGACGGAAGGTCATGATGTTGTCTGCAGTAGTTAATGCATCTGCATATCGAAGATCAATTTCTTGTTGTCCTGGTGCACCTTCATGGTGTGAGAACTCAACGCTGATACCCATTGCTTCAAGCAAAGTAATTGCTTGACGACGGAAGTCATGTCCCACCGCCGCTGGCGTGTGATCAAAGTAGCCGCCTTGATCAACTGGAACTGGTGCAACACCAGCTTCAGGTGGGTTCTTAAATAAGAAGAACTCAATTTCAGGGTGGGTGTAACAGGTGTACCCCATCTTTGCAGCTTTATCCAAGGTGCGACGTAAAACATTACGGGGATCTGCTGGCGATGATGAACCATCTGGCATCGCAATATCACAAAACATTCTTGCCGCTCCCGGCGCTTCTGTCCGCCATGGCAGGATTGAAAATGTTGCAGGATCTGGTTTTGCCAACATATCTGATTCGGTAATGCGCGCAAAACCTTCGATGGCAGAGCCATCAAAGCCGATGCCTTCAGCAAATGCATTTTCAAGTTCAGCAGGTGCAATCGCAACTGATTTCAAAAAGCCCAAAACATCTGTGAACCACAAACGAATGAAACGAATGTTGCGTTCTTCCAGGGTACGAAGGACGAACTCCTGCTGCTTATTTGTATCTGCTGACATAAGCCTCATTGTTACAAATGCAGGTTACGGCTGTGTTAACTCACGCTGTGCTAACTGAATTCGGCTTAAATGACGAAGAAATCAGCCTTATCTAGCAGGGTCTTTGGAGCCAAATCAGTTGTAATGACCGCGTTTGCGCTGATGCGTGAACCGGTTCCGATGGTGATGTTTCCAAGGACTCTGGCACCTGCGCCAATGATTACATCGTTGCCGATAGTTGGGTGACGCTTTCCATGCTCGATGCCACGAGCACCCAAGGTGACATCGTGATACAGCATCACATCATCACCAATCACAGTTGTCATGCCAATTACAACACCCATGCCATGGTCAATAAAGAAACGTCGACCAATGGTTGCACCTGGATGAATTTCAATACCAGTTGCAGAACGTACGAGATTGGAATGAATGCGTGCGACCAGTTTTAATCCGCGCTTCCATAAGAAATGTGAAATTCGATGTCCCCACACCGCATGCACACCTGGGTATGCAAGAGCGACCTCTAAGCGATTGCGCGCAGCTGGATCATGGCTAATCGCGTTGTCGAGGTCTTCAATAATGCGGCTAAAAAGGGGCATGAATTAATCCTCTAGATCTTGGTACAACACAGTTGAAAGGTAACGCTCACCAGCAGATGCGCAGATCACTGCAATGTTCTTGCCAGCAAACTCTGGACGCTTTGCAACTTCAATAGCTGCCCACAAAGTCGCACCTGATGAGATACCTGCAAGGATTCCTTCTTCAGCTGCTGCACGGCGTGCATACTTCATCGCATCCTCTGCGGTTGCATCCAAGATCTCGTCATAAACAGTACGGTCCAAAATATTTGGAATGAAATTTGGTCCAATTCCTTGCAGCGGGTGTGGCCCTGGAGCTCCACCATTTAAAATTGGAGATGCAGCAGGCTCGACACCAAATACTTTGATTCCAGGATTTTTTTCCTTCAAGAAGCGACCAGTACCTGTAATTGTTCCGCCAGTTCCAATTCCTGAAACAAATGCATCTACCTTGCCATCAAGATCGCGCCAGATTTCAGGTCCAGTTGTCTTGTAGTGAATTGCAGGGCCCGCCTCATTTTCAAATTGGCGAACAAGAACAGCTCCTGACTCACCAAGCTTTTCTGCCGCCGCTACCGCGCCCTTCATACCTTCGCCAGCTGGAGTCAAAACAAGTTCTGCTCCAAATGCACGAATCAGCTTACGGCGCTCCTTTGATACCGACTCTGGCATCGTGAAAATTGATTTGTAACCACGAGCTGCTGCAACCATCGCAACTGCAATTCCGGTGTTTCCCGATGTTGCCTCAACAATTGTTCCCCCTGGCTTCAACACACCGCTTGCCTCGGCCGCATCGATCATCGCGATACCTAGGCGATCCTTAACCGATGAGCTTGGGTTGTAGAACTCCAGCTTTGCATAAACATTTCCTGCCGCACCGTCATTGATCTTGTTGATGCGGACCATCGGTGTATTTCCGAAGGCATCTGTAATGGTGTTAAAAGTTGTCATGATTCTCCCTAGTTGACCCTAAAAATTTTGAATGAAAATTAATTGATTAAGTTGGCGGCTGAGGTAAATCAAAGATCAGCAACTGCAAGAAGTGGAAAGGCAGAAATCAACGACACGGTTTCGTGTGAACAACCAGTTGATGATCGAGCGCATGCGTAAATTCTACGCAATTGCATCAATTTTGCGAGTTGCCAATCGTTTGCAACTAGCTTTCGTTCCAGCGTGAAGTCATCGGCAAACGGCGGTCCTTGCCAAAGGCGCGCACTGAAACCTTGGTGCCAGGTGGATATTGGCGACGTTTGTATTCAGCTTTATCCACCAATGAAATAACGCGGCGAACAAGTTCGGGATCAAAGCCATCGGCCAAAAGTGCTTCGAAGCCATGGTCCTCATCAACGTAGGCACGAAGCACCTGATCCAATAATGGATAGTCCGGCAATGAATCAGAGTCCTTTTGATCCGGGCGAAGTTCGGCGCTTGGCTCTTTGGTAATTGAGCGCTCTGGAATTGGTGGGGTCTCCCCGCGCTCTAGCGCCAAGGCGTTGCGATAGCGAGACAGGGCCCAGACATCGGTCTTGTAAATATCTTTAATCGGTGCAAAGCCACCAACAGCATCGCCATACAAAGTTGAGTAACCAACAGCTAGCTCGCTCTTATTACCTGTGGCCAAAACCAAGTGACCTTCTTGATTAGAAATTCCCATCAGCGTTGTTCCGCGAACACGAGCCTGCAGATTTTCTTCAGCCAAGCCCTTCAAAACCACATTGTCCATAAAGGCATC
>JBEDKL010000066.1:0-4216 GCA_041172145.1 Actinomycetota bacterium
TCCAGAGCAGGCATTCTTCATGTGCGGTGGTCTTGCAGATGTTGAGCGCAACGCAGCTGAACTAGCAGCAAGCTTGGCGAAGTAATAGATCATGACACTAAAGGTCGAACTCGTATCTCCAACAGCACGCGTATGGTCGGGCGAAGCTACTTCAGTTTCTGCTCGCACCATCGAAGGTGACATCGGTATTTTGACCGGCCACACACCTTTGTTTGGAGTACTTGTTGACGGTCAGGTAAGCATTAAGGGAACTGATGGAACCACCACCGAGTTTGGTGTCAGTGGTGGATTCCTCTCAGTTGCAAACAATCGAGTATCAATCCTTACGGAGTCTGTTAACTAAAGCGAGCAATTTTCTAGTTCCAAAAAGATGAAGAAGCAACTACACACTTTTTTCCACTAGAAATTGCTCTTTGAATCGCAGAAGCAACTACACACTTTTCTCCGCTAAGAATTGCTTTTTTTGTGCCACAAAACTATTCGCGGGTGACGTTGGCCCCAAGGCTTTGCAACTGTTCGGCGAAGTTGGGGTAGCCGCGATCGACGTGAAAAGCCTGATCTACAGTAGTTTCTCCATCGGCTACTAGCGCCGCCAGAATTAAGCCTGCACCTGCGCGGATGTCGTGGGCTTCAACAGGTGCTCCAGATAGCTCTTCTACGCCATTAATTGATGCATGGTGGCCATCTACGCTTACTTGAGCACCGAGGCGACTCAGTTCGTTAACAAACATAAATCGGGATTCAAAAACATTTTCTGTTACTAATGAATGACCTTCAGCGATTGCGTTTAGGGCGATCACCATTGGCAATAAATCCGTTGGAAATCCTGGGTAGGGAAGTGTTGCTACATCAATTGCCTGTGGTCTTACATCCATCTTTACGCGGATTCCATCGGAAGTTGTTGTGATGATTGCGCCAGCAGAAGCTAACTTTTCTAATGGCAGCTCAAGATGCTCCGCAACTGCTCCATGGATAGTTATATCTCCACGAGTCATCGCCGCAGCAAATGCCCAAGTACCGGTGATGATTCGATCTGTAATCGTTGTGTGATCTGTTGGCGAAAGCTTTTCAACACCAGTAATCGTAATTAGCGGTGTTCCAAGGCCATCAATCTTTGCACCCATTGAAATGAGAAACTCACCTAGATCTACGATATCTGGTTCGCGTGCAGCGTTATCAATCGTTGTTACACCCTTAGCCAAAACTGCGGCGGTCATAATGTTTTCAGTTGCACCAACACTTGGAAAATCTAATTCAACTGGCGCACCTGTTAAGCCGTTGGGTGCTTCAGCAATAACATACCCATGTTCAATATGCGCCTTTGCGCCTAACGCCTCTAAACCTTTAATGTGAAAATCTAAACCACGTGATCCGATTGCATCTCCGCCAGGAAGTGCAACATCTGCCTGTCCAACACGTGCAACCAAAGGACCCAAGACATTGATGGATGCACGCATCTTTCTGACTAAATCGTAATCAGCTCGATGTGCTGGCACCTCAGGGACATTGATGGTGACTGTGTCTGCGCCTCTTTCAACTGTGCAGCCAAGTCTGGTGAGTAGATCGGCCATGATGTCGACATCTGCGATATCTGGAACATTTCGAATAATGGTGCTGCCCGGAGCCAGCAAAGAGGCCGCCATCAGCTTCAAAACAGAGTTTTTAGCCCCCGCTACAGAGACCTCACCACGTAAAGAGGTGCCACCGACAATGCGGAAGCGATCGTGGGATGCCATAGGTGCAGTCTACTTATAAGGTAAGCCCATGGTGAATTTAACGCGCATTTATACAAAGACTGGCGATGATGGAACAACATCTCTAGGAGACATGAGCCGCACCTCCAAGAATGACCCACGTCTTGAAGCGTATGCAACGGTAGATGAGGCTAACTCAACTATCGGTGTAGTTCTTTCAACTGATGGACTCACCGATGATGTCCGTACGCTATTGGTGCGAATTCAAAATGATCTCTTCGATGTTGGTGCAGATCTTTGTACTCCAGTAGTCGATTCACCCGCTTTCGAGCCTTTACGTGTTCTTGAATCACAGGTTACCTATCTAGAAGAGCAGATTGACAAGTACAACGCAGATTTAGAATCACTGCGCTCCTTTGTTCTGCCTTCAGGAACACCAGCTGCAGCACATCTTCATGTTGCACGTACCGTTGTGCGTCGTGCAGAACGGTGCACCTGGGCTGCAATCCATGCATTCGGTGGGGGAGTAAACCCATTAACCGCTAAGTACCTGAACCGTTGCTCGGATCTACTCTTTGTTCTTGCACGATTTGCAAATAAGGAGATCGGCGATCAGCTATGGGTACCAGGAGCTAATCGCTAAGGTGTAACTGTGTAGGTAGTTCCCGGAACTTTCTCCTGGGGAACATCCTTTCGGCATGATGCTTTAATGCTTGCAACTGAGTGTTCTAACTCAATTGGCTCTTGGCTAATAATCAAGATTGTGGCGTACTTCTTCGGACCGGTTTCACCAATAGTTGTTCGCACAGTTCCAAAAGTTTTCTTTGTTGGATCTTCGGCCGAAGTTGCGCCTCTGACGTTAGCGGTTACAACCCACCAGGTACATCCCGTTAGAGAAGCCACCTGAACTGCGCCGCATGAGAATTTCTCACACACGGGAATACCATCTACCTGCCGTGCTAAAGCACGAGTCAACGCCTTGTCATTTGATGCCAGCCCGACCAACTCTTTAGCTGTTGGAATCTTGGCAAAGGTGTTGCCATCCTTACTTTTCACAAAGCCCTTAGGGGGCCAAACAGGTGAAGGTGATGGAGTGACCTTTGTTGTCTTCTTCTTAGTTGCCGCCAGTTCAGTGCTTTGGGCAGCACCAGCTGCTGGCGCTAGTAAAAATAGGGCCAGAACAAGGGCAACAACTCTCTTAATCGCGATCCCACTTGAACTTGCGAACACTAAAGAAGATTCCAATTGCGAGCCAGATCATCAAAACTACAAAGGTTGTCTGAAGCTCCCATGACTTTGCAACCTCTTGAGAAGCAAATGATTCAGGAAGGAAGACTGATCGCATTCCTTGGGTAAGCCATTTCAGAGGAAAAATCGCCGCTACTTGCTGCATCCAGGTTGGAAGCTGGGTGAAGACAAAGAAGACACCGCTGAAGAACTGCAAAATAATCACAATCGGTGAAACCACAGCTGATGCTCCGCGCCCACTCTTGGGAACAATTGAAAATGCAATTCCAAGTGCGGTCGAACATGCACTTCCGAGTAACACTAACCAGGTGAAAGTGAGCCATTTGCTGGCATCTGTTGGCATATTCAAACCAAAGAAGGCAACACCAAAACCTAAAAGCAAAAGAATCTGAATCACCATACTGACAAAGATCAAAATTGCTTTACCAATGAAGTAGCTTGAAGCTGGCATCGGCGTTCCACGCAGACGCTTCAGTGCACCAAAATCACGCTCCATCGGAATTGTGATCGCTAAAGCTTGAAAACCTGTATTTACAAGACCTGAAGCGATCATTCCTGCGACAAAGTACTGAGAAAAGGTAACTCCGGGCGCAATTGTTTCCTTAAAGACAGAGCCAAAGATCGCCAGCAAGATAACTGGAAATAACAAGGTAAAGACAACAGATTCGCGCTGTCGTGCAAACTGTCTGATCTCCAGACCGCCACGTCGGATACCCAACTGAAAGGCGCTAGGAATTTTATTCATCTACGCCTCCAATCATTTCAAGGTAAATATCCTCAAGAGATGGTCGGGTAACAATTAATTCAGGAACTTCACCATTAAATCTGGCGGCAAGGGAGGCAACTAATGCTGTTGGGTTATCTGTCTTTTCTGATTTAATCTGATCGCTATCTCGCCATTGCACCGTTGCCTGCGAGGTTGCTCTGCCACCAAGCTCTGCCGGAGTAGATACCTCAACAATTACACCCTTATTAATGACAGCTACTCGGTCGGCAAGCGCCTCTGCCTCATCTAAGTAATGGGTAGTAAGTAGGATTGTTGCCCCATCGCCCCGCAACTTCTTAATCAGCGCCCAAAAGGCTCGACGGGCCTCGGGATCAAACCCCGTTGTTGGCTCATCTAAAAAGATTAGTTCAGGGTTGCCAATAATTCCTAAGGCAACATCTAATCTTCTGCGCTGTCCGCCGGAAAGGTTGCGAATTAATGCGCTTTCTTTCTCCTTCAAACCAACTGAGTTAATGACCTCTTCTACATCACGTGGATTTGAGTAGTA
>JBEDKL010000067.1:0-4366 GCA_041172145.1 Actinomycetota bacterium
CAACACAGGGAAAGCAAAGGCAACTGGGAGCGAAGTTACTTCGGCAATCAGGCCAATAATTGTTGGTCCGCCAAAGTAGGCCGCGATTGCGATTAAACCGACTCGAGCCAATCCGACTGATGGTGCAATTCCTGGAATCGATGCTGCAGCTAAATTAAAGGCTGGAAAGAATGGCCCCATTCCAAAACCTGCTGCACCAAAACCTAAACAAACAATGATCAATCCAGCGGTTGGATATGAATCAGAGATATTCATTCCTACCAACAGTCCGATCCCCCATAAGCCGCCACCAAAGTAACCGCCGTATTTGACGGTGTTTACATGGCCCCACTTTTCAAATGCGCGATCTCCGAGCAAACGGCTTGCGATCATCGCTAAAGAAAAAGTTATGTGATCTTGAAGCAGAATCCCGCTCCATTCATAGGCGCCACCTTCAGGAATCAAAGAGCACATCAAGCCAATTCCAAGCGCCCACAAAATCAAGGACTCCTTGCCGAAAAGTTTCACCTTTCCAGCATCATCTTGTCCAGGCTCACCTAAGTGACCGTCATGTTCTGCAGGCAGCAAATATGTGGCTATGAATTGAAAGGCAAATAAACCAATCGCTGCAATTGCAATCAAGTTATCCCGTGGGGTGACGAAGTTTGCAATCAAGCCACCAACTAATGTTGCAGCAAAGGCACCGATGCTCCAAAAGCCATGGAAGCTAGACATCCATCTACCCTTGGTGTGTTTTTCAATCTCCACTGCTTGGCCATTGATTGCGATGTCCATGAAAGCAACATTGAAGCCAGTAATGAATAAGCCAAGCAGCAAAATTTGAACATTGTCAGCCAGACCAATAACAAAAACTCCCACCGGCAATAAAACACCAGATATTCGAACCACAATCTTTGATGAGTATGAATGCACCGCACGCCCAGCGATCTGCGCACCTGGAATTGAGCCGACTGTGCTGGCCAAGAGAACTAAACCAAACTGTCCATCACTTAATCCAAGCGATGTCTTAATTTCGGGAATTCGTGGAATCCAAGCAAGACCTAAAAATCCCAGCAAGAAAAAACAGGCATAAATGGCGTTACGAGCCCGCATACCCATTGCATAGAGATCGACAGTCATTATGGGGATACGGTACTTCAGTTCTTTCGATAATCTTGAGTAATGGATGGCATTATTGAAAAAGCCGCGGTCAAGCGAGTAATCGCCGCCCTTGCTGAGCATGGATTAACAGGTGAGGTTAATGTCCTTTCAGATAGCGCCCGCACCGCACAAGAAGCTGCCACCGCATTAGGAATTGAAGTCGGTCAAATTGCATCATCGCTGATCTTCAAACTCCCAGATGATTCTCCACTTTTAATCATTACTAGCGGTCGCCACCGGGTGGATACAGATTTAGTTGCTAAGAATTTAGGCATCGAAAAACTTGGTCGAGTAGATGCGGATTATGTAAAGGAAAAATCAGGTTTTTCAATTGGTGGAGTAGCCCCTATTGGCTGGGTCTCCCCCGCAACAATTCTTATTGATCAGGCATTAAATGATTACCAAGTTGTTTGGGCAGCTGCTGGTCATCCTCACGCGGTTTATCCAACAACCTTTACTGAACTTCTTGAATGCACATCCGCGCAACCAATGGTTGTAGGCGATTAATGATTGTTGCTTACTTTTGGACCATTAAGCCCTCGCGGATAGCTAATGCGATCTATGCAATGGGCTTTGATAGATTCTTTTTGATGGCAGATAAGAATGTTTTTTTTCATAAATCTTTAGGCACAGGCAAGGGTGAAACCTTTACGCCTAGCGATGCCAATGCGTTGCAATGGGGTTTAGTTGCCGTTGTTTCAGATATTGAAAAGTTTGATTCATCTGCTGTTGTTAAGCGCTGGAGAAAGAGTTCGGTTTCTGAATTTCGCGCGGTGTTAGATCCAATTTCATCTCATGGCAAGTGGGCAGGGAAAGAGCCATTTGTTGGGGCGGTTAAGGATTGGGATGGACAGGTTGCGGCGATTACTCGTGCGCGAATTAAGTGGAGCCAGAACTTTAGATTCTGGAGATCGGTGCCACCTGTAACAGTTTCATTGAAATCTGCACCTGGCTTGGTTGCAGCAATTGGAATTGGTGAAGCCCCAATAGGGCTACAGGGAACTTTCTCACTGTGGCAGTCGGCAGCTGCGATTCGAGATTTTGCATATAAGGGTGCGGCCCATCAAAAGGCGATTGCAGATACATCTGCCTATAACTGGTATTCAGAGGAGCTCTTTGCTCGCTTTGCCGTGCGTGAAGTACGCGGATCTTTGCAGTAACTGTCTTATATAAATGGAATAAGGCAGACTTAACCTATGTCCATCCGCCATTACACACCTCGCCGTAGGGCTAGAGGTGGCGCATCTCCCCTACTGATCAAAGTTATGGGCGTTGCGCTTGGCTTAACAATTTTGATGCAGATCGCATATCCGTTGGTCGATGGTTCTGCGTTGCAGTTCATCACCATCGCATCTGTCTATTTGGCCGCACTTGCCATGTTTCTACACGGTGTTGCAGCTTTTGGTGCACGCTATGGCTGGACACTTCTTGCCATCACACTTCCATTTGGTTACTTCATTGAACAAATAGGAGTAGCAACTAGTTGGCCCTTCGGTGAGTACTCATACTCTTCAACATTAGGTCCAAAGATTTTTGATGTTCCACTAGTTGTTCCATTTGCTTGGGTGATGATCGCCCATCCTTGTTTGGTTGCAGCCCGCCGCATTGGTAAGTCATGGGTGTTTTTGTATGGTGCATTGTTAATGACAGCGTGGGATCTTTTCTTAGATCCACTTATGGTTTCGGCTGGACGTTGGACATGGGTTGTCACTGGATCTCATGTTCCATTCCAACCTGAGATTCCGTTGTCCAATACCTTTGGTTGGCTGTTATCAGGTATGGCTTTGATGACTATCTTGCACTTTGTTACACCACGTGATCGTCGCAAAGTTGGCGGTTCATTAATTGCGGCAGATGTTTTGTTGTTCTGGACCTGGTTTTCAGGAGTTGTCGGAAATCTTTTCTTCTTTGGCCGCCCAGGTATCGCGCTCTTTTCCGGTGCGATCCTTGGCGTTCTACTAGCACCATACTTCTTTAATCGATGGGTCGGAAGACCGTAATTACTAGATGACCCCCTTCTTCCTTATTCCTTTAATTCTGCTGACAATTACTGCAGTAAATTTCCTTCAAATCCGAACACCTAAGCAGATTTCAGAGCTATCAGAAACTGTTGCGGTCGTCGTCCCCATGCGAAATGAGGCTGAAAACATTGAGGGGGTTGTTGCAACCCTTTCGGCCCAAGCTGGACCTTTTCACTTCTACCTTTTGGATGATAACTCTGAAGATCTGACCTTTGATTTATTACATCGCTTCACAGCGGGTGACTCGCGCTTTACCGTGATTAAGGGTGCTGCCTTGGCAGATGGTTGGATTGGAAAAACTTGGGCGCTACAACAGCTTTATGAGGCAAGTAATGAAGAGATCCTTGTTTCAATTGATGCTGATGTGCGATTAACAAATGATGCAATCAATAAGTCGGTAACGCTTTTACGTACTACCCAATTAGATTTCTTATCACCATATCCACGACAGATCGCACTTACCTTTGGCGAGCGATTGATACAGCCACTGCTTCAGTGGTCATGGCTTACAACCGTTCCGCTTCGGTTTGCAGAAGGTTCTGGCCAAAAATCAATGGCGGTAGCAAATGGTCAGTTCTTTGTGGTGCGCCGTTCTGCATTAGATTCAATTGGTGGATATCAATCGGTAAAGCACGCAGTCATTGATGATGTTTTCTTGGCTCGAGAATTAATTTCCACTGGCGCTTCTGGAACTGTTGTAAATGGTTCAGATATCGCAGAGACTCGTATGTATGCATCTTGGAGTGAGATCAAGGCCGGATATGGAAAATCTCTGAGCAAAGCTTTTGGATCTCCCGCGGGAGCTATTTTTGTTAGCGCTTTTCTTATCGCCACCAGCATCGCCCCTTTGATTCTGGGTTTGCTAGGCAATCCATATGGATGGGTTAGCTTTGCGGCAATTGTCGGAACTCGAGTATTAAGTGCAGCAAAGAGCCGTGGAAACCTTCTAGACAGTGTGTTGCATCCGATATCAATCGCTGCACTGATTTACCTGATTGTTTACTCATACTTAGTGCGAGGAACCGTGACATGGAAAGGTCGCACAGTATGAAGGTCGTTGTAATTGGCGCAGGCATGGGTGGTATGACCGCAGCTGCGCGATTATCACGAGGTGGCCACGAAGTTGTTGTGTATGAAGCATCGGGTCAGGTTGGTGGAAAGTGCCGTACTGAATGGATTGGCAAGGTTGCCTTTGATACCGGTCC
>JBEDKL010000068.1:0-4827 GCA_041172145.1 Actinomycetota bacterium
CGCAACATGGGGCGTATACCCAATCGCTTACATCTTCAACATCGTTGGTGACGCTTCAGCATCATCATTCGTAACTGTTCAGGTTGGATACACAATCGCAGACGTTCTAGCGAAGTGCGTATTCGGTCTAACAATCCTGAAGATTGCTCGTATGAAGTCAATCGCAGAAGGAATGAAGGACGATCACTAATCTTTGATTAGTGGTTTCTTTTAGTTAAGAATCCTAAAAACAGGAGTGTCGCGAAAGCGGCACTCCTGTTTGCATTTATAGACTAATCACATGAGCTCAGAAAAGAACGAGAAGTTGGATAAATACTGGATTAACAATTATCGAATGGGTGGCTATCTGCTATTTGCTTGTGGCCTCATTAACCTTCGTTACCAGTGGGGTGAGTCCGACATTGTTTCTCGCAGCGCTCTAATTTTTGGACCAGGTGCAGCAATTCTTGGTGCAACCTTTGTTCCATCATTGGTTACCGTCTTGGCACGCCGTGAGGTTAAAGCATTAATTGCAATAGCCGGTATTGCGATTATCGCCTTTGCCTTCAGTAACTAATTCACTTTCTAAAGGATAGATCTGCCTTTTTCATCTCTGCGGTCAATATGCGGATTGCATTAGGGCCCATGCCGTGCAACTCTTTGACCGCAGCAAGAGATGTCTTGCGAAGATCCGATAACTTAAACAATCCATCATCGATCAAAGCACGACGTGCAGGTGCAGCTAAACCAAGTTCGCGCCAGCTCTGATCTACAGATGCGTAGTACTCAAGATCAACATCATCCTGCAAAGGTGCGGTTTGAGAGTTAAGTTTTTGCAATCTTTTTTCTTCGCGACGCGCAGCCGCCGCCCGCTTAATTTCAGCGGCCTCTTTTTTGATTTTGGCTGGAGATTTCTTTGCCATGGCTACATTTAACTCTCTAAAAAACTAGTGTGCGGGAGGCGGGACTTGAACCCGCACGTCCGAAGACACAGGTTCCTAAGACCTGCGTGTCTGCCATTTCACCACTCCCGCAAATCCTTACCAAAGGCCCCCTAAAGGGCAGGCTCACAGCGAGAGGCGAGACCACATGACTCTTAATCCAACCCCTGCAGACAAGTTCACCTTCGGCCTCTGGACCGTGGGCTGGCAGGCACGAGATCCCTTTGGTGATGCCACACGTGAAGCGCTCGACCCGGTTCGCACAGTCAATGAGCTGGCGGATCGCGGTGCCTATGGAGTCACCTTTCATGATGATGATCTGATTCCTTTTGGAAGTGATGAGACCGCTCGTCGTGGTCATATCGATCGATTTAAGAAGGCCCTTGCCGAGACCGGCATGAAGGTGCCGATGGCGACTACAAATTTGTTTACCCACCCAGTTTTTAAGGATGGTGCATTTACATCTAATGACAAAGATATTCGCCGTTATGCAATAGCTAAGGTTATGAAAAACATTGAACTTGCTGTTGAACTTGGCGCAACGACATATGTTTGTTGGGGTGGTCGCGAGGGTGCTGAATCAGATGGTGCCAAGGATGCATATGTTGCCCTTGATCGCTTCCGCGAAGCCTTCAATACTCTAGGAGAGTTTGTAACCGACAATGGTTACGACATTAAGTTTGCAATTGAGCCAAAGCCAAATGAGCCACGTGGCGATATCTTCTTGCCAACAATCGGACACGCACTTGCATTTATCAACTCACTTGATCGTCCAGAGTTAGTTGGCCTAAACCCTGAGGTCGGACATGAGCAGATGGCTGGACTTAACTTTGTTCACGGAATCGCACAAGCGTTGTGGCATAAGAAGTTGTTCCACATCGACCTTAACGGTCAGCATGGTCCAAAGTATGACCAGGATTTAGTTTTCGGCCATGGAGATTTGAAATCAGCATTCTTCTTAGTTGATCTTCTAGAGCGCTATAACTACAGCGGTCCTAAGCACTTTGATTACAAGCCAGCACGTACTGAAAATGACAAGGGCGTTTGGGAGTCGGCATCAGCAAATATGCGCACCTACCTTGCACTGAAAGAACGTGCAGCTGCGTTCCGTTCAGATCCACGTGTTATTGCGGCGATGAAGGAATCAAATATCCCTGGATTAACCGAACCAACACTTGCTGCAGGTGAAACCTGGAGAGATCTTGCAAAGGATTCCTTTGATGTAGAAGCTGCAGGCAAGCGTGGATATGGCTATGAAGCGGTAGATCAGCTCGCTCTAGAGCACTTAATGGGTCTATAGCCCGCTAAGTGGTACTAGATCCTCTGCGAGAGATTGCATCAACTCCTGCAGAGATCAGCAGTACAAGTCCGGTAACGATGAACTTGATACCTGCTGCATAACCCAAAAGACCCATGCCGTTATCAATAACAGCTACAACTAGTCCGCCAAGGATCGCATCCCGAACCTTGCCCTTGCCACCAAAGAGTGAGGTTCCACCAATAACTGCAGCACCAACCGCGTAAAGAAGTGTTGAGCTTCCACCAGTTGTAGGTGAAATAGAGTTTTGACGGGAAGCAAAGATCATTCCTGCGATCGCCGCTAATGACGAACAGATCATGAAGGCAGCGATACGAATCTGCTTCACATTGATACCTGCACGCCGTGCAGCTTCAGCGTTTCCGCCCACTGCATAAATATGGCGACCAAAGGCGGTGCGACCTAAAACAAATGTCCCGATAACAAGTAGCAGCAAGATAACTGGAACAACATAAGGAATTCCCTTGAGGCTTACTAAATCTGGATTGTTACTGCGTTCGAGGTTAAGTGCAAAGACGGCAAGTCCTGTAATTAACAAGAGCCCTGCAGTCTTAATAATCCATAACTTCTTAAGTTCAGTCTTGAGACCAGCTTTTCTGCGAGAGTTCATCGCTGATAGACCGGTCAGTACATATGCCGCTGCAACAACTAAGAAGAAGATCCAGCTGACAGTTGGAGACATATTGGAGTTTTGAACTGCAAGAATCGTTGGATCTTCAACTCGAATAGTTCCACCTTCGCCTGCCAGCAGCAGCAAGATTCCTTGGAAGGCCAAGAAGGCTGCCAAGGTCACAACGAATGAAGGAATTCCTAAACGCGCTACCAATGAACCGAGAAGGAAACCTAGTAATGCGCCGGTTGCAATACTTGCAATTAGGGCGACATACCAAGGCTGACCTTCATTGGTAATCAAAATAACTAGGACCGCACCTGCAACACCTGCTGTATATCCGGCAGATAGATCGATCTCGCCCAGCAAGAGAACAAAGACAAGCCCCATCGCAATAACAATTACCGCAGCAGCCTGCGTAATGAGGTTGGCAAAGTTTCCAGGGGTTAAGAAGACGCTAGACATTGATCCAAAGACCAGGCACAGGACTATTAATCCAAGGACGGCAGGCAATGAACCGATATCGCCAGCCTTTACGCGTGCCCAGTAATCTGCAGCAGCCCCCTTGAGTGTTGGAACCTCTACATCATTTGTCATGCTCATTTGGTTGCTCCTGTGTTTGCAGATGGAGCTTCAACTCCAGCTGTTTTTCCAGTGGTGATTAATTCGATGACCTGGCGAGGGATAACCTCATTTTTGTTGACCTGCGCCGCCATGTTTCCTAAGTACAAAGCTGCAATGTTGTCTGCAACCTCAAATACATCATTGAGATTGTGGCTGATCAAAACAACCGCCAGACCATTATCTGCCAAACGACGTACAAGGTTAAGAACTTGTTCAGTCTGAGCAACGCCTAAAGCAGCGGTTGGTTCATCAAGGATTACAACCTTGCTGTTCCATAACACCGCACGTGCGATTGCAACTGTTTGGCGCTGACCGCCAGAAAGAGATGAAACTGTTTGACGAATAGATTTAACTGTTCGCACACTCAAGCCATCTAAAGTCTTGCGGGCGAGTGCTTCCATCGAGGTTTCATTTAAGACAGGACCGCGCTTTTGCTCGCGACCCAAAAACATATTGTGAACAATGTCCAGGTTGTCGCAGAGCGCTAAATCCTGATACACAATTTCAATTCCAAGTTCGGTCGCATCACGTGGACCACCGATAGAGACCTTGTTACCTTCAAAGTGAAACTCGCCAGCTTCAGGTGTGTAGATACCTGCGATGCATTTGATGAGCGTGCTCTTTCCCGCACCGTTATCGCCAACAAGGGCGGTTACCTGGCCTGCATGCACATCGAAGTTAACATCCTTAAGAACATGAACTGGTCCGAAGGATTTATTAACTCCTCGTAAGGACAGTAGCGGTGTTGTCATGATCTCCCGATTTCTACGAATTGCATCAACGGTTAAGTAAAGCAGTTGCGGCCCGGAGTTTCCTCCGAGCCGCAACCTATTTCTATATCTGCTTTACAGGTCGGAAATTAGATTCCGTTAGCTTTGCAGAGATCTTCGATTCCAGCGCAAACTGCTTCGCGAGTCTGGAATCCATCAGCAATAACGTCCTTGACGTTTGCCTTTGTGATACCAACTGGAACCAATAGAACTGAAGGAACATCAACTGAACCATTGTTTACTGATCCTGTAGCTGTTGTTGCTTCTTCGCCGCGTAGAAGTGCGATAGCAAGTGCTGCTGCGCCTTCTGCTTCAGCCTTGATTGCCTTGTAAACAGTGTTTGACATGTCTCCTGTTAGAACTGCACGCAGTCCATCAACAGTTGCATCCTGACCAGATACACAGACCTTGCCGTTTAGCTTGTTCTTCTTTAGAACCGCTACAGCTGCAAGTCCAAGACCTTCGTTAGCTGAAACAACTGCATCGAGCTTTCCGCCAGCCTTTGAAAGCTGCTGTTCGAAAATTACTCCACCCTTTGCGTTATCCCAGTCTGGGACAGCTTGGTCATCAACAAGTGTGTAGTTC
>JBEDKL010000069.1:0-3950 GCA_041172145.1 Actinomycetota bacterium
GCTTCAATTAAATTAATTTTGATATGTGCAGCTGCATGTGCCTGATCATGTTTGAGTGGACCACGTACCAGCTCTGCAAATGCGCCAGCCATCTCGACACCTGTTGGTCCGCCGCCTACAACTGAAATCGTAAAGATAGTGTCATCTTCAAAGCGGCACAGATCCTCAAAGCGACGTAAAACTTCGGCACGAATGGTTAGCGCTTCATTAACGCTCTTCATTCCTAGTGCATGTTCAGTTACTCCCGGAACCCCAAAATCTGCAGTGGCTGATCCCAATGCAACAACGAGGTAATCAAACTCAAGAACCTCGCTGCTATCTAATTTAATAGTTTTGTTCTTGTGATCAACTGAAATCGGTGAACCCATTCGAAATTGAATTCCGGTTTTGCGCAAAGCCCCACGGATTGGATGGGCAACGTGATCTGCCGCCAACCCTGCAGTTGATACCTGATACAACAAAGGCAAGAAGGTTTGAAAGTTGTGGCGATCAACCAAGGTCACTTCAGCATCATTAACCATCGCCCGCGCCGCTGTAAGACCGCCGAAACCGGCGCCCAGAATTACTACACGAGGCTTCTGGGGTGTCTTTTGCATGGGTTAAGTCTAGGCTTCACAGCATGAACCCGCCTAATGGACACCGTAAGTTCCTGGTTACAGGAGCTTCTGGCTATGTAGGCGGCCGCTTAGTTCGCGCATTTGTAGATGACAAAGAAGATGTTCGCATTTTGGTGCGCGATAAAAACAAGATCATGGGTCAACCATGGGCAACACAGGTTGATATCTGCGAAGGCAGCGCTGAAAACTTTGAAGATTTACAACGTGCATTGCACGGTGTTCATACAGCTTTTTATTTGCTTCACTCAATCAATTTGGGACCACACTTTGATGAGATCGAAAGTGAAATGGCCCGCAACTTTGCAAAGGCGGCAGAGCAAGCAGGTGTTTCGCAGATCATCTACTTAGGCGGAATTGCAAATGATGCAAACATCAGTAAGCACCTTGCATCCCGCGAGATGACCGGAAAATCATTAGCAACAACATCTGTTGCAGTCTTAGAGCTTCGCGCCGGAATCATTATTGGTTCAGGCTCTGCAAGCTTTGAGATGTTGCGCCACTTAACTCATCGTTTACCAATCATGACCACACCTAAGTGGGTTATGAACAAAACCCATCCAATCGCAATCCGCGATGTTTTGTATTACTTAAAGGCAGCAGCTCATTTGGAGAAGCCAGTTAACAAGGTTTACGACATCGGCGGCCCAGAAGTCCTGTCATACGCCGACATGATGCAAAAGTTTGCAAAGTTATCTGGATTAAAGAAGCGCTGGATCATCAAGGTTCCAGTATTAACTCCGGGTCTATCTAGTTTGTGGATCGGTTTAGTAACACCTGTTCCAACAGCCTTGGCACGTCCACTTGTTGGTTCACTTATTAGCGAGGTCGTTGCAGATCCTGCAAAAAGTATTGATGCCTTAATTCCAAAGCCTGCCGAAGGTTTAATTGATGTTGAAAACGCAATCCAGCTAGCTCTTTCAAAGATCACAACCCACAATGTTGAAACCCGCTGGTCTGATGCAACTATGCCAACTGCGCCATGGCAAAAAGCCCAGGGAGATCCTGATTGGGCCGGTGAAATGGTTTTACGCGATCGACGTGAACGCATTACCGATGTTCCCGCTGAAAAGGTGTGGCGACAGGTTGAACGTATCGGTGGCGAAAATGGTTGGTTTGGTTCAGATCTACTGTGGTGGGCACGCGGTGTTTTAGATCGCTTCTTAGTTGGTGGTGTTGGTTTACGTCGTGGTCGTCGTGATCCAGAATTCTTGCGCGTTGGCGAAAGTTTAGATTTCTGGCGAGTAGAAGAGCTCGAACCTGGTCGCAGATTAAAGCTATATGCCGAAATGGTGTTGCCCGGAAAAGCGTGGCTTGAATTTACAGTTACACGTGAAAATGGAAAGACCAAGATTGTTCAAGAGGCAACCTTTACTCCGCGTGGTTTAGGTGGACAGCTGTATTGGTATGCGGTTTCACCATTTCACTTATTTGTATTTCCAACAATGTTAAGAAACATCGTAAAGAAGGCCAAGAAGGATGCATGAGTTCACACCTGAAGTAGAAGCACTTGCTGCTGAAATTTTGAAGTACAGCCTGGAACGTTTAAAGGATGATCCGCCGCTTGATGGTCCACGTTCTGCAGAGGATTTGTTCAATGAAGTTGGAAACACAATCACCGCAAAAGGTTTAGGCGGTCATGAAGCGCTACAGGTATTTACAAATGTTTTAGCCAAGGCGTGCATCTCAACAGATCACCCACGTAACTTGGCATTTATTCCATCTGCGCCCAGCGAATACGCAAACCTTTTTGATCTCGTTGTTGGTGCAAGTGCGTTGTACGGGGGATCTTGGCAAGAAGGTGCCGGCGCAGTCTTTGCCGAAAACCAAGCGATTCAATGGCTTATTGATCTAGCGGGACTTCCTGCATCTGCTGGTGGAGTATTTGTGCAGGGCGGCACGATTGGAAACCTTTCCGCGCTAGTTGTGGCACGCGCAGAAGCACGCAAAAAGCACACACCTGCTGGGCGTTGGGTAATCGCTTGCAGCGCCGAAGCTCACTCTTCAATCGCATCAGCGGCCAACGTTATGGATGTCGATATTCTCAAAGTTCCAGTTGATGCAAAGGGCAAGTTGCAAGGAAACACCGTTGCAGAAGCGATTGATCACTTACATGCAACCACCAACAATCGCGTCTTTGCAGTAGTCGCAACATCAGGCACAACAAATCTAGGAATCATTGATGATCTCAAAGGAGTTGGCAAAGCCGCTAAAGATCGCGATATCTGGTTCCATGTCGATGGTGCTTATGGTTTAGCTGCCTTGTGTGCGCCATCTGTGCGCGCAGATTTTGATGGGGTAGAAAACGCTGATTCTTTTATCGTTGATCCGCACAAATGGTTGTTCGCACCATTTGATGCTTGTGCACTTGTATATCGCAATCCCGAATTAGCAAAAGAGGCGCATTCACAACATGCTTCTTATTTGGATACATTAAAAGATGATCAATGGTCTCCATCTGATTACGCAATTAACCTAACCCGCAGAACTCGCGGATTGCCATTTTGGTTTTCATTGGCTGCTCATGGCACCGATGCTTACAGCGAAGCGATGGAGCAAACTCTTACAGTTGCAAAAGAGGCGGCTCAACTTGTTCGCAACCATCCAAATTTAGAATTATTGTGCGAACCAGAGCTCTCCATCGTTGCCTTTACCCGCAAAGGTTGGGCAGCTGCTGATTACCAACAATGGAGCGATCAATTGCTAGAAGATCAGGTCGGATTTATTCCTCCTTCATCCCACAATGGCCAGCCAATTTTGCGCTTTGCAATCGTCAATCCATGGACCAAGGTCAGCGATATTCAAATGATTCTGGATAGGCTGTAAATCACTTCTTTAAGTTCCCACACTTTGAGCAATCACTGACATAGGATTTCGCCCATGTCCGCACAAGAAGAGTCAGCGATCAACACTGGCTTAAGCGACCTCGAAGTTCGCATCCTGGATTTTGAAGGCAATTGGTGGCGTTATGCCGGGGCAAAAGAGGCTGCAATCAAAGAGCTTTTTGATGTCACCGCACCCCGTTACTACCAACTCTTAAATGATCTGATTGACCGCGACGACGCCCTAGCTGCCTCACCGATGCTAGTTAAGCGCCTTCGCCGCCTGCGTGAGGCCCGTATGGCCACACGCGTGGCTCGTTAAGCATCCCCAGCCTCCCTCGTTTTGCGCCTCGGAAATAAAGGCTCTAGATTTGGCGTTAGCACTCTCGGGGTGCGAGTGATAAAGCCCCCCGCTTAACGCAGGACTAAACACAAGGAGCACAACTCATGGCAAAGCAGATTGCCTTTAATGAAGAAGCACGTCGCGGTCTAGAGCGCGGCATGAATATCTTGG
>JBEDKL010000070.1:0-3920 GCA_041172145.1 Actinomycetota bacterium
TTGTACAAGTTGTTACATAACCTGTCGCAGATTTGAATGTTTTTATGGGGAATCGATGGGCAAATATGGGCAGTTTTATGGGCAATCTATTCACCCCTCTCATTCTCACAGCAATTCTTAAAGCTCTGTTTCTAGTCATTTGATAATCATTTGTTACGCTCTAACCTAGATTTAATTTCGAACATTTCTTCTATGAGAGGGCCACCGTGCGTAAGTTTCTAATTGTTTCACTGAGTTCAACTCTCATTATTGGAGTCACTTATTTCTTGCCATATGGCGCATGGGCTGAACTTGGAGCCTTACCAGCGCATCCGCTCATTGTTCATGCTGTAGTTGTCCTCCTCCCATTACTTTCAATCCTGCTAATTGTTGGACTGTTTAAGAAAGATCTATTGAAGAAGTTTCACATCGTAATCATCGGCATAATCGCACTTTCCACGGTCGGCGTTCTTGCAGCAAAGTCATCTGGTGACTCTCTTTCAGCTGCAGTGGGTCTTCCAGAGTTTCATGCGGAATGGGGTAATAACCTAGTTCCGCTTGCCATGGCACTCTTTGCCTCATTTGTACTTTTTTCATTTTTCTCTTTCCATAAGAAGATCAAAGTTGCATCATCAACTCTTGGGGTTTTAATGGCATTTCTTGCTGTTGGCACAGTTGGAATGACATATGTAGTTGGACATTCGGGGGCAGAGAGTGTGTGGAAAGACAGATACGCTTTTGCCAAAGACCAAGAAGGTTCAAATTCCAAAGAGATCTCATTGGCTGAGGTTCGAACACATAACTCAAGTTCTGATTGCTGGACAATTGTCGGAGATAATGTCTATGACGTAACAAGTTTTGTGAGTCGCCATCCAGCAGGAAGCTCAGCGATTAAAGAAATGTGCGGAACAAATGCCAGCGAGGATTACCTTGGGGAGCACTCAGGGCAGCAAGAGCCAGAGATGTGGCTAGAAAAACTAAAGATTGGAACCCTGAAGCCATAAATTTTTAGTCGAAAAACCCGGCTTATAGGGCGACTCTTCTTTAAAATTAATCAAGGCTGAATCGATATGCCAGTTTCTTTCTCTGAAAGTTCCCAGAGCTTGCGAATGTTCGTCTTATTCCGAGTTCGCAATATGGGGTGTTTTACCGGGGCGCCGTTATTTCCAAATCTTGGACTATAGAACTGACCACCTTTAGCTTTGGGATCAAGAGCAGCTCTAATTTGCGGCCGAGCACCTTCACTAGGCTCCATTCCCACTCGAGCTGCTAGGTACTTTGAAACAGTTCCAGCCCATCCTGCAGCGCCTCTGTCGAAAGTCTCAACCTGTAAATTTGTATGAGACAAGCCTGGGTGCGCTAAAAGGCTCATAGCTTGCTTTCCTGATTTTTTAAATTCGTTATGTAGTCCTAGAGCAAAGAAATAGTTGGCTAATTTTGATTGGGCATATGCCTTCCATGGGGCGTACTTATTGCGCAAATGTGGATCATCAAAGTCGATGTTCCACACCAAGTGGTGCGCAGTGCTGGTCACAGTTACAACTCGGGCTTGTTCTGCTGCCAATAAGTTATCCATGAGCAGTCCAGTCAGACTCCAATGACCTAAATGGTTAACGCCAAACTGACTTTCAAAGCCATCCTCAGTTTTCATCTCTGGCATAGCCATAATTCCAGCGTTATTAATCAAGAGATCTAATTGGCTGAACTTGTTGCCAACTTCTGATGCTGCGGCTCTGATACTGCGCTGAGAGGCAAGATCTAAGCGAAGTAGTTCTACTTGGGCATTTGGTATGAGCTTTTGAACTTCTGCAACTGCTGCCTTGCCCTTTTCTTCATTTCTGGCGGCGAGAAGTACATGAGCACCTTTAGAGGCTAAAGCCTTAACCGTTTCAAAACCTAGACCGATATTGCCACCAGTAACTAGCGCAGTCTTGCCTTTAAGTGACGGGGTTTTAGCTATTGAAAATGACACAGGGTGGCCTCCTAGAATACTTGATGCGTTGATGAGTCGAAACTTATCAACCTATTAGATCACCGTCAACTAGCAATCCCACAGAAGTTTCATAAATTTTTTGAGATTCTTAGAGGCATCAGACCACTCAGACTCATAGAAGATTTCCCGAGACTTCTTGGTCGATTTGAGTAGGCCAGCATTGCTCAGAATCTTTAGGTGGTGGGAGATAGTCGGACGAGCCAGATTCAGCCGTTCAGTAATCTGTAGGACATTGAGCGGCCCTTCCGTTTCAAGCATGATCAAAATATCTTGCCTGTTGGGGTCGCCAAGGGCGTTGAATACCAATGAGCAGTCCCTAGCGACTTTTCTTACCTGATTTTCTGTAGCCATGACACAAGAGTATCAATCCGTCGAAACTCTTCAACCGAATTCCGCTAATAGGGCGACTCTTCTTTCTTTCTAAAGCTTTAATTCAGCGACGATTTCCTCATCTATTTTTTCTCCGGTTGGAATGAATCCAAACTTTTTATAGAAATCCCCAGCGTTGCCTTCTCCAGGGTGCCAAGCTGTCAACACTCGTTGCATACCTAGTTCTCGGTAACGCTGGATAACGGCAGTAAGCGCAAAGGTTCCAACTCCAAAGCCTTGGTGAGATTTATCGACAAGCAATCTCCAAAGCCAAGGATCCTTTTGTTGTTCCGTTTGATCTGCACACATTACAAATCCGGCAGGTTGATTATTTCGAAGTACGCCTCTAATCCATACAAGAGGAGGTCCATTTGGATCTTCAGGTGGAAATAGGGCATCTGAAAAACTCTGTGCAACCGAAGCGACTAGATTCTTTTGGTGCTCATGCACATCTAGGAGCAGGAACTCACGAGCACGATGGGTGAGTTCGATTATCTCTAAATTGTTATCACCAGATTGCACAACACTTGGAATTGTTTTACTCATCTAATTGGCCAGGAATCTAGCGAGTGATTCCAAATAGCTGTTCATGCCCGCTTGTGCCATCTCGGCTTGGCCTTCAGGGAGTTCGCCGAATTGTGAAAACTTTGACCAAGAGGATGAACCACGGTCCTCGAATTCAACTCTAATCAGATGTGATTCCGTCGAGAGATCCTTTTTTGCGAACTCTTCAGCAGAGGTCGTGTAATGCAGCGTGTGCTCAAGTAACTCTCTATCAACAATCTTTGTATATTTACCAAAGAAGTAAGCGGTAAAGCCATGTGCGGGAACCTCGACACCACAAGCCCATAAGCCATCTACTTTAAGTTCAGAGACGGTTGCACCTTTAGTCGCACTTAAATCTGTCGGAAAGTACCAAGACTCAAGTTCTGAGGCATCGGTCCACGCTTTCCAAAGTCGATCAATAGAGACCGGATACTCACGTTCAACCGAATAAAGAAATGGCTGGCTCATAAATTAACTTTATCAGTCGAGTTTACTTACCATTTGGACCGTAGACACTGGCCAGTGGGTCTAAGTAGGATCGCCATCTAATTGGATTGATGGGGGATTGAAAATGGCTAATTTTCTAACTGAAGCAAGTGAAATTCAAAATGAATTAGCCGCAATTCGCCGACACATTCATCAAGAGCCAGAAATTGGATTAGACCTTCCAAAGACCCAAGCGAAGATATTGGCCGCGTTAGAAGGCCTTGGACTTGAGGTTTCAACAGGAAAAGCTCTTAGCTCGGTAACAGCGGTGCTTCGAGCCGGTGATTCAAAAAAGACTGTTTTATTACGTGCAGATATGGATGCACTTCCTGTTACTGAATTAGCGGATCTTCCATACAAGAGTCAGATTGACGGAGCAATGCACGCATGTGGCCATGACCTACATGTTGCGATGTTGATTGGTGCTGCAAAGTTATTGGTTAAGAACAAGTCGCAACTAAATGGCGATGTTGTCTTTATGTTCCAACCAGGTGAAGAAGGCTTTGACGGTGCTGGACACATGATTAAGGAAGGCGTTCTGACCGCT
>JBEDKL010000071.1:0-6868 GCA_041172145.1 Actinomycetota bacterium
TTGCTTTACGCCACCAAATGGCGCAGCTGGATCAGAGATAACTCCCTTATTGATCGCGACCATTCCTGACTCCATCGCCTCTGCTGTGCGCAATGCGCGAGTCAGGTTTGAAGAGAAGACATAACTAATAAGACCAAACTCGGTGTCATTAGCCATCTCAATACCTTCTTCATCTGTATCAAAGATGACAATCGGTGCAACTGGACCAAAGATTTCATGAAGCAGAATTGGGTTGTCCTTTTCAACAATCAGAACTGTTGCTGGGTAGAAAGCTCCATCGCCTTCTGGCTTAACTCCACCGACCTCAACCTTTGCACCTGCAGCAACAGATTCTTCAACGAGCTCCGCAATCTTGTTACGTTCCTTCATTGAAACAGATGCGCCAAGAGTTGTTGTCGCTTCAGTTCCGCGGCCCATTACATAGCTGCTCATTGACTTAGACATCTCTGCGATGAACTTCTCTGCAATACCGCGCTGTACGAAGATGCGGTTTGCTGATGTACATGCAGCTCCACCATTGCGCATCTTTGCAAGTGAAAGCTGCGGAATAGTTACAGCTAGATCTGCATCATCATGAATAACAACTTGTGCATTTCCGCCAAGCTCCATTGAGCAGCGGATTACGCGGTCTGCAGCCTCTTTCAGCAAGATGCGACCAACCTCTGTTGAACCTGTAAATGAAAGGTTCTTAACACGTGGATCGTGAAGCATCTTTGAAATCGCAGGACCTGTCTTTTCTGGAAGTACCAAGTTAAGAACACCCTTTGGCAATCCCGCGCGCTCCATCAGATCAACGATGTACATCGCAGTTAATGGTGTTTCTCCCGCTGGCTTCAAAATCATTGTGCAACCGGCAGCAACTGCAGGACCGATCTTGCGAGTAGCCATACCTGCTGGGAAGTTCCACGGTGTAATAAGAATTGAAAGACCGATTGGTTCATGAGTTACAAGAATTCGCTTGTCCCCTGATGGGCTTTTACGGAAATCTCCTGGTGTGCGAACTGTTTCTTCAGCAAACCACCGGAAAAACTCAGCAGCATATGTTGCTTCACCGCGAGCATCTGGCATCGCTTTGCCATTTTCGCGTGAGATCAATGTTGCGATCGCTTCATTTTCAGCGGTCATTAACTCAAATGCTTTGCGCAAAATCTCTGATCTATATCGAGGCGCTGTCTTTGCCCACGCCTTTGCAGCTGCATCTGCAGCTGCGATCGCGGCATCACATTGTGCATCTCCGGCAAGTGAAACCTCGGCGATAACTGAGCCATCGCTTGGATCGTGAACAGGTAGCTTTCCGATTCCATCAACCCATTGGCCATCGATATATAACTGTGTATGCATGGGTGAATCATACGCTTTAGGCAAAAAACCGTGAAGATTGTGCGGGCTGAGGTAGAGTGATGCTTATTAAGTTGCAGTAATTGCAATTAAAAGAGGAGTTTTAAGTGCCTAAGTCGTGGACCGATGATGCGCCAGCCCCAGAGGTTCTGAAAGATCATGCTCACCTCAAAGACTCATTCTTTTACACAATTAAACGTCGTCTGTTAGGTAACCCCCTCAATCGTCACTCTTTGGGACATCAGCGCCTGAGCAAGCGATATGCACTAGGAATTCTTTCCTCAGACTGTATTTCATCCTCTGCATATGGATCAGAACAGATTTTGATCGCTTTGCTTCCTGCTTTTGGTTTAGCTGCCTTTGCATTGCTGATGCCTATGACAGCGGTTGTTCTCGTAATTCTTTTGATCATTACCTTGTCCTACCGAGATGTAATCAATGTTTACACCAAGGTAGGCGGTGCTTACATTGTTTCGCGGGACAACTTTGGTCCTGTAGTTGCACAAGTTGCAGCTGTTGCTTTGATGCTTGATTACATCGTGACAATCGCGATTCAATCAGCAGCAGGTGTTGCCGCAATTATCTCTACATTCCCATCGCTAAGCCCCTTCAAAATTCCAATGATCTTGGTTGTTATCTGTCTGCTGACTTATGGAAACTTAAGAGGAGTTAAGGAAGCTGGACGAGCCTTTGCACTACCTACTTATTTTTTCGTTTCTTGTATGTTTATTGTTTTCTCAGTTGGTCTCTACCGTTACTTCAACGGAACCCTGGTTCAGCTAAGTGTTGAACAACCTGGTGCAATTGAAATAGGTCAGGAGCAAGGACTGCTTACCTTTGCCGCAGTCTTTATCCTGCTTCGCGCCTTTGCTAATGGTGGTTCATCATTAACTGGTCTAGAAGCGATTTCAGATGGTGTGGCTCTCTTTAAGACCCCAGAGCATGTAAATGCACGTAGAACTTTGTACATCATGAGCGGATTGCTGGGAACCTTGGTTCTTGGAGTTTCCTGGTTTGCTCACAAAATTCACGCCGTTCCATATGAATCAGGTACGCCAACAGTGATCTCTCAGATCGCTAAAACGATCATGGGAGATGGCGCAGTGGGTCAGACCATGTTCGTCATGGTTCAGCTGGCAACAATGCTTATTCTCTTTGCTGGCGCAAATACAACATATAGCGCCTTCCCTATCTTGGTGAACTTTGTTGCCGCCGATGGTTATCTACCTCGACAGCTAACAAAGCGTGGCCACCGCCTTGCATTTTCAAATGGAATTTTGCTTTTGGCCGGTGGTGGAATCTTCTTGGTATTGATCACTGCAGGTTCAGTTGAGCACTTGGTTGCTTTCTATGCGCTGGGTGTATTTACAGGCTTTATGTTGGCTGGTTTTGGAATGACCCGTCACGCATTGCGAAATAGAACTGGCCACTGGAGAGCAAAGGTCTTTATCAATGGTCTAGCCGGAACAATCTCTTTAATCGTTGTCATCATCTTCTCAGTTGTTAAGTTCACTCAAGGTGCTTGGTTAGTACTTATTACCGCACCGATTATGGTGATTGCATTCTTGCGCTTGCGACGCCAGTACACGCGCGAACAAGATGCGCTAACTGTTAAGCAGGATCAGGATCGTGCAACATCAATTACCCGACATGATGTAACTGTTTTGGTTGACAACATCGATATTGCAACTGTGGGTGCGATCCGTTATGCACGAAGCTTGAAGCCACGTAACTTGTCAGCTGTTCACTTTGTTATTGATGATCGTCGTGCCGAAGAGATTCAAAAGGCATGGGCGGCATCAGATGCTCTAGATGATGTGACACTTGAATTAATTGACTGTCCTGATCGCAGACTAGCTAAAGCTGCGCTTGATTACTCAATTCGAATGACTGAAAAGCCAGATGTCGAATTAACTCTGCTTCTTCCACGTCGTGCCTACTCCGGTTTCTTGGGACGTTTATTGCATGATCAAACAGCTGAAGAGATTGCTGCACCAATTTCGCAGCTTCCACGAGTAGTTGCAACGATTATTCCTTTTGATGTTGAGCGAATTGCATCTGGAAAGACATCGTTTACTACTCCTGTTGCACCTGTTGAGGTTAAAGCGCCAAAGCCGGTACAGAAGGCTGCCCCTGTAAATGTTGAACCAGTTAGCCACTATGCAGAAAATGTGACACCTATTGGCAAGATTGAATGGCGCAAGCGTGCTCAGGTTCAAGGTCGAGTTACATCGATTAAGACATCTCCACGTGGATCTGCACCAACGCTAGAGGTAGAGATTTGGGATGAAACTGGCGGAGTTTCTCTGCACTTCTTGGGTCGTCGCGATATTGCAGGGTTAGAAGTTGGCTCTCAGTTGCGTGCAGAGGGCATGGTTGGTGAGGAAGAAGGATCTATGGTGATTCTTAATCCTTCTTACGAACTCCTTGTATAAAACCCTTAATTAATTCCCCACATTCTTCAGCTAATACACCTGCACGAACCTCGGTTCTAAAGGTGCTTCGTGGATCTCGCAGTAAATCCCACATCGAGCCAACTGCGCCTGCTTTTTCATCCCATGCACCCCAAAAACAACGGTTTGCAATCGTGATTGTGCAATTGCACCAGCACACATTGCACATGGTTCAAGGGTTACAACAAGTGTGTGATCAGTTAAGTGCCAATCCCCTAGTTTTTCTGCAGCGCGGCGAATAGCAACAATTTCTGCGTGTGCAGTTGGATCACTATGAAGTTCTCGCTCATTGTGTCCTGTTGCAACTAATTCACCTGCGGCGTTAAAGATTGCAGCACCGACTGGAATATCTGCGCTTGCAACAGCTTTGCGTGCCGCATCTAGTGCAACACGCATCATTTCAATATCGGTCACAGATCTAATAGCTCCGCAAACTCTTCGCCAAAACCAAGAACTCTTCGCCAAAACCAAGTCGTGCGGCAATTGCTTCTAGTTGTTCATCAGGAAATAACTCTTCATCATCACATAGTGCTGTCATTTCCATCTCACTTAATCCAAGATCAGCCAAGATTGCTAAATGACCGACAGGACCTGGCTCTTCATCCTCTTCAGGAATTGGAAGATCTGCTATCTCCATTAACTCTTCAGCAACTGGATAATCCAACGCTGCCGTTGCATCGCTCAGAAATAGTGAGATATGTGAACCCAAAACACGAATCAAAATAAAAAACTCTTCATCAATTGCAATGAGGGCAATTGATCCACCATTTGTTTGTTGTGATTTCAGCCGAGAAATAATCTGCGCGATGTCATGTGGGTCAGGCAAGGTAGCCAAAGTCCAGCGGCCATCTTCATGCCAAGCCGCTACCCCGAAATCCATTTCACTTGTGAGGTCGCGCACTTCATCGCGAATATCGTCGAAGGATTCAATCTCTTCAACCAACTCTTCTTCGAAATCGGACATGGGCCCATGCTTTCACTTATTGGAAAGGATTGAAACCCCTGTAAGGTAAGACCCATGAAAGTACACGTTGCCAACCACCCTCTTATCAATCACAAATTGACGGTTTTGCGCGACGAACGGACCGATTCGCCGACATTCCGCCGCCTAGTCGAAGAGCTAGTTACCTTGTTGGCGTACGAGGCTACCCGCGATGTTCGTACACATTCAGTAGAGATAACAACTCCTGTGACCAAAACAGTTGGCCAGAAAATGGCTGAGCCACGTCCAGTTGTAGTTCCAATTTTGCGTGCAGGTCTTGGAATGCTCGAAGGTATGAGCAAGTTGGTTCCAACCGCCGAAGTTGGTTTCCTCGGAATGGTTCGCGATGAAAAGACTTTAGAGGCAAGCACCTATGCAAACCGTCTGCCAGATGATCTTTCAGGTCGTCAGGTCTTTGTTTTGGATCCAATGCTTGCAACAGGTGGAACTTTGATTATGGCTTTCCACTACTTAATTGATCTTGGTGCTACAGAAATCACCGCGATTTGTATTTTGTCTGCACCCGAAGGTGTTGCTGCAGTTGAAAAAGAGTTTGCAAACAGCAAGGTGCCCATCACAATCGTGACAGGTGCACTAGATGAAAAGCTCAATGAGCATGGCTACATCGTTCCTGGTTTAGGTGATGCTGGCGATCGTCTATATGGTGTTGTGTAAATGGCATCAACCTCACCTGGATACGGAATCACAATCCGTGTTGAAGGTTCTCCTGATTCTCATCCGGTAGCACTTGCAACAACTGTAATTACCGGAGCAGGGGCAACAATTACAGCACTAGATGTTGTTGAATCACTTTTGGAAAAAGTTGTTATCGATATTACCTGCGACACTATTGATTCAACGCATGCTGATGAAATTACGGCAGCGATCTCTGCAAACCCAGCGCTGACAGTACGTAAAGTCAGTGATCGAACATTCTTATTGCACCTTGGTGGAAAGATCGAGATCGCATCAAAGGTTCCGCTAAAGACCCGTGATGATCTATCCCGTGCTTACACACCTGGTGTAGCCCGCATCTGTCAGGCGATTGCAGCTGATCCATCAGATGCTCGACGCCTAACAATTAAGCGCAATACCGTCGCTGTTGTGACAGATGGTTCAGCGGTTTTAGGCCTTGGAAACATTGGTCCTGCTGCAGCTCTGCCTGTGATGGAAGGAAAGGCTGCGCTCTTTAAGCGCTTTGCCGATGTTGATGCTTGGCCGGTCTGTCTTGATACCCAAGATGTAGATGAAATCGTGCGTACAGTTCAGTTGATCGCACCTGTATACGGTGGAATCAACCTAGAAGATATTTCAGCGCCACGTTGCTTTGAGGTTGAGCGTCGTTTGCGCGAGCTCTTGGATATTCCAGTTTTCCATGATGACCAACACGGAACCGCAATCGTTGTTCTTGCTGCTCTTCGTAACGCGCTGCGTTTAGTAAAGAAAGAGCTTAAGGATACAAAGATTGTGCTTAGTGGTGCAGGTGCTGCCGGAACCGCGATTGCGCGCTTACTTGTTCGCAGCGGCGCGGTAAACATTATTGGTTTTGATAAAGATGGTGTGATCTGCAAATCAACTGAAGATCATGGCGATGAGATGCGAATCTGGTTTAAGGACAACTGCAACCCAACTGATTTCCGCGGAAAAATTTCGGAAGCGATGAAGGATGCTGACATCTTTATTGGTGTTAGCGCGCCAAATGTTTTAACAGAGGCAGATGTTGCATCTATGGCACCTAAATCAATTATCTTCGCACTTGCTAACCCAGATCCCGAGATCGATCCAGCTATCTCTCGTAAGTATGCAGCCGTAGTTGCTACTGGTCGCAGCGATCAGCCAAATCAAATTAACAATGTTTTAGCTTTCCCTGGAATCTTCCGCGGTTTGCTTGATGCAAATGCACACAAGATTTCAGATGAGATGCTTGTAGCTGCCGCTGAAGCGATTGCAGATTGTGTTTCTCCAGAGCAGTTAAACGCTTCCTTTATTGTTCCAAGTGTCTTTGATGCAAATGTTGTTAAATCTGTAGCAGCAGCTGTTAAGAAATCTGTGTAGGTTTCTTAACTCTCAGGTGGCTTACCCCACCAACAACAAC
>JBEDKL010000072.1:0-4593 GCA_041172145.1 Actinomycetota bacterium
GAGTCCCTTGAGCAAGAAGTACAAGGCACGCAATCCCAGCAAAGCAAATGCGTTAGCTGCAAAGACCAAGAAAGGCTCCTGAGTTACACCAAATGTTGCAGGAATTGAATCAAGCGCAAATAACAAGTCGGTAGATGCGATTGCAATCATCACCAAGAACATTGGAGTTGCGATGCGCTTACCGTTGACACGAGTAAAGATCTTTGACCCGTCGTATTCGTCAGTCATAGCGATGCGCTTTCTAACCGCCTTGACGAGCTTGTTGTCTTCAGGTGATGGATCTTCATCCCAATGCTTGAACAGACCCACACCGGTCCAGATCAAGATTGCACCAAAGATTACGAAAGTGAAGCTAAAGGCTGCGAGCGCTGCTGCACCAACTGCAATAAAGATTGCGCGGAGAACTAGCGCAAGGATCACTCCGAACATCAATACCCGTTGGTGGTAAATAGAAGGCACAGCAAACTGAGCCAAAATAATGATGAAGACAAAGAGGTTGTCTACTGACAGCGACTTCTCAACTAGGTAAGCCGCAAAGTATTCGGTTCCGAATTGTGATCCAGCGGTTTGCCAGACCCACACTCCGAATGCAACAGCAACACCAATGTAGAAAACTGACCAAATTGCTGCCTCTTTAAACATCACATCGTGAGGTTTACGGCTGACTGTCAGCAAATCGACAACGATTAAAGCAAGAATTGCACCCACTACGAGTGCCCACGTCAAAAGCGATACATCCATATTTTCACCTATTTCGTTAAAGGGGCCTGGTGCCAAGGTCTCCCTCAACCATCAGCTTAAATAAGCTATCCGGTCGCAGCTCCGGGATATTTCTATCCGTATTGACGAAGATGCCGAACGAGGTACTCCCCTTAACGTGAGCAAATACTAGGTTGCGGTAAATCTGTGCGCAAATTGAAACACAGTTGGCGAACAGTAATCCTTGTAATCAGGCTGTGAATAGGCCACAGTTCACGAATGCAAACAGGTAGAAGCGTCGTTTATGCCCGCAATGGCGGGGCGGCTGCAAGCCAGCCATTAGCTGTCAGTGCAGCAATCAACATTCTTAATCAGGGTGGCTCCTTTATAGATGCCGCGATCGCCTTGAGCGCAGTTATCTGTGTTGTCGAACCTGGAGCTTCACATCTAGGTGGAGATGCATTCTTAGTTACTCATCACGCAGCAAGCAAAATTAATCTTGCATTTAATGGCAGTGGCGAAGGATCACACGCGGCAACGCCTGAAAACTATAAAGATGGAATTCCGATGCATGGATACAAGTCGGGAACTGTTCCGGGTTTAGTTTCAACCTGGTTTGAAGCACATGAGCGTTACGGAAAGCTGCCGATGGCAACTTTGCTGGAACAGGCAATTGAATATGCAGAAAATGGCTTCCCGGCAAACAACGGTTTTGTTCGCAGAATTGCTGGCCATCTAAAGCAGGCACCTGACACTGCACTATTCAAAGGTTTAGGTGTTGATATAGATGTAAAGGTCGGCGAATTAGTAGTTCAAAAGGATTTGGCCCGTTCATTGCGTGAGATTGCACAAGGTGGAAGAGCAGCCTTTTATGAAGGTCGTATCGCGCAGCAATTAGTTAAAGGCTCTGAGGGCTGGTTTAACGCTGATGACCTTAAAAATCACACAACTCGAGTCTTAGATCCTCTCTCAGTGAAGTATCGCGACATCACAATTTATGGGCAGCCTCCCCCAACCCAGGGAATGATCTTGATGGAGGAGCTACTGCTCAATGAAAGGTTTGATATTGCTTCACTTTCAGAAGCGGATCGAATTCACGTAGGGGTTGAATCAAAGAAGATTGGTTTTGCCGATCGCAACGCAATCCTGGGCGACCCTGAGTTCATCGCGGTAAATACTGAAAAAATTCTTTCAAAGGCACACATCGATCAACGTGCAGCACAGATTTCAATGAATTCGGCAGGCAGCGACATCGCGCCAGTTTCCGAAGGCAGCGATACAACCTACTTTTTAGTTGCAGACTCTGAAGGAAATGCGGTCTCGTGGATCCAGTCGGTGTTCCATGGCTTTGGTAGCTCATGGGTAATTCCGGAAACAGGAATCATCTTGAACAATAGGTTGACTGGATTCTCGCTAGATCCACAATCACCCAACATTATTGCTCCAGGCAAGCGCCCTGCACATACCTTGAATGCATTTACTGCGGTGCATCCAGATGGATCTTTATATCTTGTTGGTGGTACCCCAGGTGCAAATATCCAAGTTCAAAGTAATTTGCAGTTAATCATCAATGTCATTGATCTCAAGATGAATGTTCAGGAAGCAACCGAGGCTCCACGTTGGCAGCATCTCAACGCTCCAGGGCAAAGCTCTGATGAAGAAAAAGGTGCCGGTGTATTAGAGATTGAAAACCGCGTTCCTGCAGAGGTTCTAGAACAGTTGCGCGCAAAGGGTCATGATGTTCGACCATTGTCAGCATGGGGACATGGATCATCGGTTCAGATGATGGAGGTTCTTGCTAATGGAACCTTTGCATTTGGATCAGATCCTCGTTGCGAAGGTCAAGCCAGCGGTATTTAGAGTGAAGCGAAAGCTTCATCAAGAACGCTTAGCGCATCCTTTAAAAGCTCATCTGTAATCACAATTGGTGGCAAGAAGCGAACAACATTTGAGTATGTTCCAGCGGTAAGGATAAGAACACCCTTGCTCTGACAGTACTTAACAACCGCGTTCATTGCCGCTGTATTTGGTGTCTTTGTTCCTGGCTCAACTAGCTCAATCGCTTGCATCGCGCCGCGACCACGTACTTCGCCAATCACAGGGTACTTAGCCTGCAGCCCACGAAGCGCATCGCCAAGAATCTGGCCGATGTGGTTTGCCCGAGCAACCAGGTTTTCTTCTTCCATGGTTTCAATCGCACCAAGTGCTGCAGCACAGGCAATTGGGTTTCCACCGTATGTGCCACCTAGCCCAGATACATGAACTGAATCCATGATCTCGGCACGACCTGTAACACCTGCAAGAGGAAGACCACCGGCAATTCCCTTAGCGGTAACAACCATGTCTGGCACAACATTTTCATGCTCAACTGCAAACATGTTTCCTGTACGAGCAAATCCTGTTTGTACCTCATCTGCAATGAAGATAATTCCATTATCAGTTGCATACTTCGAGAGCGCAGGCAGGAAGCCAGTTGGTGGAACGATAAATCCACCCTCGCCCTGAATTGGTTCGATCAAGATCGCTGCAACATTGTGTGCGCCGATCTCCTTTTCGATCTTGTGAGTAATCATTTCGATTGCATCTTCAGTGATTGTTGCCTGATTGCCAACCCAATGGAATGCGTAAGGCATTGGTACGCGATAAATCTCTGGAGCAAAAGGTCCAAAGCCTTCCTTGTATGGCATGTTCTTTGCAGTTAACGCCATAGTCAGGTTGGTACGACCGTGGTAGCTGTGTTCAAAAACAACGATCGCCTGACGCTTTGTGTAATGGCGCGCTATCTTGACCGCATTTTCTACTGCCTCTGCACCTGAGTTAACAAGTAGTGACTTCTTCTTAAATGTTCCAGGAGTCATTGCATTGAGTTTTTCGCAGACTTCGATGTAACCCATGTATGGAGCAACGGTGAAACATGTATGTGTAAATGCCTGTACCTGATCAATTACACGATCAACAACGCGTTGTGCGGCGTTACCAACATTAGTCACACCAATACCTGAGCCCAGATCGATAATCTGGTTGCCATCGATGTCTAAAAGGATTGCATCACTTGCGCGCTCGATGATGACAGGAATTGCCATTCCTAGTCCCCCAGATGTCGCCTCACTGCGGCGCTGTAGCGCCTCGAGAGATTTTGGTCCCGGAATAGCGGTAACCAACCGACGCTCTTGAGTCAATGCGTAAGCCATCATTTCGCGCTGGCCAGCCGAGAAGTTAGGCTTAGGAGATGAACTCACGGTTAAGAGATAGCGCGCCGCTGCTTGATGCATACCTGTCATATTTTGAAAGCCAGCGCACATCTTTCACAATTCCGGGTCACAAGCAAAAGGCACATCGATTGGATGAAGGCTTAGGAGCTGTTGTTGATTCAGATACGCCGTTGTACGGCGGTCTTGATGAGATAAAACTTACTGAAGGAACGCTGAAAAAAGCAGAAGAGTTAGCCGCATCACTGTGGGGCGCAGATTACGCACGCTTTTCAACTGGTGGTTCAACTCATGCAAATCAAGCAATTATTTTGGCGCTTGGAAAACCAGGTGACAAGGTTGCAATCACCCGCACTGCTCACCGCTCAGTTTTGAGCGCCTTGGTTCTGACTGGGTTGGAACCAATCTGGTTAACCCCCGAAATCGATGAAGCAACAGGTGTACCAACTGGAATTCCGGTTTCAGAGTTGGAGAGAGTTCTAGATCAAAAACCAATCGCACTGTTGCTAACAGAGCCTGGATATCTAGGAACAATTTCAGAGCTACCGGCTTTGATCGCAAAGGCACATGAAAATTCAATTCCGGTCATCATCGATGCTGCATGGGGTGCGCACTTTGGGTTTAACGCACAGCTGCCTGCACATGTAATGCAGTTGGGTGCAGATGCATTGATTACCAGTGTTCA
>JBEDKL010000073.1:0-3874 GCA_041172145.1 Actinomycetota bacterium
GAATTAAATATCAGTTGGAATTGCGCGAAGTGCAGCGATAAGAGTTGCACCAGCCAACGCCGCTAAAGGTCCAGCAACCCACCACAAATGTGCTTCTACTTGGTATGAAACAACGCCAAGTGCGATTAAGTTAGCCAAAACCGCTGGAGATCTTCCGTAGTACTTGCCACGGCGATAGCCAATTGCAGAGGCTGCAAGCCCGGCTGAACCCGCAACTGCAAATAAGAGAACACCTAGTAGTGGATAAATCTCAACATTCTCATGGGTAAAGCTCATTACAAGGAGCCACAAACCCAACCCTGCGATTACCGCTGCCTCAACAAAAAGTAGGGATGCCACTAGTGCGCGAGCTTTAGCTGCTTTGGCAGGATCTTGATTCATAGAGGCAAGGTTAACTTAAAGAGGGGTCCAATGCTCTTTTCTCATGATGGAATTCATGATTCGCAAACACATTTATCCTCGCCCTCATTCTTTTACGAGCAACTGCGGCGAGAAATTTCATTAGCAAAAAGAGTGCAAAAGCCCCTAGCGCTAGTCAAAGTGCTTTTCGTAAACCCAAAAGCTGTTCAGGTTGGCGCACACGATATTCTGCATTTTTCATATGAACTCACTCAATTAACTCGACATGAAGAGTGCATAGGACGTTTAGGGGTAAATGAGGTTGTCATTATTGTTAGAGATGGGCACAGTGATGCCGAACAATTGGTTCAACGACTTTTAGGGTCAACTTCACTTTCCGTCGATGGCTCATTACAAATCAAGATTTCAAAGATTTACGGCGAGGGTTATGAGGACTCTTTAACCCTTTTGGCGAGGTTGGATCAGGCTGAGTTAATTTCTCAGTGAGTTTGCTATCCACAGGTTAATTCTTAATGTCAGTAGCCGATCTACCTTTCCTGCATGGAACTCGATCTCGATGTGACCTTTGGTGCAATCGCGCCATTGATGAAAGACACAACAATTGAAGAGATTTGGATAAATTCACCTGAGCGAGTTTTTATCGCTCGAAATGGTCGCAGTGAGTTAACAAATCTTCTGCTTACCGCCGAAGAGGTTCGAAACATTATCGAGCGCGCATTGATGTGGAGCGGACGAAGGCTTGATCTGTCTCATCCATTTGTAGATGCTCGCTTACCCGATGGCAGCCGCCTGCATGTGGTCATTCCTGAAATAACTGCGGCACATTGGGCGGTCAATATACGTAAACATTTGATGAAAAACCTATCGGTAAATGATTTGGTGAACCGATCGGTGATGAGCCAAGAGATAGGCACTGCGCTTATTAATAGCGTGCAGGCTGGTCTTAACATCTTAGTTTGCGGCGGAACGCAAGCTGGAAAAACAACTGTGCTCAATGCTTTGGCGGGCTCCGTACCTCGCAATGAACGTGTGATCACAATTGAGGAGGTTTTCGAATTGACCCCGCAATTGCCCGATGTAGTTCAAATGCAGACAAGAAATGCCAATCTGCAAGGTGAGGGAGAGATTCCTCTGCGTCGATTGATAAAGGAGTCACTTCGAATGCGCCCATCAAGAGTCATTGTTGGTGAGGTTCGTGAGGCTGAAGCCCTTGATCTATTGATTGCACTTAACTCTGGCCTGCCAGGGATGGGAACTTTGCACGCTAATTCGCCGCGAGATGCGATCGTGAAATTACAGACACTGCCTTTGCTTGCTGGAGAAAACATCTCTCACAAATTTATCGCACCAACTGTGGCATCTGCTATTGATTTGATTGTCCATGCAACTCTGGATGTAACAGGCGTTCGGCGAATAAAAGAGGTAGCCGCTGTAACTGGGCGATATGAAAATGATCGAGCTGAGATTGAAATGCTCTGGAAATGGGATGGGGATCATTACATTCGCGGAGTCGGCGCTCTGCCCCACCCGGAAAAGTTTGCAGCTATCGGTTTACCCTTAACTTCGTGGTGGCATGCATGAAGCTGTCGCTACGTATTGGAATCTCTGCCTCAGCCGCAACGGCGGTCGTGTTGCTTATGACTCGTTCTCTAATTATTGCCGGGGCATTTGGTGCACTTGCTGCAGGTATTGCATTTGTAACTGTGCAGGCAAAGAGCTCGCTCAATGAAGCCGCTTTAGTTGCCGCATGGCCAGAGGTTATTGATCACTTAATGTCTGGAATCCAATCAGGACTTTCCTTAACTGAGTCTTTAGCAGGGCTCTCAACTAGAGGGCCCGAAGTGCTGAGGCCCTCATTTCTCCGATTTAAAGCCACCTTGTTTAAAAGCGGTGACTTAACAGTTGCGATTGAGGAGCTCAAAGAGAGTTTTAAACACCATGGAAGCGACCAGATATTTGAAGCTTTGCTTATCGCAAAGAGTTTGGGTGGAAGTGAGCTGTTACAGATACTGCGCACCTTAGGAGATTTTCTACGTCAAGATCTTGCTCTTCGACGCGAGATCGATGTAAAACATGGCTGGATCAAAAACTCTGCACATATATCTGCTGCCGCACCTTGGATTCTGCTGCTGCTCCTTTCGACACAACCCAGTACAGCAAATGCTTACTCCACTCCAACCGGGGCTTTGATTCTTATCGCCGGATTGTTCCTAACGGCAATTGCATATCTTTGGATGAATCGATTGGGGCGATTGCCACAGACTCCGAGAGTTTTTGCATATAAGGGTTCTTCGCAATGATTCAAATATTTCTGGTTACCGCGTTGCTTGTTATCCCTGCCGCGATACTAATTCTCATAGGCGATCAAGTTGATCCAGTTGAAGATGCTAAAAGGATTTCACGCAAAAATGCGAGAGCCAGTGATGACAGAACACAGCTTCGCTTAAGGCTTGAAGAGTTAGGTCGAGGTGGTGATAGAGAGTATGAAGATTTCCGAATCAGGCAATATGGATACTGTGCCGGCTCTGCTGCGATTGGATTTGCATTTTTTACAGCCATCTCCGCTTCGCTCTTTCTTGGTTTTGTGGCATCAATGTTTTTCGGTACCGCGATCTATCTGCTGATCGATCGTCAACTAACGCAAGATGTTAAGAAGCGACGGGAGCTAATCGAAGCGGAGTTTCCGGCGATAGTTGAGATGTTGACCCTTGCAATCGCAGCGGGAGAAACTCCGATGAGCGCCATGGTACGAATTGCACATAGTGCTGATGGTGCACTTTCTAAGGAGTTCGCAATTGTTATTGCTGGTGTGCGCTCTGGAGCTCCATTACACGAGGCTTTAGATTCGATGGGTCGCCGTGTGAAATCTGTAATGATTAGAAGGTTTGTTGACGCTCTAGTTACAGCTACCTTGCGTGGCGCACCGCTTGTAGAAGTGCTTTCTCGTCACGCCGTTGAGGCCCGCGGAAATCAACGCAATCGAGTTATGGGAGCGGCAGGTAAAGCTGAAATCTCAATGATGATTCCAGTTGTGTTCCTTATCCTGCCGATCTCCATCCTCTTTGCACTGTGGCCCTCACTTGCAAACTTGAATCTCTTTGCCTCTTAAGCAGCACTCTCTTCGCGTTCATCCTTTGCAACGTTAAGTTCAATCAGTTCACCTTCTGCGTTGCGTGCAGCAACCTCTTTCAAAGATGGTCGTCCAGCTTTGCGCTTCTTGGCGATGATGCGACCCTCTTCAAAAAGTTCGCCGCCCCAAACACCTGCTGGCTCTTGGCGCGATAACGCACCTTCTAAGCACTGTGCACGCACGGGACATCCACCGCAGAGCGATTTAGCCTCTTGAACCTGCATCTCATCCTCAGAAAAGTAGAGCTCAGGATCTGCTGTGTGGCATGGCAAGTTAAATGATGATCCATCGCTGTATGTGCCCGTTACGGCATCCAAACCGATCTTCTCATCTGCCCAGCCTGGTACTAGTAGTTCGCTGAAGAGAACGCTCATGTTCTCACCT
>JBEDKL010000074.1:0-5628 GCA_041172145.1 Actinomycetota bacterium
CTTCTTAGCTTTATCGGAACCTTCAACGAGTTTATTCTCGCCCGCTTGTTCCTGGTTGATATGGAGAGCCGTACCGTTGCCGTTGGCCTGCAACAATTTATTGGCGGTCAGTACTCACAGAACTGGGGGCCATTTGCCGCCGGATCAATCCTTGCCTCTATTCCAATTGTGATCATCTTCTTGTCTTTACAAAAGTACATCGTCAGCGGATTAACGGCAGGTTCGGTCAAGGGCTAATGCTCAATAAAAAGCTTCGGCTACCAGTAGCAGTTATAGCAAGCATCATCTTTGCCAGCACCGCAGTTGCCGCGACTCCGGCAATACCTGCAGATCGAGTAGGGCTAGCAAAAGAGCTGATTTACTTTGTTTTTCCCGATAGATACCTCAATGGTGATACCTCAAACGATAAGCACCCAGGGTATGACCCAACAGATACCGCCTTCTTTCATGGTGGAGATCTGAAAGGTCTCACCGGCACCTGTTCTGCAGGTGACAATGGTTTAGCGCGAATTAAAAAGCTAGGTTTTACTGCGGTCTGGGTGACTCCATTAGTTGTTCAACAAAGACCTACGCCTAATGGCGCTGGATATCACGGGTACTGGGGTGTTGATTTTCTTGATGTAGACCCACATCTAGGAACCAAGGCGGATCTTCTAGCTTTTTCAGAGTGTGCCAAGAAGTTAGAGCTCAAATTGATTTTAGATGTTGTAACAAACCACACCGGCGATGTTATTCAGTACAAGGATCGTGTTGCATTTATCCCTGATGATTTAGCTAAAGCAAAAAATCCAAGCTGGCTTAATGACATCAACAATTACCACAACGTTGGAGACATCAGTAATTGTTGGGGAGAAGGTTTGTGTTCTCAGCTCGGTGATTTTTACGGCCTCGATGACATCGCAACTGAAAAGCCTGTTGTCTATAACGGATGGGCAGATGTCTTTGGCAGTTGGATCAAGGATTACGGAATCTCAGGGTTTCGAGTAGATACCGCGCGACATGTCGATGACAACTTCTTCAAGAACTGGTCACCACAGATTAATGCGGCTGCGCAATCTGTAGGTATAAACGATTTTACGATCTTTGGCGAGGTCTGGGATGTAAACCCAATTAATTTGATGAACTACATCCGCCGCAACAAGATTCAAACAGTTTTGGATTTTCCTTTCCAAAGATCTGCGGTTGAGTTTGCATCTGGATACTCAGATGCGGCAACTATTGAAAATCTCTTTAGCTACGATGATTTATATACAACAGCCACATCACATGCATCAAACATGGTTACCTTCTTAGGAAACCATGACATGGGCCGAGCGGGAAAAATCATTGAATCTAAGCGTATTAACCCAGCATCTGAGCTCTTGCCCCGAACCTTGCTGGGCCACTCATTGATGTACTTAACCCGCGGAATCCCATCTGTGTATTACGGCGATGAGGTCGGAATGACCGGAACTGGATCAGGAAGCGACCAGTTGGCTCGTCAAGATATGTTCTCAACCAAGGTGAATATTTGGAAGACAGAGAAGCGAATCGGTTCATCACCTATAGGAACCGGTAACGCCTTTGACATTACCGATAAGCATCCGATCGCTAATCATCTGAAAGCTCTTGCAAAGCTTCGTACCGCGAATCCAGCTTTAGCTAATGGTTCTATGCAGATCCGATACGCCAAGGATTATCTCCTTGCCATCTCAAAAAAGGATGATTCAGAAAACCGCGAGTATGTTGTTGCCTTCAATAACTCCAATAAACCAATCAAGGCCACAATTACGACGGCGACTTCAAAAGGTGGCTGGAAGCTGCTGATGGGAAAAACATCCGTAAAGGCAGCTGCTGAAAAGATCACAATGACAGTTCCCGCTCTTTCTACTGTGGTGTTAAGAGCTAACCAAAAGATTGATAAAACAGATGTAAAGATCGGCAAGGTATCTTCATCCTTAGATTTCCTGACTGGGTACTACGAAACCAAAGCGGCGATTACTACCAAAGATATGCTCACGGTTACTTTCTTTAGCAGAACATCATCTTCGCAGCCGTGGAGCTCTCTTGGTACAGATACCAACTCTCCGTACTCTGTTTATTTGGATCCAATAGATCTTGAGGGCAAAAAGGTCGAGATTAAAGCAGAAGCTGTTAATTCAAAGGGGGTTAGGTATGAGCTACCAAGTACGACCATCACTATTCCCGCACCATGATGGCAGCGAGCTTTATGTCAGCAATAGCGCCCCCGAAATAGGCCAAACCGTCACTTTAAAGGTTCGCGTTCCGCACTCATATACCTTTGAAAAAAGCTTTATCCGTATCTACGAAGATGGCGAACCACGCAGCTATGAGCTTGTTTTAGCCTCTCAAGGCGATACCGAGGATTGGTACCAGGTAAAGGTGACGATCATCAATACTCACACCTTGTACCGCTTTGTCTTTGTCTCCAGAGACAAGTATGACTGGCTTAACGCATTTGGTTTATTTGATCATGATGTTCACACCAATAATGATTTTCAGATCGTGGCAGTTGCCGCTAACCCACAATGGATTAAATCCTCAATCTTTTATCAAATTTTTCCTGATCGCTTTGCAAAATCAAAAAATGTTTATGCGACTCCGGATTGGGCCCACCCACGTGACTGGAATGAACTTCCGCGGGGTCGCGGCGAGTTCACTAGCTCTGAACTCTATGGCGGAGATATCCCCGGCGTTGAAGAACATCTCGACCATATCCGCGATCTAGGTGTAACTGGAATTTACTTCACACCATTTTTTGCATCTCGCTCTAACCATCGATACGACGCAAGCAGCTTTACAGAGGTAGATCCAATCCTTGGCGGCAACAAAGCGCTCTTTTCTTTAGTCAAGAAAGCAAACAAGTACGGAATCCGCATCATGGGAGATTTAACCTCTAATCACTGCGGTGCAGGACATCCATGGCTAGCCAAAGCGAAGAAGAGCGAGAGCGCAAAGGAAAGATCTTATTTTTATTGGGACAAAAGCGTTAAGCATGGTTACGTGGGTTGGTGGGGATTGGCATCGCTACCAAAGCTCAACTTCAACTCTGTAGCGCTGAAAAATGAGATGTACAAAGGTAAGAACTCCATTGTGCGCAAATGGATCTCACCACCTTATGGAATGTCAGGGTGGCGCATCGATGTAGGAAACATGACAGGTCGCTTAGGTGCAGATGATCTACATGATGATGTGATGCACGGGATTCGGCAGGCGATGGATGAAACCAATCCAGAAGCTTGGCTAGTTGCTGAAAATGGCGATTTTGTAGCAAGTGATCTCAATGGTCTTGGTTGGCATGGAGCGATGAATTATCAAGGTTTTATGCGCCCTGTATGGAACTGGCTCAACCGTAACTCCGAGATCGGCGGGGGTTTTCAAGGCCTGCCCTTTGCAATGCCACAAATTTCTGGCCAACAGTTGATCAACAGTATGAAGCAGTTCAACGCCTCTGTTCCCTGGAGAAGTGTTACCGCCAGCATGGTGCTTCTAGATAGCCATGACACTGCGCGTTTTCGTACAGTTGTAAAGGGAGATGTTCCATCACATTTATCTGCAATGAGCATGGTTCTTACCTATCCGGGTGTGCCTTCGATCTTTGCAGGAGATGAGATTGGTCTCGAAGGTTCTTGGGGCGAAGATGGCCGCCGAACAATCAATTGGGATGATCGCTCACAATGGGATCACGCCTTTATGGCCCAGGTTCAGCAACTAATTTCTATTCGTAAGAGCAATGATGCTTTGATTAATGGCGGCCTGCGTTGGTTAGCTGCGGAAAAGGATTTCATTCTCTATCTTCGTGAATCAAAGAAGCAATCAATCCTGGTCTTTGTTTCTCGCAAAGGTGTAAACGCAAAGATTGATCTATACGGCCAGACAGTCACTGGATCAAAGTTTGCGATCAAATCAAAGGTTGCAACACAGGGAATCTGGGTAGTTACTAAGTAAGCCAGAAACGCAAAGGTTCGTGCAAGTACTTAGCCCATGATCTTTCATTGTGACCACTGCGCTTGTAAACCTTTGACTCATAGTTGCTTGTAAATCCTCGGCTACGCATTAGTGAATCCACATAGCTTTGCAAAGGTGGATACTCTTTATCTAAACCTTTATCACCACGGCTCATCCAGATTTTGTGGCTAAGTGGCAGTGCTTCAACCATTGCTTTGGCAAAGTTTTCATCGCTAATAATCCAGTGGGGAGATAAGGCTAAAGCTGTTGTGAACTTTTCAGGATGTTCAATGGCGGCGTACAAGGTTGCCAAACCGCCCATACTCGAGCCAATAACAGCGGTTTTTTCAGGGGAGTGCTCACCATAAATAGCGGGCACAATCTCGGTAAAGATTTGATCTAGGTATGAATCTGAGTGCAAAACAACTGTTGGATCATTAATCGCCCAGCGAGAATCAACATGAGCACCTGCTTTGAAGAGTTTTTCTGGTGCTAAATCCTTAGCCCGCCCCCATGGGTCATCTTTAGTAGAGCTATGCCAAACCGCGATGATTGCAGGAGGCGTTATCGCGCTTTCTTGAGCAACATCGATCGCAGCTTGTGCCATCTTCCAAGTTTGCCCGCGATGGGTACTGGTCTTGCCATCAAAGACATTTTGACCATCATGAGCGATAAGCAGGTGCTCACTTCCACCACGTGGCATCCAATAATCAACTGTTCGCGTACCAAATCGAGTCCGTACAACTTCGCCCGGAACTCCACGGATTTGAAAGCGCTTAATCTCCTGCATGATGATTTAATCATCCCATGTCATCGCCGAAAACATCAATAATGTGGTTTCGTCGCGACCTTCGAATCAATGATCATCCAGCGCTTTTGGCAGCGATCGAATCATCCGATCAGATAATTCCACTTTTTATTTTAGATAAGCAACAGATCACCGAAGCAGGCTCTAAGTTATTGGCATATATGGGTCAATCACTTCGCAAACTTGATGAATCTCTAGGCAACAAGCTTCATATCATCGAAGGTGATCAGGTCGAAGTGCTATCTACTTTGATTAAAAAATACGGGGTCGACCAGGTTCATATCTCAGCAGAATACGAAAGATATGGCGCTGCACGTGATGCACGAGTAGAAGCTGCAGGAATCACCTTGGTGAGAACTGGATCTCCATACGCGGTTGCTCCTGGCCGTGTGTTAAAACCATCTGATGCAACCCCATACAAGGTGTACACACCGTTTTACAAAGGCTGGCGAACACATGGATGGCGCGCTCCAGCGGTTACCCCTAAGAAATTTACTTGTGTAGAGCCCACCGCCGAATACCGCGCATTTCCAGATTTTCCAATGCCAGTTGGGGTCAATGTGATCGAAGCGGGCGAAGCTGCAGCGCTTAAGCGTTTCAAAGAGTTCACCAAGAATGGCTTAGATTCTTATGACGAGAATCGAAACTTTGCATCAATCGATGGAACTTCAAAGATGAGTACCTATCTGAAGTTTGGCGAGATCCATCCACGAACTTTGCTTGCTGATCTTGGTGAAAGTAAAGCCCATGACACCTTTAGAAAAGAGATTGCCTGGCGCGAATTTTACGCCGATGTTTTATTTAACAACCCAATGACAGATGTTGAGTACTACGCACCAAAATTTGCACAGATGCGTTATGACAAGCCAGGT
>JBEDKL010000075.1:0-4182 GCA_041172145.1 Actinomycetota bacterium
CCTGTGAGTGATGCCCCAATTGGAATCTTTGATTCAGGTGTAGGCGGATTAACCGTTGCACGTGCAATTCTTGATCAACTTCCTAACGAGTCCACTCTTTATATTGGCGATACAGCCCGTGGTCCTTATGGACCTAGACCATTAGCTGAGGTTCGCGAGTTTGCACTTGAAACCATGGATTACTTAGTTGAACAAGGTGTGAAGGCGATCGTGATTGCATGCAACACCGCATCAGCAGCGATGCTTCGAGATGCACGTGAGCGTTATTCAATTCCGGTAGTTGAGGTGATTCAACCCGCTGTGCGTCGTGCGGTTGCCGCCACTCGCACCGGAAATATTGGAGTAATTGGAACACGAGCAACTATTGACTCAAAAGCTTATTTGGATGCATTTGCCGCTGCACCTCAGCTAGAGATTACTTCAATCGCCTGCCCGCTCTTTGTTGAGTTTGTAGAACGCTGCCCGTCAATATTTAGCACCTGTGATGGATGCCAAGGTGGACACCTTGGTTCTCGGTTGCACGCATTACCCATTACTGACTGGCGTTATCTCTTATGTCATGGGCGAAGGTGTCACTTTGGTATCCAGCGCAGAAGAAACCGCTAAAGATTTGTATCGGACCTTGGTTGAAAATGGATTACTACGTAATCAATCATCAACCCCCGCAACGCATAGATTCTTAGCAACCGGTGATGCAAAGGCTTTTGAGAGCCTAGCTCGACGTTTTCTAGGTCCAGAAGTAACGCATGTAGAACACCAAGAGCTGTAACCAATACAGTTTTTTGAACCAAGATAGTTATTACAGATAGAGGAGCTACAAATGCCACGCAATGATGGACGCACTGAAAAGGATTTACGTGAAATCAAGTTCACACGTGGCTGGCTAGACCATGCAGAAGGCTCTGTATTAGTTGAGTTTGGAAAGACCCGTGTTTTGTGTGTGGCCTCATTTACTCCGGGCGTACCGCGATGGTTAAAGGACTCAGGTAATGGTTGGGTGACATCTGAGTACTCAATGCTTCCCCGTGCAACTCACACACGTTCTGATCGCGAAAGCGTTAAGGGCAAGCTAGGTGGGCGCACCCAAGAGATTTCACGACTTGTCGGCCGCTCGCTTCGCGCCGTTGTAAATATGAAAGAGCTTGGCGAAAATACAATTGTTATTGACTGTGATGTTTTACAGGCAGATGGTGGAACACGTACCGCAGCAATCACTGGTGCTTATGTTGCCTTAGCAGATGCGATCACTTGGGCGAAGTCGCAAGGTCACATCAAGGAAAGCGCAAAGCCGCTCAGTGATTCAGTTGCCGCAGTTAGCGTTGGAATCATTGATGGGGTACCGATGTTGGATCTTTGCTACGAAGAAGATGTGCGCGCTGGAACAGATATGAATGTTGTTGTCGCTGGCGATGGACGCTTTATCGAGGTTCAAGGAACTGCTGAAGGCGAGCCATTTGATCGTGCACTCTTAAATCAATTACTTGATTTAGCTGTTGCTGGATGTTCAACCTTGAGTCAACTTCAGAAAGATGTACTCGCGAAGTAATGTCCCATAAACTTGTTCTTGCAACGCGCAATCAAGGAAAGATCGAGGAGTTTCGTAGAATCCTTGAGGAGCTTGCACCAGGACAGATCGATTTAATTGGTGTAGATCAATTTCCGCATTTAGTTGATGTTGATGAAACTGGATCAACCTTTGAAGAAAACTCATTACTGAAAGCCAGATATACATCTGAAGCCACGGGTCTGCCGGCGATCGCAGATGATTCAGGGCTTTGTGTTGATGCCTTAAATGGCGATCCAGGTATTTATTCAGCTCGTTGGGCAGGCACCCACGGAGATGATCGCGCCAATCTAGAAAAGGTTTTAGAGCAGTTAAAGGATGTCCCAGATGAAAATCGCACCGCGTACTTCATCTGTGTAGCCTCTCTTGTTTTGCCAGATGGTCGCCAAAAGGTTGCAGAGGGTCGTTTTGAAGGCCACATCCTTCATGCACCCGTCGGTAACAATGGGTTTGGGTATGACCCGATTTTTCAGCCGCTTGGGATGAGTATCTCTTCTGCACAAATGAGCGCAGAGGAAAAGGATTTAGTAAGCCACCGCGGAAAATCACTACGCTCGCTCGCACCTCATGTCATCCAAATGCTTGCAAGCCTGAGGTAGCCTTAACCCATACAAGTGCGTTAAAAACGTGCGTACCGCAACCCAAGGAGTTCCACGTGGCCGTTAAGAAGACCGCAAAGAAAGCAGCAAAGAAGTCTCCTGCAAAGAAGACAGCTGCAAAGAAGTCACCAGCTAAGAAGGCAGTGGCTAAGAAGTCAGTAGCAAAGAAAGCTGTAGCGAAGAAGAAGACCGCTAAGAAGGCTGTTGCTAAAAAAGCTGTAGCAAAGAAGTCAGCGGTTAAGAAGACCGCTAAGAAGGCGGTAGCTAAGAAAGCTGTTGCCAAGAAGAAGGTTGCAAAGAAGGCTCCGGCAAAGCGCGTTGTTAAGAAGGCTGCAGTTGCAGTTACATCAGCGCCAAAGCCTGCAGTTGTTGCAGCACCTGTAAAGGCGGCCGCACCTGCACCAGCTAAGCCAGTTGCAGCACCTAAGCAATCCACATCAACTCGTACTGCATGGTTTGTTGTCATTGGTATTGCAGCACTTGCAGCAATTGTTTGGTCACAATCTTCAAGCAATGACAGTGATGATGCAGCACCTGCTCCTTCAATGTCGCAGAGTGCAGAGCCTTCAGCTTCTGCAACACCATCTGAAACACAAGAGCCTGAAGTTTCAGTTGGAAGCGTTGAAGCTCCAACAAAGTTTGTTGCTCTCAAGAGTGAAGATGGCCTAAAGCTACGCTGGTTAGCACCATCAGCTGTTGAAGGATTAACTGGATATAACCTAGAAATCCGTGCAAATGGAACAGGTGATTGGACAGTTATTGCAACTCTTCCAGCAGATCAACTAACTCAGAATGTTACAAAGGCAAGTGATTCAGGTTGGACTCAGTTCCGCGTTTCATCTGTTTACACAGATGGACAAACCGCATCAGCTACAGCTTTTGGAATTCCTGGAGAGTTTAAGTAAAAATAACTCTGTATAGAAAATCCCTCACTTAACAGTGGGGGATTTTTTATTGCCCATTTGTTTCAACTGGTGCAAAGGCAAGCTCTGCCGTGATCGCATCTACATACGCACGAACACCTGCCGGTACTAGGTGCACTCCATCTGGACCAAAGTACTCAGGGTGGCCCTGGGAAATTGCCGCCCAATCAATCAAACGAGCGCCATACATTGCTGCGTACTTGGCAATGAGCTCATTATTTTCATCTCTCCAAATACGTGGAACCGCTGTGTTTACAACAATCACGCGAGGCTGATCCTTAACTTCAGCAAAGATTGCCGCAACCTGATCCTCGCTTAACTTATTGTTGTTGCCAAGATTAAAAATAATGGGGGAGTCAATCATGTTGGCTTTGTCATTTTTAATTACCTCAAGCAGCTCTGTTGCCTGTCGGCCGACTCGAGCATTGATGAGACCAACCTCTTCACGGGAATCTAACTCAAATCTAATTCCTAAAATAACTGAGTCACCAGTAACCCACAGTCCACCTTGCGTTATCGGAGTCGTAGTCGCAGGTTGTTCTAGTTGCTGCTTGAGTTCATTGAGCTGACGATCTCCTTCTGCGATTGCGGTAAGAGCAGATGTTGCGGTCAAACCAAATCCTGAAATAACAATGAGTAGAACACCGACTCTTTGGCGAAGACGAACTCGCTTTGTTCGGTACTTCATCCCCTTGAACCAGTAATCAATTAGCCCTGTTCTTACTGGTAATTCAACGACTCTCAAGGAGATATCTGCCAGTGCAAAGACAATCAATACTCTAAGTGCATATAGCGCCCATGGTGAACCATCTAAATCAAAGTTTGGACGAGTAACTTGGAAAACTACCCAGTGCCACAAATAAATCGCATATGAGCGCTCACCGATCCACACAAAAGGTTTGCTACTCAGAATTGGCGCAAAGCGTGAAGCGGGATGAACAATTGAAGTAAGAATCGCGCAACCAAAGATTCCGGCTAGAGGAAATGCGATCTTGTACAAGGTCGGATCGCTCTCTTGGACAAAGAGAAAAGCAGCGATGATTCCCAACAATCCAAAGACACCAATTCCATCGATGAAATCCTGTGCCTTCTTTGA
>JBEDKL010000076.1:0-3820 GCA_041172145.1 Actinomycetota bacterium
GATATGTACCTGAACTCTTGGGAGCACGGTAGCTAATGACTTTAGTTATGGTCGTCGATGACGACCAAGATCTCGCAGAGATGCTCGGCATCGTTTTAACCGGTGCCGGCATCGATGTGGATCTAGTAAGTCGTGGCGATGAGGTTATGGATGTTTTCCGTAACAATCCACCAGATTTAGTTCTGTTGGATGTTATGTTGCCTGGCCTTGACGGAATCGAAGTCTGCAAATTAATTCGCGCAGAATCTATGGTTCCAATTGTCATGCTTTCAGCTAAAGGCGATACCCAAGATGTTGTAAAAGGTTTAGAAGCAGGTGCCGATGATTACATGGTTAAGCCATTTCGTCATCCATCAGAGCTGATTGCACGAATTAGAACCCGTTTACGTCGCACTAATGCAGATGTTTCAGGGTTACTAACAATTGGCGATCTAGCAATCGATGTACAGGCTCACCAGGTAACTCGTGGCGGTAAGCAGATCGCACTAACTCGTCTGGAGTTTGATTTGTTAGTCGCTTTGGCTAAAGAACCCGGCCGAGTATTTACTCGTGATGCCTTGTTAAGTGAGGTCTGGGGTTATCGACACTCAACAGATACTCGACTTGTAAATGTTCACGTTCAGCGTTTGCGTTCAAAGATTGAGCATGATGCGGAACACCCTGAGATTGTTGTAACTGTGCGCGGTGTTGGATACAAAGCTGGAGTAATGGGCGGTTCCTAGTAATGAACCGATTATTTACGAAGATCCGTAACTCCCTTGCAATCAAGGTCATTGTTTCAACGGTCTTACTATCGCTTGTTGTTATGGGATCTGCTGGTTCTGCCCTTAATTCACAGCTTTCTAGAGGTATTAAAGAGGTAAACCTCAATACCGCTTTAGTGGAAGCGCGATCAACAATCTTTACCGCCGAATATCGTTTCTTGTTAGCACAGGGTGAGAAAGACTCAGTTGTTCAAAAGGTTGTAGATGATGTCATTAGCTCTGCAACAACTTTGACAGCAAATGAGAATGCACGAGAAGTTGTCTTCATTCGAAGCCCTGGCAATACCAGGGAAAACAACTACGAGATTGCATCCAATCTCTTGGATCCGGGCTCTATTCCTACATCCCTCAGCGAGCGTGTTCGCAAAAATCCTGATCTTGTTTACCAGTACACCAATATGAATTACCTAACCGGAACTCGGGTTGGTGGTCTAGCAATCGGTCAAAAAGTTCAGATTCCAAACGCAGGACAGTACGAGATGTACATCATCTTCTCTCTTGCAAACCAGGAGAAAACCCTGGATCTGATTAGCCGTTCATTTTTCTTAACCGGTTTTCTACTGCTCTTCTTAGTTGGATTGATTACCTGGCTGGTAGTCCGTCAGGTTGTAAAACCGGTACGTGAGGCTGCAGCGGTTGCCACGGAATTTACCGCGGGTGATTTTGGAAACCGTTTAAAAGTTGAATCCCAAGATGAAATCGCCACTTTGGGTCTGGCCTTCAATGAGATGGCTGAATCAATTGAAAAGCAGATTGCACGTCTTGAGAACCTTTCACGTGTCCAGCAGCGCTTTGTATCTGATGTTTCCCATGAACTTCGTACACCTTTAACAACTTTGCGAATGGCATCAGAGGTTATTCACTCCTCGAAGGACTCCTTTGATCCAGTTGTTTCACGAAGCGCAGAGTTGTTAGTTGCACAGTTAGATCGCTTTGAGCGTTTACTTGAGGATCTGCTTGAGGTCTCACGCTTTGATGCCGAGGTAGCGGTTCTGGAAGCGGTGGATTTTGACATCGTTCAGTTAGTTCAGCGATGTGCAGATGATTTAGCCTTGGTTGCTAAGGAGCGAAAAACAGCGATTTATGTGCACTCTGCAGCACCTGTAATCATGATTAAAGCTGACATTCGCCGGGTAGAGCGCATTTTGCGCAACCTTCTTTCTAACGCCATTGACCATGCAGAAGAACATCAAATAAATGTCCAGATTGAAGCAAGCGATCATGATGTTGCAGTTGGTGTACGAGATTACGGAATCGGCTTAGATGAGCATGCATTAATCCGGGTCTTTGATCGCTTCTGGCGTGCAGATCCTTCTCGTGCCAGAACCCGTGGCGGAACAGGACTTGGCCTTTCTATCGCACTTGAAGATGCACGTTTACACAATGGAGAACTAGAGGCGTGGGGCCGTCCCGGGAGAGGTGCACACTTTGTTGTTACCTTGCCTCGCAACACCTATGACAGCATCGAACGCCGCTTGATAACTTTGCAGCCGGAAGATTACAAAGCTTAATTTCCACAGCTTTAAAGTAATAACAAAAATACTTTTGCAAATCAGCATGATTGATGTGTGAGCGCCTTTTCCGATTTAACTCAGCTGATCTTTCCCAGTAGATGTTTTGGTTGTCAGCGATTAGGTCCCAGCATTTGTTCGGGATGCCGCAGTAGCTGGCATCCACATTATTACAAGAGCAACCTTGGAAAGTTCAAGGTTCATTCGGCCCTTATCTACACTCCGATCGCCTCAAAGATAATTCTTGCCGCAAAAGAGTCAGGGCAAAAAGGTGCAGATGAGTTAATTATTCAATCGATCATTCATGTGTTGAATAAGAATAAGGTCGATACCAATTTAGCTCGCTTGGTTCCTATTCCGTCAGGCAAAGCGTCACAACGTCGTCGTGGCAGAAGTTTCATGGTTGATTTGGTTTCTCAGATCTCAGAGCGGACCGGGATTCCGATGCTTGATTGTTTGCAGCTGTCACGAAGAGTGTTGGATCAATCTCGGTTAGATCGCGATCAGCGTGCTAAAAATCTGGATGGGGCCTTCTCCCTGAGCTGCCATGCCAGGGGAGAGTTGATCTTGATTGATGATGTGGTGACTACGGGTGCGACCCTGCGAGAAGGCTTCAGAGCGGTTAATTCGCAGGGTTTTCAGGCTATTGGCTCAGTCTCTGCGGTTACCGCCTGTGTTGCCCAACCTCTACGATAAGGGCGTGAATCAGGGTCCCACCCTGACTGAGAGGCCAGGTCAATGCCAGCGTTTGTAGACAAGATTTTGCGTGCAGGCGAAGGACGCATCCTTCGTGATCTAAGCAAGATCGTTGCCTTAGTTAATGCTCAAGAGGCACGCTTTTCAGCGATGTCAGATTCAGAGCTACGTGAGCAGACCGGGCTATTCCAAGCTCGTTACGCAAAGGGTGAAAGCCTGGATGACCTTCTACCTGAAGCTTTTGCAGTTGTTCGCGAAGCAGGACGTCGCACCTTGGGTCAGCGTCACTACGACGTGCAGCTCATGGGTGGTGCAGCGATGCACAAGGGCAATATCGCTGAAATGCGTACTGGTGAAGGTAAGACCTTAGTTGCAACCCTTCCATCATATTTGAATGCGCTCGCAGGTCGAGGTGTTCACGTTGTCACAACAAATGATTATTTAGCAGAGCGCGATAGCGAGTGGATGGGTCGAGTTCATAGATTCTTGGGTCTTAAGGTTGGTGTAATTCTTGCCAACATGACACCTGCAGAACGTCGCGAAGCGTATTCAGCAGATATTACTTACGGAACAAATAATGAGTTTGGTTTTGATTACCTTCGCGACAACATGGCATGGTCTCTTGATGAGTGTGTTCAGCGGGATCACTTCTTTGCAGTAGTAGATGAGGTTGACTCGATCCTGATTGATGAAGCGCGTACTCCATTGATCATCAGCGGCCCTGCCGATAAGGCCACCAAATGGTACGTAGAGTTTGCGAATCTGGTTCAAAAACTTCAGCGCGATGTTCACTACGAAGTAGATGAAAAGAAGAAGACCTCAGGAATTCTTGAAGAAGGTGTTACTAAG
>JBEDKL010000077.1:0-4060 GCA_041172145.1 Actinomycetota bacterium
CCCTTTTGCCATGAGCCCAGCGGTCCCAATCACCCCATCCATAGATCGCTCACGCATAGTCCCACCTTCAGTAGCTGCAAACTTCATCTCTAGAAAGCATCTTTTTCACCTATTTGAGACCGGCCTTCCGGGGGTCACTGTTGTTGCCGCACCGGCCGGGTATGGAAAGAGTTCATTGGTCTCGCAATGGGCTGAGTACTCGGATCTACCCACAGTCTGGCTCACCGTAAATTCAGAGGATTCAATCCAAAGTTTTTTCGCACATGTTCTAGCTGCAATCCAAGTTAAGTTTCCAGATTTTGGATCTGATTTTGAAAAGTTAAGTTTCCAGATTTTGGATCTGATTTTGAAAATGAGCCAAGTGCAAATCCATTGCTAAATGTTCAAAAGTTAACTGGGGCAGCAGGTGAATTAAACCAGCCATTTAACTTTGTTCTAGATAACGGACCAACCGATAGCGCTGAAGTTACTTCGGTAGCACAGGCGATGATTGATTTTCTTCCTAACAATGTGCACTTGATTATTGTTCGAAGATTTACTCCATCTACATCACTCGCACGTTATGCCAGTCTCGGAAATCTCAGCTTGATTACTAGTCAGGATTTGAAGTTTTCTGAGGAAGAGGTTTCACGTATTGCCGAAATCAATGGCTTAACTGAAATCGATGCAGTGTCCGAGCAGTTGATTGCTCGTTGTGAGGGTTGGCCAGCTGCGGTACAGATGATGACCCGATCAATTTCGCGAGGTCAGCAGTACTCACAATTTGAGATGAGCGGATCCACAAATCCTTTGGCGATTCTTGCCAGGGAAACATTTAACATCTTGAATGAGGAAAATAGATCAAATATCTCGCGATTACTGCTGGTCAAAGAGTTTGATTTAGAAACAGCTGCAATTATTCTTGGCGAGGATTTTTCTGAAAGCTACATCAACAAGTTAGCAACAGATGGATTATTTGTTTCGGTATCTTCAGGCTCTAGTCGAATTTATAAGTTTAACGAGATTGTTTACGATGGGCTAGCAGATGTTCATGTCGAAGACCCAAAATTGTATAAAGCTATTCATGAAAAATTGGGCCAGCACTACCTGCAAAAAGGTAATTCGAGCAAAGCTTTAGAGCATATTTATAAGTCAGGCAACAGCGAACTGTTAACAAAAACATTGGAAACAAATATTCGCGAAATGGCCGCCATTGGTCGTGGAGACCAGCTAATTAAGTGGTCTGAGTTTTCAGCAGATTCCAGCATGCGCGGGGAAGTAATGAAAAAGGCGATCAAAGTTGTAGGGCATTTGGCCAACCTTGATTTTGCAAAGGCTGAAGCAATGGCAAGTGAGCTAGAGATTATTTCTGCCCAAAGCAAAGAGTTGGAGTTTTTAACCCAGTTAACTTCCATGATCTTTGCGCACATTTACTTTGCACGAGGTGAATTTACCCGTTCCTTAGAGATGATTGATAAAGCCTTGAATCACAAGAGCCCAGCTCAATCACTTGAAAGTACAGATCTGATCGCCTTGTTGCGACTTAAGGCATCGATTCACTTTCTCTATGACCAACCAGATGAGGTTAACGCAGCGTTAAAGCATGCAAGATCCTTGATGAGTTCAGGTAATTTAGTAAACGCTCCGTACCACATTTCATGTATGACAGCTTTAGCGCTTTGGTGCGAAGGAAGATTTTTTGAGGCTGCAGAGCATGCAGATATCGCAATCAACCAGGCCCAGATAAAAGGATACGCATCGGTGAGCGCTCCATTTGATGCCTACTTGGTTTTGGCTCGTTGCCAACTTGAACTTTCACAGATTGAAAACGCCTCTGACACTCTGACTTTGATTATGGAAAAAGCTGGCGAGGCACAAATTTGGCCCTGGTTTTTAATGGCTGAAGGAACGCGTGCTCGCATCAACATCACAAAGGGCCAGGTTTCTCAGATGATGGAGATCATTAAACTTCAAAGAGAGCGCGTTGCATCTTTGAAATCAACCAGCGAGCTCAGCTGGATGATTGATATGACTGAAGTCTTTTTGCGCTTTACCTTGGATGATTGGGATAGAGCAGAAGAGTTGTTGCGACGTATGCCCAAAATTGAAATGGTTCGCCAGATCGAGATCAATGCCAAGTTCCAGGTTGAACCGAAGAAGGTTCCCGCACTAGTTGAAGCTTTCCCGGAAACCACACCTCGTGAACGTGTTAATAAGTTTCTTTATCAAGCCACAATCAATATTGATCACGAGAACCTGGCTTTGGCCCATCTCAATAAGGCGTTAGAGATTGGTGCCGAAGTTGGTTATCACGAGTATTTCGTAAGGCAACACCGTTTATATCCAATCATGGTGAAAGCAGCAGCCGCTCAACCCACCGTCTTCAGAGAAAGTGTGGTGCATGAAATGACAGAGCGAATCCAGGCGATGAATAGCGATACTGGAGCACTCGAAGAGAAGCTGACAGCACGTGAGCTTGAAATTCTTAAGCACTTAACCACCGGTGTGCCACTGAGCGCAATTGCAAAGCAGTTACATATTTCTCAAAACACAATGAAGACGCATCTTCGAAATGTCTACAGAAAACTAGGTGTAGATGGGCGTCATTCAGCGGTTGAAAAGGCTAGAAAGCTGCTCTTAATTTAAGTAACTGCACTATCTCTTTAATGTGATGGGTTAAGGTTGCAGACATGGGTCCAGCCTTTAATCGTTTATGGGCCGGCAGCATTCTTTCTAACCTAGCTGACGGCGTCCTAATTGCCGCAGCGCCTTTACTTGCAATCACCTTGACCGACAGCACAGTTTTAATCTCCGTAATCGGTGCAATGGTGATGCTGCCTTGGCTGCTATTTGCGATGCCGATTGGCGTAATGGTTGACCGAGCAGATCGCCGCTATATTTTGGCCGGTTCTAACGCAATTCGAAGCGCGGTTATTGGCGTAATGGCGCTGGGTATTGCAACCGGCCATGTGACCATTTACTGGCTCATTATCTCAGCCTTTGTGATTGGAGTTTGTGAGGTTGCAACCGATACAACTGCGCAGTCCCTTATCCCGCAAATTCTTGATGAAGAACATTATGAAAAAGGCAATTCAAGGTTGCAGATTTCAGAGACAGTGATTCAAGGCTTTATTGGTTCACCACTTAGCGGCTTCTTGTACGCCCTTGCCATCTGGTTACCTTTCTTTATTAACAGCATCGGCTATGCGGTAGCAACACTTCTTGCCCTTTCAATTCCGATTCAGTATTTACAGGATGTTCGAACTGAGAGTTCCAAGGAAGAGAAGCCACATTTCTTAGAAGACATAAAGTTCGGTATTAAGTACTTGTACAACCACAAAGTTTTGCGCCGCTTGGTGTTAACCACCGCATCTATTGGAGTCTGTTACTCAGCAGGAACAGCCACCATGGTGCTATTCATCATCAAAGAGCTAGAGCTTGCACCTAAATACTTTGGTGTGATTTTGATGATTCAAGGATTGGGAGCTTTGCTTGGTGCGATTGTCGCCCCAAAGGCCTCCAAAAAGTTTGGCCGAAGCATCATGATGACTCTGGGAATTACCCTTAGCTCGGTCGTTTTATTGCTTCAGGGTTTATCTCCCAACATTTACATCTTCGTTGCACTTGCAACCTTTGGTGGTTTTGCAATCGCCCAATGGAACATCTTGTTAATGGCCACTTATCAAACAGTTATTCCTAATGAACTGTATGGACGAATCCATGGCACCCGCCGAACCTTGGTGTGGGGGATGATGCCTATTGGATCCTTGTTCGGTGGAGTTTTGGCTCATTTCAGTTTGCGACTTCCCATGTATGTGGGGGGAGTCATCGCCTCCGTAATCGCCTTGTCATCTATCAACTTTTTCCTCAGTGTTGGCTCGATTTCCAGCCCTGAAAAACAGTCCTAATCTCACCCCCCTTTCAGCCAAGGGTTACAAAGTTGTTACCTAATTAGGCTCAATCCTGCCGTTAACTTCTTGCTCATTTGCCGTTCACTAGGGCAGACTTCACCCACCAAAAGCGCCTATGGGGTTGGTCGACTCTCCGCAGACGCTTTTCTTTAACCCTCAAGGAGGAACTA
>JBEDKL010000078.1:0-3729 GCA_041172145.1 Actinomycetota bacterium
TGGGCCACAAAGATGTAGGCCATATTAAATTCATCTTGGAGATCTTCAAGAAGGTTTACAACCTGAGCTTGAATCGAAACATCGAGTGCGGATACTGGTTCATCGGCAACAATCAGCTTTGGCTTAAGCGCAATCGCTCGAGCAACACCGATACGTTGGCGCTGTCCGCCCGAGAACTCATGCGGATAGCGGTTGATATGTTCTGGGTTCAGTCCCACGCGAGCCATCAGGCGCTGCACCTCTGCCTCAACGCCACCAGCAGGTGTGATGGCCTGAATATCAAATGCGGCACCGATCAACGTTCCCACAGTGTGGCGAGGGTTAAGGGATGCAAAAGGATCTTGGAAGATCATCTGCATCTGCGAGCGAAGTGGCTTCATCTGCTTTGGTTTTAGATGTGTAATGTCTTGACCTTCGAAGGTGATCTTTCCACCCGTTGGTTCATAGAGCTTTAAAATTGTGCGACCTGCAGTGGTCTTCCCGCACCCAGATTCACCTACAAGGCCAACTGTCTGACCTGGATAGATTTCAAGGTCGATACCATCGACAGCCTTGACGGTGCCCTTGACCTTAGAGAAAGCACCACCTGTTGTTGTGGCGAAGTGCTTCTTCAGGCCCTCAATTTTGAGAAGAGGCTCTGTCATTAGTTGCCACCACTTTCTTTACGGGCCTTCACAAGCTCTGATTCAGGCAGGTGGCATCGTGAGAAATGTTCAGTAGTTTTCGTATCCAATGTGGGAGCAGTAGTGGCACAGAGATTGCCTGCAACGCGATCAGCGAAAGAACAACGGGCGCGGAATGAGCATCCTTGAGGCAAGTTGATTAGTGATGGTGGCTGACCAGGAATTGCGACCAATCTGCGTGAATCGAGTTCACCAATCTTTGGAATCGAGTTGAGAAGTCCGATTGAGTAAGGATGATCTGGGCGGTAGTAGATATCTTCAGCCCCACCGCTTTCGACAATCTTTCCTGCATACATCACATTCACGCGATCTGCGACCTCAGCGACAACACCAAGATCGTGAGTGATCAAGATAAGAGCCATGTTGAACTCTTTCTGCATCTCGCGGATGAGCTGCAAGATCTGAGACTGCACAGTCACATCCAGCGCCGTTGTCGGTTCATCTGCAATAAGGAGGGAAGGATTGTTAATGAGAGCCATCGCAATCATCACGCGCTGGCGCATACCGCCTGAGAATTGGTGAGGGAATTCATCAACGCGCTTTGATGCATCTGGAATTCCAACAAGGTCGAGCATCTCCATAGCGCGCTTCTTACCTGCTGCCTTATCACCCTCGTTATAGAGAGACCAGGCTTCAATGAGCTGGTTTCCGATGGAGTAATACGGGTGCAGAGCTGACATCGGATCTTGGAAGATCATCGACATCGCTTTGCCGCGCAGCTTACGAACTACCTCGCCATCTGCAGAGATCACATCAACAGGGCCAGAATCAAGGTTAAGGAATGCTTGGCCAGTGATCTGTGTGCGCTTTCGATCATGCAGACCCATAACAGCGAGTGAGGTAACAGATTTACCTGACCCTGATTCACCCACTACTGCAAGGGTTTCACCGCGCGCTACAGAAAATGAGATGTCATTCGATGCCTGCACAAGGCCATCTTCAGTAGGAAATGCAACGTTGAGGTTTTTAACCTCAAGAAATGGCTTTTGCGTCATGAAGCAACTCTCACTCGCGGATCGATATATGCATACAAGATATCGACTAGTAAGTTAGCAACGACCACAAAGACTGCAGCCAAGATTGTGGTTGCAAGGATTGTGGGCAGGTCATAGTCGCGCAGCACTGCACGGATGGAGAGTCGACCAAGGCCAGGCAAGTTGAAGATGCCTTCGGTGATGATTGCACCACCTAGAAGCCCTGCAAAATCAAGACCTGCCAAGGTGATGATGGGAGCAAGGGCAGCGCGCAAGGTGTGCTTGCGAAGGATGTCTCGCTCATTTAAACCTTTGGCACGGGCTGTGCGTATGTAATCCTCTGTTGAAGTTTCAATAACATTAGAACGCGTAAAACGTGTGTAGGTCGCTGCATAGAGAAGAGCCAAAACAATCCATGGGAAGATAAAAGTTCTAAACCACGCGACAGGATCCTCAAGCGGTGAGACCCATCGCCCCATCTCAATGGGGTTTATCAGATTAAACTTAAGGGCGACAAAGAGCAGAATTAAAATACCTGAGATAAATGTGGGAAGCGATGTTCCTACGAGTACGAAGGCAGTCGCAGCTCGATCTTGCCACTCATTCCTCTTTCGAGCGGCCAAGATTCCAAGGCTCACACCCACAGAGAGCCAGAGAACGAATGCTCCTACTGCCAATGAAAGAGTGACAGGGAATGCTTCTGCAATCAGTGTTGTCACGCACTCGTGACGGTTATATGAATATCCAAATGCTGGAGCTGGGCAGTGAAAAGCTGCTGCGCCTTCACCAAAGTCGCGTCCAACAAAGAGTCCTTTAACAAAGCGCCCGTACTGAACATGGACCGGCACATCGAGCCCAAGGCGGTGACGATTGGCTTCAATCACTGGCGCAGAACATGCCTTTCCGCATGTGAGCGCTGCTGGGTCCATAGGAAGGACGGCAAAGATGCCAAAGACAGACATGCTCACGAGAGTGATGACTAGAAGAGTCGCACTCAATCGACGAGCTAAGTACTTCAGCATCGCAAATCTCCTTAAAAAAATCTCAATAATGGAAAAAATGAAAACTACGTGTCTTCGTAGAGTTGCGGGCGGCTCATTTGATGAAACCGCCCGCAACTGTAACGAGCTGCTAACTAACTTTCGTTAATTAGTTCTTTACGTACAACTGGCCGAAGCCGAAGGTGCCTTGTGGCTCCCAGTAGTACACGCCGCCAACTGTTGATCCCCAGACATCTTGTGTCTTAGAGAAGACAGGACGGATGATCCAGTATTGGTCCATAACGTATTGACCAAGTTCCTGCCATCCCTTTGCCTGCTTTGTGCGGTTTGTTTCTACCTTAGTTGCATCAGACTTCTTCTTGAATGCTGCATATGCTGCATCATCCCAGTTCTGTGACAAGTTAAATCCACCCTCTTTAGTAAAGAGTTCAGGAATAACTGTTGATGCATTTGCCCAGTCAGCTCCCCAACCAGCAGATGAAATGTCATTCTGCTTGTCGCGGTTTTGAACTGTTGAGTAGTACTGACCTGAAGGAATGAAGTTGAACTTCATATTGATTCCAGCTGCCTTAGTGGCATCGCCAATCAAGACTGCTGCCTTCTGGTTAGTTGCAGTGTTAGCAATATCCCAAACGATTCCCTTATCTGCCGCTGTTGCGCGTGAGTAAGCATCTGGACATGAAGTCTTTGCCTTCTCTAGCAATGAAGCTGCATATGTTGAGTTTCCGGTGATCTTCCAGTTTGCATCGTGGATATTTCCAGTTGTCTTCTTGTAATCAAGACCAAGAACTGGCTTCACAGGGTTATCTCCTGGGTCGCCGTAGAACTCACGTCCACCTGAAAGGTCGATGAGAGCCTGAGTGTTGATTGCAAAGAAGACTGCCTTACGAACATCGAGGCAGTCCATGTGACCCTTCTTTACGTTCATCGCTGCATAGCGAACGTATGGATCGTAGACGTTAAAGCGCTGTGTCTTCTTTGTTGGATCTGCGAAGAATGCGCGTGTGTTTGCTGGCTGTAGTGAGTCAAGTGAAACAGTGTTTGGGATCTGATCTTCAAGCATGATCTGAT
>JBEDKL010000079.1:0-3707 GCA_041172145.1 Actinomycetota bacterium
CCACCTGTGGTCAACGCTGACTGGCACAGTCTAGCCTTGCCCCATGGCTAATCGACAACTCATCGCCGGCGTGGATTCCTCAACCCAATCTGTAAAGGTTGTTATTCGCGATGCCCACACAGGCCAATTAGTGCGACAAGGTCGAGCCAGCCACCCCGATGGCACCGAGGTTGATCCTGCGCATTGGCTGAGCGCAATTCATGCAGCCTTTAAAGATGCCGGAGGTTTAGATGATGTTGAAGCTATTTCAATTGCTGGACAACAACATGGAATGGTTGCCTTGGATGCAGATGGTGAAGTAATTCGCCCTGCACTTTTATGGAATGACACCCGTTCTGCAAAAGAGGCAGATGATCTCAACCGAGAAGTTGGTGGCGATCAAGTCATTGCGCGAAAAGTTGGTTCAAAACTGGTCGCATCCTTTACAGCATCCAAGGTTCGATGGATGGCAGATCATGAACCCGACAACGCATCCCGTGTTGCATCCATTGCTTTGCCACATGATTGGTTGTCATGGCAGCTTCAAGGTGGCAAGGATTTATCTAAATTATTTACCGATCGCAGCGATGCATCAGGTACTGGGTACTTTGACCCAAGTACATCCCATTACCGCGAAGAGATTGTGCGCTTAGCACTTCGTAATGATCAGGAGTTAACCCTTCCAAAGATTATTGAGCCAGCAAAGTTTGGCGGAACTACTCTTTCTGGAATTCCTATTGCAGCAGGTGCTGGCGATAACGCAGGCGCAGCATTAGGTATACAAGCACAACCTGGAGATGTTGTTGTTTCTTTAGGAACTAGCGGAACCGCTTTTGCAGTCTCTGAGACACCCACACATGATCCATCAGGTGCAGTTGCCGGCTTTGCCGATGCAACTGGTCGTTATTTACCTTTGGTGTGCACCTTAAACGCTGCGCGAATCTTGGATGCTGCTTGTCGAATTTTAGGTAAGACACATGATGAGGTTGGACAACTTGCACTTGCCGCACAGCCTGGTGCACATGGTCTAACACTTCTTCCCTACTTTGAAGGTGAAAGAACTCCTAACCGTCCCGCGGCAACAGGCGTTTTTGCCGGAATGAACTTAAGTAATTCCAATCCCGAAGATATTGCTCGTGCAATGGTTGAAGGAATGCTTGCAGGCTTGGCCGATGCCGTTGATTCTCTCGTTGCATTGGGTGTTGGCGTTAATCGAATCTTGTTAATTGGCGGAGCAGCAAAAAATCCTGCTGTTCCAGTTATTGCCAGCGCTTTGTTTGGTCGCGAAGTATTGGTTCCACCTGCAGGTGAGTATGTTGCAGATGGCGCAGCTAAACAGGCGGCATGGGTCTTGCTCGGGCAGTTGCCAACCTGGGATTTAGGTGAGGTTTCACATCACAAGAGCGCTGCGACCCCAGATGTAATGCAGCGTTACAAAGAGTTAAAGAATAGAACACAGGATTGGTCATGACGCTACGCCCCGAGTATGTAAAGCTGCTGCAAGAGATGGCAGAGACTAACGCCCCCGAGCTATGGGAAATTCCGGTTTCCGATTCACGAAAGTTGGCTCAGGAACAATTAAAAATTGCGGCCAGTTTGGCACCAATTCATTCCATCTCAGATAGATACATACCCGGCCCTACGGCAGATCTACATGTGCGTATTTTTAAGCCAAGTGATTCAAAGAATCTACCATGCATAATCTACTTTCACGGAAGTGGTTGGACTCTAGGATTTATTGATCTTTTCAATCCATGTTTATCGATGCTGAGTAAAGAGAGTGAAACCATCGTAATTGCTGTCAATTACCAGAAAGCACCAGAGCATCCTTTTCCCGAACCATTTAACGATTGTTACGCCAGCCTTGAATGGGTAGTAAAGAATGCTGCGGAGCTTGGAATTGATCCAAATAACATATCTGTTGGTGGGGACAGCGCGGGTGGAAACTTAGCGGCAGCGGTAGCGCTTCGTTGCCGAGATGAGGGCTTAATTTCATTAGCATCTCAACTTTTGGTGTATCCATGCACAAACAAGGATTTCTCAACACGTAGCTACGTTGACTTTGCACAGGGTTATGGATTATCAACTAAAGCGATGCAGTGGTTTTGGGATCAATACATTCAAGATGTTCGTCATGCAGAAAACCCTTACGCCTGTCCTGCACGAGCATCATCCTTCAAGGGGTTGCCTCCAACAGTTATCATCACAGCTGAATTTGATCCATTAATAAGTGACAGCGAGAATTATCGAGATCTTCTCATTAAAGATGGCGTCGAGGTCATGTATCGTGAATTTACTGGAGTCGTTCATGGATTCTTTCGAGCCCCTGAGATCACCAGTGCATCCAATGAGGCAATTTCCTTTGCAGCGCAAGAATTAAAAAAACTTAGACGGTGACGCGCACACCTTTACCGACAATAACGATTCCGCCATCACTGACTGTGAAGCGCTGACGATCTCGCTCTAAATCAACACCGATCTGTGCACCTGGATCTACGACCACGCTCTTATCCAAAATCGCCTTACGGATGATCGCTTTTTCACCGATTCGTACATTAGGCATCAATACAGTGCCTTCAACGATTGCCGCCTTTCCAACTGAGACATCGTAAGAAACCACTGATCCATGCAGGATTCCGCCAGAGATAATTGATCCCGCGCCAACGATTGAATCATGTGCAGATCCGCCCTCGCTGAACTTGGCAGGTGGCAGTGATGGTGGATTAGTAAGCAATGGCCATTCGCGGTTGTACAAATTAAAGATTGGGTGAACAGATACCAAATCCATATGTGCGTCGTAGTAGGCATCGATGGAACCTACATCGCGCCAGTAACCCTTATCGCGTTCTGTTTCACCAGGAACAACATTGTTAGCAAAGTCGTAAACCTTGGCCTGACCTTGAGATGTTAAAAATGGAATGATGTTTCCACCTAAGTCATGGCGAGATTCAATATCCTCTGAATCAAGAATGAGCGCTTCTTCCATGACATCGCGCTTAAAGATGTAATTACCCATTGACACTAGTGAAAGCTCAGGATGACCTGGCATTGCAGGAGGGTTAGCAGGCTTTTCGTGGAATGCCTTAATGGTGATTCCATCCTCGGCTAATTCGATAACACCAAAATCATGTGCCTCTGATCGTGGCATGCGAATTGCTGCAACCGTTACACCAGCTCCGGTTTCAATATGCTGCTGGAACATCTGCATTGGATCCATGCGGTACACGTGATCTGCACCAAAAACCAAAACATGCTTTGGATCTTCATCATGAATCAAATTGAAGTTCTGCAAAATTGCATCTGCGCTACCCGTATACCAACGTGGTCCTAAGCGCTGTTGGGCAGGAACAGGGGTGATGTAGTTTCCAAGTAAAGAGGACATACGCCAGGTTGTTGTGATGTGACGGTCAAGAGAGTGTGATTTGTACTGAGTCAACACTGCGATCTTGAGCATATTGGCATTTGCTAGGTTTGATAAAACAAAATCAATTAAACGATATGAGCCACCAAATGGAACGGCAGGCTTGGCACGATCTGCAGTAAGCGGCATTAAGCGCTTTCCTTCGCCACCAGCAAGAACAATGCTGAGCGGAAGTTGCAGTTTGGCCATGTCTTAACGATAGCCTTTCACCCTTGCCCAAGGAAGAGGTTTACAAAGATATGACCGCGTTAAAGGTTGGAATCGTTACCAAAGAGTGGCCACCGGCCATTTATGGTGGCGCTGGGGT
>JBEDKL010000080.1:0-3684 GCA_041172145.1 Actinomycetota bacterium
ACATCACCTAGCAAGTAACCAACAGCTGGCTCTTTCTCGCCAAGGTTAACTTCGCAAGTTGCTGAAACATTAAGTCCCATTTTGTCTTCAAGTTGAGTTACATAGACACCGTTGCGCTTACCAAGTTCACCGGTTTCAAAATCAAACATAAACTTAGGAATCAAAAATAGTGAAAGACCCTTTGTTCCTGGTCCGCCACCTTCGCGACGTGCCAATACAAAGTGAACAACATTGTCATAGAAATCAGCATCACCAGATGTGATGTAACGCTTAGTTCCGGTGATGTGCCATGTTCCATCTGCTTGCTGAACAGCCTTTGTACGCCCTGCACCAACATCTGAACCCGCATCAGGCTCTGTTAGCTGCATCGTTGCACCCCAGTGCTTTTCAACCATGTGCTTTGCAATCTTCTTCTGCTCATCTGTTCCAAGAACATAAGCAACCTGCGCAAATGCATAACCAGATGCGTAGATGTGGATTGCAGGGTTTGAACCCAAAACCATTTCCGCGATCGCCCAACGAACTGATGGAGGAATCTTCATTCCACCTAAATCAACTGGAGCATCAACGCGCCACCACTCGCCATCTACATATGCCTTGTATGACTTCTTAAAACTTTCAGGCAATGTGACATTTCCAGTTTCCTTGTTAAGGATCGCACCAACGCGATCGCCTTCAACAAAGGATGCTGCAAGATCGTTTTCACATAAACGCTTTACCTCTTCAAGCATTCCCATTGATGTATCGCGATCAACTTCACCGTATGGAGCTACGCCCATAACCTTGTCGCGACCCAATAGGTCAAAGAGGCAGAATTCAATGTCACGGAGATTTGCTTTGTAATGGCTCATGGGGCAATCGTCCTACCCGCCAGTAACTTACGCAACCCTATTTGAGCGTGAGTTTTCGGGGGCTGGCTCGTATAGGCTCGCGCCGTGTTACTTAGCGATCGCGATATCCGCGCAGAGATAGCAGCCGGCCGAGTCGGCTGCGAGCCATTCCACGAGGCGATGATCCAGCCATCATCAGTAGATGTGCGCCTGGACAAGTTCTTCCGTGTTTTTGAAAACCACAAGTACAGCGTGATCGATCCTTCGATCGAGCAACCAGAGCTAACCCGCGAGGTCGTAGCAGATGGCGATGAGCCATTCATCCTGCACCCAGGCGAATTCGTTTTGGCCAGCACCTACGAGGTCATCACACTGCCTGATGACATCGCAGGACGACTAGAAGGTAAGTCATCACTTGGTCGTCTTGGATTGCTCACACACAGCACCGCAGGCTTTATCGATCCAGGGTTTAGCGGACACATCACCCTTGAACTTTCAAATGTTGCCAACCTTCCGGTTAAGTTGTTTGCCGGAATGAAGATTGGTCAACTATGTCTCATCAAACTCTCATCTCCTGCTGAGCATCCATACGGCAGCGAGAAGTACGGTTCAAGATATCAAGGACAGCGCGGACCAACTCCAAGCCGTTCATATCTGAACTTCCACCGTTCACAGATCAACTAGCGTCGGAATAAACCGACGGAAAGCGCGGTTTAATTAGGCATGGAACTCATCATTGGTTTAGCTGCAGTAGCACTTATCGCTGTCTTTTTCATTTCACAGTACAACCGATTAATTCGCCTGAACATCACAGTTGATGAAGCATGGGCGCAGATCGAGGTACAACTCAAGCGTCGTGCTGATCTAATCCCTAACTTGGTTGAAACCGTTAAGGGATATGCAAAGCATGAGCAATCAACCTTTGACGCCGTTGTTACTGCGCGTGCAAAGGCGACAACAGCATCAACAGTTGCAGACACTGCAGCAGCTGATGGAATGTTGACACAAGCACTTCGTGGATTGCTCGCAGTTGCCGAGGCCTACCCTGATCTAAAGGCATCAACAAACTTTTTATCATTACAAGAAGAGCTTGCAACAACTGAAAACAAGGTTGCTTTCTCTCGTCAGTTCTACAACGACAATGTACGTAACCTCAATACCGCTGTAAAAACCATCCCGAGCAGCTTCTTTGCAGGGTTTGCAAAGGTTACAGAGCGCGAGTTCTACGAGGTAGAAGATCCTCAAGATCGCATTGCACCTAACGTATCTTTTAACTAAGTAGCGCAATGAACTTTAGAACGATGCAAGCGGCTAACCGCCGCAAAACAATTGGGTTGCTCATGGGAATGGGTGCGCTGATGTGGTTTGTTGTCTATGCGGCGATGACCTACTTTGGCGGAACCGGTGCTGGCATTGTTCCTATTGCTGTTGGTATCTCCTTGGTTTCTGTCTGGGGCGCTTACTACGGATCAGACAAATTAGTTTTAACAATGACCGGTGCCAAGTTGATCCAGGAATCAGATAATCCAAAGTTATTTGGTTTGATTCAAGAGATCACAATCGCATCAGGCTTGCCGATGCCAAAGGTCGCAGTAGTGATTGATGATGCACCTAACGCATTTGCTACAGGTCGTGACCCTGACCATGCGTTAATCGCATTTACAACTGGAATTTTAAATGTGATGGATCGCGATCAACTGCAGGGTGTTATCGCACATGAGCTTGCACATGTTGCCAACCGCGACACCTTGGTCAGCGCAGTAGCTGCAACCACAGCTGGTGCGATCGCAATCGTTTCAGATGTTCTTGCCCGCATGATGTTCTTTGGTGGACGCCGCGATAACAACAACAATGCAAATCCAATCGCACTGTTGCTATCTCTTGTCATTTTAATTTTGGCACCACTTGCTGCGGTCATGCTCAAATCTGCGATCTCGCGCAAACGTGAATCCTTAGCTGATGCAACCGCGGTTTCCTTTACACGTAACCCTGCAGGTCTACGTTCAGCGCTAGAAGTTTTAGCTGCAGACTCAACCGTTGTTCAACAACGATCAACTGCTGTTGCACATATCTGGATCGAATCACCATTGGATGCAAAATCCGTTTCCAAGATGTTCTCTACCCACCCACCGATTCAAGAAAGAATCGCGGTTCTGAAAAGCATGGAATCCCTCGGCTAGTTCTTGATTGGCTTGAATCGCAGCGTAAAAGCTGCACCTTTTCCTAGCTCTGAGGCCACAGTTACCTCGCCGCCATGGGCGCGCATCACCGCATCGACAATAGATAGCCCTAAACCGCTGCCATCCTTGCTGTTGCGCTGACGTGAAGCATCCACACGATAAAAACGTTCAAAGATTCGCGCCTGATCCTGAGCAGATAAACCTGGACCGTTGTCTGCAACAGTTACTAATGCATCTGCGCCCTCTTTGAATGCAGAAACGTTGATCGCTGTTCCTGCGGGGGTATGAGCACGAGCGTTAGCTAAAAGATTTGTGACTACCTGATAAATCTTGTCCGCATCGCCCTTGGTCACAACACCTGCTGCGATATTTGTGGTGATTGTGTGATCGGGACCTGCAGCTTGCGCCGATGTAACCGCCTCTTGTACTAATTCGCTTAAATTAACATCTGAAATTACAAGTTCACGTGATTGATCCATACGTGCAAGCATCAATAAATCTTCTACAAGATAACCCATACGCATCGACTCTTTTTCAATGCGCGCAATTAACTCATTTGTCTTTTCACCAGCAGGCACCGCACCTTGACGATGCAGCTCTGCAAAACCACGGATGGCGGTTAATGGTGTGCGCAGCTCATGGCTGGCATCTGCCACAAACCGTCGCAACTTATC
>JBEDKL010000081.1:0-4440 GCA_041172145.1 Actinomycetota bacterium
GTTGAGCCGATGTACATGCCGGGGCGCTTTCGGACCGCCTCTAGACCTTCTAGGACGGTGATGTTGGAGGCGTTATATGAGCTCTCGGCCATATGAACACCTCCCGTCTAGATCGCTGAAATCGCCTGTAAGGGCTTTTGGAGAGGTTTTGCCTCTCGGAACGGGATTATCCTAGTCTTAAATGGCGGTAATACATAGCCAAAAAAAGCCCTGTGGACGGGTATAGGCGAACTTTGAGCGTGGAGTTGAGGGTGGATAGTGGGTGAGGCTCAGTTCTAGTTTCATTTCCTTAGTTATATGTGTCTCGAGGGCCTCGGGCGTTACGGATGGTTCGGACCCCTTTTTTCCAGGTTGGGGTCTGGGGACCAATGATCGCCAGCCGCTCAATTAGAACCCCGGTCGCATCCTTTTGGATCGTTGCTAAAAGATCAGCTGAAATTAAATTTAGTTGTGTGGCCCAAGCCGTTGATGAGCTTTGAATTGTTAACACATTATCTAAAACTGAAATTGGTTGTGCGTGTTGTGCGATCTCATCACCAACAATTTTTTTCCAGTTAACAAAAAGATTTCCTTCAGCAAGTCCTGAATCCCATTCGCGATCTGAAATCAAATTATTTAACACACCACCGATTAATTCAGGGTCACCTGGTTTACCAACTTGTGGTGTTGGTGCGGGTTTGTTTGCTTTACGGGTAACACCAGTCTTAAATGATTTAAAAAGATCTAGAGCTAAATCGCGGTTACTCATTAACTCTTTCCTTTCTTAACAACACCAGGTGTTACATAAAACCTTTGGGTTAACAGCTCTGCAGGTAGATCGCTTTCAACCGCTGCTGTAATAAATGTTTGTTCTGCTAATTGGGTGGCAGACATTAATTGAATTCTGCGTGAGGTATCAAGTTCAGCAAAAACATCATCCAAAATTAAAATTGGGGATGCACCTTCAGATTTTAAGAGGTTAAAGGATCCAATTCGCAATGAGATCGCCATCGACCAAGATTCGCCGTGGCTTGCATAACCTTTGGCTGGAAAATCACCAAGTTGTAAATGTAGATCGTCGCGGTGTGGACCTATTAAAGAGACTCCACGTTCAATCTCTTGGTAGGCAACCTCTTCTAAACGCGCAGTTAGTACGGTGATGTTTTCCTCGGTATTTCGGGTGACACCTTCGGTGCTGCACTTATAAGAGATAGATGCAGGTTTTACCTCATTGAGGTTGGCGTAGTTTTTTGCAACATGTGGGTTAAGTGCATCGATTAATGCGATTCTTTCCGCGGTTAATTCTGCACCTAATTTAATAAGTTGTTCATTCCATGGTGCAAGTGCTGCCGCCGATGTTCTGGTTTTTAATAGCGCGTTTCGTTGCTTAACCACCCGCTCGTAATCAGCGATAACCCCTGCTAAACGTGGGGTTCTGGTGATTAAAAGCCTGTCTAGGAAATCGCGGCGGGTGCCAGGTTCTCCACGTACTAGATCTAAATCTTCAGGTGAGAAGTAAACAATTTGGATTGCGCCCAATATTTCGCGTTGGCTGCGAGTTGGGTTTCCGTTGATACGTGCGCGGTTAGCTTTGCTTGCATTTATTTCCAGATCGATTTGTAATGATCGATCTTCGCGTTGAACCTCTGCGCGGATAATTGCTTGTTGGTTTCCAAGAGATATAAGTGGAACATTGTTGGAAACTCGGTGGGAAGATAGAAATGCTAAATAGATTAAGGATTCAGCGATATTGGTTTTGCCTGAACCATTGTCGCCAATAAAGGTGATGACGCCAGGTTGTAGCTCTAATTCAAGAGAGTTGTAGGAGCGAAAGTTGGTGAGAGCCAACTTGTTAATGCGCACGAGGTACCTGGTTTTAGGATGCGTAACGCATTGGCATTAATAGATAACGGTAGCTTTCAACTAGCGCGCCATCCTTATCGCTCTTGCCCATCAAGATCGCAGGTTTATTTGATCCTGTAAATGAGATTTGAACAAACTTTGTTCCAACCGCATTTAAACCATCAGCTAAAAATGTTGGGTTAAAGGCAATTGAGATTGGTTCGCCAGTCAAAAGAATTTCAATTGCCTCAGTTGCTTGAGCCTCTTCGCCAGCACCTGCTTCAAGTGACAAGGTGTTGTTGTTGAAATCTAGGCGTAGCGGAACAGTTTTATCTGTTACTAGCGCAACGCGGCGAACTGAATCTAGAAGTGTTGCAACTTCGATAAGCGCTGTTGTTGTTACCTCTTGTGGAAGTAGGTGACGGTATGGAGGGAAGGTTCCATCCAACATACGTGATGTCATTGTTTTTCCATCGCCGGCAAAACCAGCTAAACGATCATTGCTTGTATTTGGTGCAAATGAAAGTGATACATCTTTAGATCCAGTTAATGATTTAGCTGCATCTGCGATTGTGCGGGCGCGCAATAACGCTGTGGTTGTTGTGTTTGGCGCTGTTGGTGCCCATGGCATTTCGCGAACAGCAAGACGGTAACGATCAGTTGCGGCAAAGGTAATTGTTTCTTCATTGATTTCTACATGAACACCAGTAAGTGTTGGAAGTGAATCATCGCGCCCTGCAGCGATTGCTACTTGTGCAACCGCGGTTGCAAATGTGTCACTAGGAACTGTTCCGGTTGAATCTGGTAGCTCTGGCAGGTTTGGATACTCATCAACAGAAAGTGTTGGCAATGTGAACTTTGCGCTGCCGCTAGTTACTAGTACGCGAGAACCATCTAAAGCAAAGGTAATTGGCTTGTTTGGTAGGGATCGTGAAATCTCAGCTAACAACTTTCCCGGAACTAACACCTTGCCAGCTTCTTTAACCTCTGCTGCAAAGTGCGCTTTGCTCGCTGTCTCTAAATCAGATGCGGATAAAAAGACTTCATTACCTGTCGCATCAATAACGATTCCGAGAAGTTCGGTTTTAATTGGTCGGGTTGAAAGTGAACGCGATACCCAGTTAACCCCATCGGTTAACGCTGATTGCTCGACTGTAAATTTCATCTCTATCCCCGACTCTTCAATTTCTCTATTGATGCTTTGTTTGTGGAAAGGTTATTCGCGTAACTGGATGTATGTATATAAAGGTAGTCGTAGTAACTAGAGCCTTTATCTGTTGATAAGTTGTAAAACCCCTGCTCACCGCGGGGATTGGTCTTGTATAAGTTGTGGGTAAAAGGTGGATAGGTGTGGGTATAAAGATCGCTCATTACCTGCCACACCCCTTCCACTTCATCTCCACCGTGGTTATCCACGGATTTTCCTCAATTAACCCTAGTTATCCACAAGTTGTCCCCAACTGGGGGTAAAGAGTGGCAATTCGGACAATTGGGTCTATCTAGCCTGCTGTTTGATACGGGTGGTGAGCTCATTGACCTGGTTATAGATCGAACGGCGCTCAGCCATTAATTGACGGATCTTTCTATCGGCGTGCATAACCGTTGTGTGGTCACGTCCGCCAAATGTTTGGCCGATCTTCGGCAAGGAAAGCTCTGTGAGCTCTCGACACAAATACATCGCAATCTGTCGCGCATTTACCAACACACGAGATCGGGATGTTCCACATAAATCATCAATTGTCAGACTGAAGTAAGCCGCGGTCTGAGCCATGATCGTCGCACCAGTAATTTCTGGGTTGGACTCATTTGGAATGCTAATGAAAGATCAACACTTTGACGGTTTAAGGATGCAAAAGCGGTAACACGAATTAAAGCACCTTCAAGCTCGCGAATATTTGTAGAGATCTTGCTCGCGATAAACTCAAGAACATCATCTGGTGCATTTAACTTATCCTGCGCAGCTTTTTTACGAAGGATCGCAATACGCGTTTCTAATTCAGGTGGTTGAATATCTGTAATTAAACCCCACTCAAAACGAGAACGTAAACGATCTTCAAGGGTTGTTAACTGCTTTGGTGGGCGGTCGCTAGAGATAACGATCTGCTTATTTGCGTTGTACAAAGTATTGAAGGTGTGGAAAAACTCTTCCTGTGTACGCTCTTTATTTTCCAAGAATTGAATGTCATCTACAAGCAAAATATCTAGATCGCGGTAGCGGCGTTGGAAAGCAGAAGCTTTGTCATCACGAATCGAGTTAATAAAATCATTTGTAAACTCTTCAGATGAAACATACTTAACACGCACATTTCCGTATAACTCTTGGGCGTATGCACCAATCGCGTGCAACAAGTGAGTCTTTCCCAAACCAGATTCACCGTAAATAAATAATGGGTTGTAAGCCTTTGCTGGCGCTTCAGCAACAGCAACCGCTGCAGCATGTGCAAAACGATTTGATGCACCGATAACAAAAGTTTCAAAGATGTAGCGCGGATTTAATGTTGATGTATCGGCGGTCTTTGTTGCTGGCGCATCATCGCGACCTGTTCCAGATTTTGGCGCAACAAACTCAACCTCAACATCTGGGGTAGGTGTTGCAACAACCTCTAAAGTTTCATCAAC
>JBEDKL010000082.1:0-5020 GCA_041172145.1 Actinomycetota bacterium
CGCGATGTTGCGCTTGCGTTAGCTGCGGGTGCTTCACAGGTGATGATTGGTTCTTGGTTTGCAGGAACATACGAGTCACCTGGAGATCTACAAAGCGATGCAAATGGTCGCCTTTACAAAGAATCATTTGGAATGGCATCAGCTCGCGCAGTAGCTGCACGAACATCTAAGGAAGATGCATTTGATCGCGCTCGCAAGGCGCTCTTTGAAGAAGGTATCTCTACTTCACGTATGTTCTTAAATCCGGCGCGACCAGGAGTTGAAGATCTACTGGATGAAATCATTGCTGGAGTTCGTTCCTCATTTACATATGCAGGCGCACAAAACATTACAGAGTTTGCAGAGCGTGCAACTGTTGGCGTCCAATCATCAGCAGGTTACGCAGAAGGACGTCCACTTCACTCTTCATGGGGAAACTAGTTCCATGAAGCGCATACTTGTTTCATTTCTAGTAGCGCTAATGCTGGCACCTGCCTCTGTCGCAAAGGCTGAATCTCCGCAAGTTACAGTTATGACACGAAACCTTTACCTGGGTGCTGATGTTGGTGTTGCGATGGAGTTAATCCCCAATCTTTCAGCTGCAGCACAATTTATGTGGGATCAAGTGAAGGCAACTGATTTCAACAAACGGGCACCAAAGCTAGCCGCTGAAGTAATTGCTGAACGTCCTGATGTAATTGGCATTCAGGAGGCAACAATTTGGTATTGCAAAAAGAATGCCTGGAGCAAGAGAACTGAAGTTTTTAACTTTACTGAACAATTCTTGGCAGCCATAAAGGCTCAGGGACAAGATTATGTTTTAGCATCAAAAGATGGTGTAACCGCACTTAATACTGGGTACTCAATCGCAGCAATTCCCTTTGTAACCATGGTGAATGACCCAGAGACTTTTCAACCCTTGTTTGGCCAAGATAAAGCCGCATGTGGCTTTGAAATCGCTGATGCTTTAGTTATTCGTGCCGACTTGAGCGGCAAGGTGTTAGCTGTTGGCAATACCGAGTATGAAGCGAGCTACACAGTTGTTCCCACGATCATGACCATTTATCGCGGCTACAGCTGGGCAGATATTCAAATTGGAAATACTCCAGTTCGTTTTGTCACAACACATCTTGAATCTTTGTGGGATGAAAACAAGGTACCGAATGCTGCAAAACAAGCCCAACAGTTAATTTCAGATTTAAAAGAAACAAGAAATCCAATAGTGATCATGGGCGATTTCAATAGCGATCCACGTGATCCACGAATCGCAGATGATCCAAATGTTGGGGGACAACCTGCAGCAAGTAAGAGTTGTCCTGCAGGGGGCAGCGAGTGCAGCGCTTACAGGCTTATGTTTGAAGCGGGTTTTAAAGATGTAGGACCCGACTCGTTGGACCCCCGAAACAACACATGGGGCATGAACGCCTTGCTAACAGGGCCGGATCCTGATCGATTGAAGTATTCACAGCAACTTGGAAACTTCGCCGGCTATAGCGATCGCTTAGATTATGTCTTTCTCAAAAATGGAGCGGTTCCATTGGTGTCTCGAATAATTGGAGCTACTCCGCCCAATAATCTCAACTCAGATCATGCCGGAGTTGTTTCGCTCATTAGCATTGACTCAGATGTCACAGAAAGAAGTGCAGACCTTCCAGAACATGCACCTTTCCCAATCTCTTTTTGGCAGTGGGTAGCTATTGCGCTATCGGTATTGGTTATTGGAATTATTGTTAAGAAGAGATTCAGGTAGGCTAGCGACATGAGTAAGCCAACTATCATTCTTGCAACCAGCAATGGCGTTGGAATGGGCCACTTGGCCCGTGCAAGTGCGCTAGCGGTTTCGCTCAAGGAGTTCGCAAATCCAATTATTGTTTCAATGGCTGGTGGAATTGCAGAGATTCCTGGCTTTATGGATATTCGATGTGAATATATTCCTGGCAAGGATCGCATGTGGATGAGCCGCGAAAAGTGGGATATCTATCTACGTGATCGTTTGCTAGCACTTGTTGAAGAGACAAATGCAAAGGTACTTACCTTTGATGGTGTGGTTCCTTATCCAGGTGTAATCGCAGCTAAGAATGCAAACCCAGATCTAAAACTTGTATGGGTTCGTCGTGGTCTGTGGCAAAAGAAGCCACAGCGCTTTGTATTAGGTCTGCAATCGGCGATGATGGACATGATCATTGAGCCTGGTGATGTTGCCCGTGCTTATGATTTTGGGCCAACAGCAACACGCGATGATGCGGTTTTAACCTCACCCGTTTCACTTTTCCGTAAGCAAGATGCGATGACCCGGGAAGATGCTCGTAAAGCACTTGGTTTAGATCTCAACCGTCCAACGGTTCTTGTACAACTTGGTACCGGCGATAGCGATGTCAATGAAAAGATGACCGCCGCGCTTTCAGGTTTGTTGGGTTGGAAAGATCTACAGGTTATTTTGACTAAGGCACCTGTAGATAAAGATGGAAAATCTTTAGCGCCAGAAGGTTTAGATCTCAAGGTTGTCCGTTACTTCCCGCTAGCAAAGGTCTTACATGCCTTTGATGCAGGTATCTGCGCAACTGGTTACAACGGTGTTCATGAACTATTACCGGCTCAAGTTCCTACAGTCTTTGTTTCAAATATTCGCGGAACAGATGATCAAGAAGCTCGCGCTAAGTGGTGTAATGATTTTGGTTTTGCATTACGTGCAGATCAGGCAGATCATGATGACATCACTGCAAAGGTAAAGATGCTGCAGGACCCAGCGGTCCGTGCGCGTTTATCGGCAAAGTGCGCTGAACTGCCTGAAACTTCAGGCGGCGATGAGATCGCTGCAATGCTTTACAAGTTAGCTGTTGAGGAAAAGCCAAAGGGTGCAAAGAACTTCACCTTTGTACGTTTGATGGCTCAAGACCATCTAAATCGTGGCCTGCGCCATGTAGCAAACCTTGGCTTACGCCGGGTAGCCCTTGTTTATAGATTCCTGAATCCACACATAAAAGTTCAAGAGATTGATCAGACTCCACCAGTATTTGGCGATCAAACAACATCTGCTGAACTTCATCCGTTGATTAAGTCAGCTACTCGATTTGAGCATTTGATCTCTGGGCACACAGCCGGATACCGAAAGCGCCGAGAAGAGATAGCATTTGCTGCATACGGAAAAGAAACGGTTGTCACAAAAAAGAAATGAACTTTCGCACTTGGATTAGAAAGACCCCAGCGGGTCGTTTAGTGTGGCGCTTGTTTATTGGATTTATTGGTGGCGGCGTCGCGGTTTTAGGTGCGGTGCTATTAGTTGCACCAGGTCCTGGAGTTTTAGTTCTTTTAGCTGGTCTTGGAATCCTTGCAACTGAGTTTGCATGGGCTGGTCGCATCATGATGCACACCAAGCAAATGGCTAGTAAGGCGGCGGAACGCACAGGTATGAAACCTTGGGTTAAGTACTTTTTGGTTGCAGGTGGTGCGGTCTTTTCGATTATTGCCATCATCATTTACTACAACCGCTAAAAGCTAGAACGGATCTCCCAGAGATCTGGAAAGGTTGGATTAAACAAGGTTGATGCTAGATAAGCAGCCCCACTTGATCCACCTGTACCAACTTTATGTCCGATAGTTCTCTCAACCATCTTTACATGGCGATAGCGCCATTCTTGTAACATTCTTGTAAGCCTTCATCAATATCTACTAAACGCTCGCACACCATTGCAGACTCTGGATCATTACGATGTACATCAAGCAGAACTGATTGCACCGCAGGATTTGCAACATAACCTTCAGATTTATTGCGGTTTAAAACCTCTTGTGGAATCGCATGGCCGCGTGTAGCTAAATAAGCAAGAGTTGAATCCCAGACAGAGTTTTTCGATGTGATTACCTTGATATGTTCTTGGATATCAGGAGGTAAGTGGCCTGCCATCTTTGAATCACGACGACCTAGCAAAGCCTCAACCATTCTAAATTGAACGACGACCTAGCAAAGCCTCAACCATTCTAAATTGAGCTGATTGAAAACCGCTTGATGATGAAAGGTATGAACGGAATGCGTTAAATTGCAATGGAGTCATTGTTTCTAAAATATCAATCTGGGTTACACAAACCTTAAGAATTGTGCGGATGCGTCCCAAGATCGCTAGCGAATAATGAGAATCTCCCGACTCCATTGCCTTTTGCGCCTCTTGAAACTCATGAATTAACTGCTTGAACCACAGTTCATAAGTCTGGTGAATAATGATGAACAACATCTCATCATGTTCTGGTCCAGTAGAAAGTGGACGTTGCAGCTTTAGTAGTTCATCGACAGCTAAATATGATGTGTAGGTAAGTGCTGAATCAAAGTTTTCGCTCATGTGACTCGAGAACCACCCTCTTTAACCTCTTTATAGCGGCCAGATGCCACTAAATCACGCATACGTTCAAAGCCATCCCAGATCTCAACGTACGAAGTAGGCAATGGTGAAATTGCTAGTCGAATTGAGTTTGGGGTTCTGTAATCTGGAATCACATTTGTCATTGTTCGCAAAGCAACACAAATCTGTGCAGCATCTGGGTGCACAAGTGAAATATGCCCACCGCGCTCCTTGGGATCACGAGATGTGTTGAGCTCAATACCAAGTGGAGCTAACCATTCATCGTAAAGCTCAATCATCATCTGTGTTCCAATAGCGGCCTTGTGCGCAATCGCATCGATTCCAGCCTCTTTGATCATTGAGAATGCGGTCTGCACACAACGGATTCCCATCAGTGATGGGCTGGCGATCTGAAAACCTCTGATCGTTTGAGAGCGTTCAAAGACCGGTCCCATTTCAAACTGTGCATCTTGAGCAAACCAACCTTGAATAGGCACCTGTAACTCTGTTTGTACTCGCTTTGAAACATACAACCAAGCCGGAGATCCTGGTCCTGAGTTTCCGTACTTGTAGGTACATCCAACACAAAGATCAACACCATTGGCATCAAGGTTTAACTCGATCGCACCAACAGCATGGCTTGCATCCCAAACAACAAGGCCACCAATTGCACGGACCTGATCTGTAATTGATTTCAGATCGGTACGAGC
>JBEDKL010000083.1:0-3846 GCA_041172145.1 Actinomycetota bacterium
GCCTTTACCCACTTAATGACATCATCAACAACACCATGTGGAATATCTTGCGGAATAACAGTCAATCCGCCGCGTCGCGCAATTGTTTCTGCCATACGACGACCTGCAATAGCTGTCATGTTTGCGACAACTAGCGGAATCGTTGTTCCTGTTCCATCTATGGATGAAAGATCAACATCCATTCGAGATGAAAGTTCGGAACGGCTTGGCACCATGAAAACATCGTCATAGGTGAGGTCGTGGGTAGGTTCATTTATGAGGTGAGGTCGTGGGTAGGTTCATTTATGAATCGCACGTGGCATAACAATACTCAGGTAGAATAGAAAGATGTCTAATCCACTCATTTCTGTACGTGGCTTAACCAAGGTTTTCGGGGATTTCACCGCTGTAAACGGCATCGACTTCGATGTGGCTAAGGGTGAGTCCTTTGGATTACTAGGCCCTAACGGCGCTGGTAAATCCACAACTATGCGAATTCTGGCCGCCACATCAACTCGCACATCTGGCACCGTTGAGATCTTAGGTAAAGATCCAGAGCAGTTCGGACCTTTGGTTCGTGCTCATCTTGGTGTTGTTCCACAACAGGACAACCTTGATGGTGAGCTAACAGTTAGTGAAAACCTTTATATCTACGGACGCTACTTTGGTCTTTCCAAGAAATTTATTAAGAACAAAATCGAAGAACTTCTTGAGTTTGCACAGCTTGAAGAAAAGCGCGATGTAAAGGTCGAGGCTCTCAGTGGTGGAATGAAGCGTCGTTTAACTATTGCACGTGGTCTTGTTAGCGAACCAGATATTTTGTTACTGGATGAGCCAACTACAGGTTTGGATCCACAAGCACGTCACATCTTGTGGGATCGCTTGTTCCGTCTTAAGGAACAAGGAGTAACCCTTGTTCTAACAACACACTTTATGGATGAGGCAGAGCAACTATGTGATCGCCTAGTTGTTATGGACAACGGTTCGATCATGGCTGAAGGATCACCAGCAGGTTTGATCAAGCAGTACTCAAGCAAAGAAGTTCTTGAGGTTCGCTTTGGTAGCGATCGCAATAAAGAGGTTGCACCACAACTTTCAACAATGTGTGAGCGCATGGAAACTCTGCCAGATCGTGTATTGATGTACACCGAAGATGGCGAGGCACTTCTAGAGCAGATCATGCAAGCAAAGCTTCACCCAACAACATCACTTGTTCGTCGAAGCTCTCTTGAAGATGTATTCCTACGCCTAACAGGAAGAACATTGATTGAATGAACCAAGGTATTGATGTTCCTCAGATTCAACGTTTTGGCGCTCTCTATATAGCGTCAGCACGTTTGAAATCCATGTCTAAGTGGCGAACAATCATCGCCGCTGTAGATATCGGAAACCCGTTGTTTTACTTAATCGCTGTAGGTATTGGTATTGGCGTACTTGTAGAACAAGGCTCCGGAACAAGCGGTACAAATGGCATTAAATACATAGCTTTTATCGCCCCTGCCCTGCTGGCTAACACCGCGATCACAGGAATCATGGATGAGACCGTCTTTCCAACAATTGAAGGTTTTAAGTGGCGCAAACTTTTCTTTGCACAAAATTCAACTCCAATCACTGGTCGACAGATCGCAATTGGTGTTTATCTAGCAGCTCTTGTCCGTGCGCTCTTTGCAGTAACTGTTTACTACTTGCTGTTGCTCGCATTTGATGTTGTTAACTTCGGAATCAGCTTCTTGTTAATGCCAATCGCAGTTCTTGGTGGCGGCGCATTTGGCGCATTGATGTTGTTTGCGGCAGCAAAGATTGAGAAGGAAGATCAGTTCTTTAACATCTTGGGTCGCCTTGTAATTATGCCGATGTTCTTATTCTCTGGAACATTTTTCCCACTGTCTTCAATGCCGATTTACCTACAGCCAATCGGTTGGATCTCACCGCTATGGCATGCAACAGAGCTTGGTCGCGAGGCAGCCTTTGATTACGGCATCAGCACCACAATGTTTGTAGTTCACCTGACATTCCTAATTACCTTGCTGGTTGTTGGATTAACCCTTGCAACCCGCCAATTTGAAAGGAGGTTGGCAAAGTGAAGAGCGCTGTAGAGATTGCAGAGAGCAGAAAATCTAGCGCTATGTACGCTGGCCGACCTTATGTATTGCTAGAGCGTGGATGGATCGCATTTAGATCAACTAACTGGGTCCCAGTTGTAACAGGCTTCGTCGAGCCAGTTCTATTCCTATTGGCTTTTGGTTACGGAATGGGGAATCTGGTTGGAGATGTAACAACTGGAAGTAAAACCATTGATTACACATTGTTTATCGCACCTGGTTTGCTTGCAAACAGCGCGATGAACGGTGCAATTTATGATTCAACCTGGAATGTGTTCTGGAAACTTAATGAATCCAAGCTTTATAAGACCATGCTCTCAACCCCACTTGGGCCACTAGATATCGCACTTGGCGAGATCACCTGGGCGCTTATTCGCGGCCTGGTGTACTCACTTGGCTTCCTGACAGTCGTTACCGCACTGGGCCTAACACCTAGCTTCTGGGCGATCTTGGCGATCCCTGCAGCCTCGCTAGTTGCCTTTGGCTTTGCCTCCTTCGGTATGGCGATCACCTCTTTCTTCAAGACCTATCAGCAGATGGGCTTCATCAATATTGTGTTGCTGCCTATGACCCTGTTTTCAGGTTCGCTCTACCCAATCTCTGTTTACCCAGATTGGCTAGAAAAGGTAATCATGGCGCTGCCGTTGTGGCACGGAATTGAAATGGTTCGAGCCTTCTGGTTTGGCGATTTAACCTCAGGAGTATTGGTTCACATCGCATACTTCTTGGTGATGATCGCTACAGGATTGTTTGTTACCTCTCGCAGATTACGAGCACTTTTCCTTCGTTAATCCTTGCTGTAACGAGCATCAGGTACCAGCGCAGGACATTTCCATCCTGGAGCAATCACCGGTTCAAAATGCCACCATTCATTTTCAAATACTCGACACAACCCAAACTTGTATCCATGAACCTCTAACCAACCCGCACCAACTGGTTCATCTGGGTAGTTCACATCGATTGCTATTCCCCATGGATGGTGTGAAACCAAAGGTGGGGCCACCCATTTACTTGCCTCGTTTATAGATCCATATTTACGAACCGCTTGATTAAACAAAGTTTGTTGGCGGCTTATAGTTCTAAACCCTGAAACTATGTAAATTGTTACTCCGTCTTTCTTTGCTGCAGCTTTAGCCGCCTTGAAACGATTCATAACTTGTTTATCTACATCATTGGGACGGATTAACGATCGGGAAATAGCACCCGCACCTAAAGAAAGCTCAGTTTTTTCACATCCCTTAATAACATTAGAAATACGCAAAACTTTGCTTACTTTATTCATGCATTGCAAAGGAATCGTGTCCGATGCGTGAGATACCTCATGAATAAGTGAAAAAACCAATAAAAAGGCTATAAAAACCCTGGTTTTTCTCATGGCTACAGTCTACGGGGTTGCTTTTTAAATAAAGCATGGGAGAATTAGGTCTTAGTTAAAACTAACTAAAAAACGAACCGGGAGAGTACTTCTCAAACGAGTTTCAAAAGCTGAAACCTTTGCCGTACATGTTTTACAAATGCACACACAGAATAACCACAAGCAAACATTTAGATTCGTACCGTCCTCATCAGTTCCAGTAGACCCAAAGCGTGTCGAAGCAATCCTCAAGCAGGAGTGGGAACTATTTACTAAGGGCACAGATAAGAGCGCAGAAGAGAGCCGCCGTTCATTCAAGGCGTTGCCATTAGGCGTTACCTCAAGTTTCCAGCACTGGGATCCATATCCGATCTCAATTGCTAGCGCCAAGGGCGCATACATGACAGATGT
>JBEDKL010000084.1:0-3562 GCA_041172145.1 Actinomycetota bacterium
ATCTGGAGTAGATGTTGAGAAGGAGCTCCAAAAAGCTAACATCCGTGTTGAAATGGCAGATCGCGACACAATCGTTTTTCTTGCAACCCTTGCCGACAACGCAGCTGATTTTGCAAAGCTTGCCGATGCACTTGTGCCAATCTTGAAATCTCTTCAATCCACTCCGCGTGCTACGCAAACATCGCTTAGCTGGTCCATTGTTCCAACTGTTGCGGTTTCAATGCGGGATGCTTACTTTGCAGATACTGAATATGTTGCAGCCGATAAAGCGATTGGTCGAATTAGCGCTGATTTAATCGCACCATATCCCCCAGGTGTTGCTGTAGTTGCACCTGGTGAATTGCTCACTGAAGCAATCATTTCAGGGTTAGCTGCGACTCAAAAAGCTGGTGTGCGAATCGCTTATGCAAGTGACCCAACCTTGGCCACATATAGGGTGACTAAATAGTTTTAGTGCAGGTGTGATTGTTCATTCAAAGTGCGTAAAGCTCGCAATCCATCGCTTGGCCAAATGCTGACCGTTGTGATTGAACATGGTGAAACATCGATATGAAAGATTGATTCAGCCGGCGCTCCAACTACGACCTTGGCGGCGGATTTAATGGTTCCATTGTGAGTAACTACAGCTACTCGTTGGCCTGGATACTCTGCAGCGATCTGACTTAAAGCAGCATCAACACGCAGTGCGACGCTGTCATATGACTCGCCTTGTGGTGGCGCAAAGCCGGTTGATGAAATCCATGCTTGGTAATCAGCTGGGTACTTTTCCTTGACCTCATCAATTGAAAGTCCATCCCAGATTCCAAAAGAGCATTCAATCCATGCATCCTCAAATGTAATTGGTAAACCAGTTGCACGAGATAAAGCTTCGGCGGTCTGCGTTGTTCGCTTCAACGGCGAGGCGATGATTACCTCGGGGTTGAGCTTTGCTACAGCGCCTGCAACCTTTTCAGCTTGCTCCAGACCAATATGTGTTAGTTCGGGATTTAACGGTCCATCACCTGAAAACTTCTTGAAAGGTGTCAAGATAGTTTCACCATGTCGAATCAAAAAGATAGTTGTTGCTTTTTCGCTAGATAGCAAACGTTCAGTTAAGTAATTTTGCTGTGTTTGAATGACTTCTCCGCCACCTGATTGCTGATCTAGTGCTTTATTTGCAAGACGATCTGCATGTGAGTTTTCATCACGTGGAATCCATGTATAGCTAACTAGCGATGGATTGTGAGCAGAGCGAGCAGATTGAGCAAGGACTCTCATATCCGCATGCTTAATTTGCCAACGACCTGACATCTGTTCAACAACCAGTTTGCTATCCATCTTTACATCAACTGTTGCAGATGGATCGATCTCATTAATCGCTGTTAAACCAGCGATCAGACCGCTGTATTCGGCAACATTGTTTGTTGCCACTCCAATAAAGTCATATAGCTCGGCGATGATTTTGCCATTTTCAGTGATTACGGATCCATACCCGGCAGGACCAGGATTGCCTCGAGATCCCCCGTCGGCGGTTAGTAAGAAATGGCGAGCCACTTAAACTCCACGCACCAAGATGCAACGGCACTCTTCGCAACGAACAACCTCATCATCGGCAAGCTCAGATAGGCGCTTGAGTTCAACAGCGTTAATTGAAAGGTTGCAACCAGTACAAGATCCAGCAGATAACGCTGCAGCGCCTGCTCCACCAGTTGTTTCTCTGATCTTTTCATAGAGATCAACTAAAGCTTTATCAACACCATTTACTGTTTCAGATCGATCTTTAGCAATTGCATCAAGATCGTTATGGATAACGGCTAAGGCATTTTCTTTACGAATTTCAAGGTCAGCGATTATTACAGCGTGCTCTGCCTCTTCTGTCTTTAAAGCTGTGATGCGCTCATTGATAGCGTCAACTCGCATCATAATTTCAAGCTCAACCTCTTCAAGTTCAGCTCGGCGCGCACCAAGTGTTCCAACCTCATGCTGCAACTGCTCTAGCTCCTTAGGAGATGCAGAGCCACCGTTAAGACGGGCTTCATCACGCGTGATGCGTGAAACAATTTGCTCAACATCACCTTCGGCACGCAAGAGTTCGCGCTTCACATCATTTAATTCGGTCTCTGCAGCAATGCGAAGATCGCGAGCATTGTTTGACTTAACAGTTGTACTGGCTAGCTCGGCAAGTTCTGGAAGATTGGCGGCCTTATGGCGCAAAGAGTTTGTCTTTTGATCAAATCGTGCAATATCTAAAATCGAACGCTGGTCGCTTGGAGATGCCTTCATCGTTGTTTTTCTCCTGACCGCTTATGTAAGTGTGGCTTAAGTTTAGGTCAGGGGGTAGTGAAAGCCAAATAAAGCCATCGTGTGGCTCTACTGCGACTTCTTTCGCACATAAATCTGCTTCTTAACAATCGCCACAACTGTCCCATCGGCTGTTTTAATCTCGACCTCAAACCACTTCAGATACTTACCGCTTGCTGCAACTTCAACTTTAATCTCATCTAGCTCTGCATCCCAAAGGTGAAACTCAGCAAAGACCGTTGATTTACCCGGTGATACATACTCGATCTCGCTGCGCTTGTCCCAGACGATGTAATCCTTGCCTAGGTTTTTCAAAATCATCACCATGTAAAAGGGATCGGTCATTGCAAAGAGAGATCCGCCAAAAAGAGTTCCTACATAGTTAGAGGTTAGAACCTTCTTTTTCAGCCGGACCTTGGCATGACGAAAATCCTTTGAGATTTCCAAGATGGTGATGCCCGAGAAAAGAAATGGTGGCCAGATATTGAGCATCCGACGCATTCCTGCGTGAGATGTCATAAAAGCTTGTAATGGATGATGTTTCTGGCTCATGGAGATAACTGTAGTCGAGAGCCTGATAGCGTTTTCACGTGGCGACCCTGAAAGCTCTTCTGGAATCACCAGATAAATCTGTACGACTGCAAGCCGCATTAGCCGCTGGTACTTACCCGGAGGATGCCTACATCGATGTGCTTGTTACTCAATGTGCTCATGAATCAGATTTTTTCGTCAGAGACACACTTTCTTGGGCGCTCATGCGTCATGAAATTGCAAAGGTTGTTGATCGCCTGAAGCCTGAATTGAACTCTGAAAATCCGCAGGCAAAAAGCCAGGCTATTCATACATTGTCTAAAATAGGCGACAAGCAGTTCTACCCATTAATAACTAATGAGCATCATTTTGATTCTTTAGACAAGGTTGCGGTGACCGCTTGGCGTGCTGCATCCGTCTTGGTCCCCGACAATGAGAAATCCGCTCTGACCAAAATTTTAGTAAGCCAGCTAGGCCGAGGAGATTCAGATCTGCAATTTGATCTGACCAGATTTATTTGTGCCCTGGGCGATGTAATCGTTGAGCCATTGAAGCAAGCCTCTGACTCTGAAAAAGAAGAGGTGCGACTTCATGCAGCATTCACGCTGATGCGTTATCAAGAAATGAGTTTAGAAAGTTCGAAAAAACCTACTGTGGGCGGTGAGGGTTTCGAACCCCCGACATTCTCGGTGTAAACGAGACGCTCTACCACTGAGCTAACCACCCGGTATTGCAGACCCAAATCTTAACT
>JBEDKL010000085.1:0-3538 GCA_041172145.1 Actinomycetota bacterium
ACAGGGTCCAAAGGGTCCTCAGGCTGATGCAGTAAACCCTGCCTAATCAACACTAACTATTAAAAAACCCCGCCGGGTAACTGGCGGGGTTTTTTTATTACTACTTAGCGATTATTTTTTGGGTTCTGGTGGAAGATCACCAAGCTTTAAACGTTTTGCTTCAACCTCTTTTGCAGGCGAAAGATCTTTTCCTGCTTTCCATGCATCCAAATACTTCCAAGGCCACACCATTCCGCGACGAACCCACCATGTTTGTGGTGGCGTGCTCCATGAGAGACCAAAATGAATGTGTGGCTTGGTGCCACGCGCACTACCAGTTGCTCCAACTGTTCCTAAGAATCGTCCCGCCTTTACAACAACACCCGGTTGAATACTCAGTGGAATAGTTCGCAAATGAGATGCGTAGTATCGAACTCCATCATCTCCGATGAAAGAGACATAAAGTCCGCCACGATCAACTCCTAGATTTGTTTTGCCAGACCAAGAATCAACACGATTTACCTCATCAATAACACCCGAAGTTGCTGCAACATATCGGCATCCTGCTTTGGCCAAGATATCTGTTGCTGGGTAATCATGATGCGCCTTTGCATATGTGTAATCACAACCAACTATTGGAAAAACATAGTTAGGAGCTGCTTGTGCTGGAGAAATCGTTGTAGCCAATACAAATATGGCAACTGCCAATACCTTTAATCTCATTGGGCTAGGTTAATGCTGCGCGGTCCAATTTAGCGGTAACCACCATATGAGGGACAGTGAGCGCCCACACAACAACTAACGCCATCCATAAGAAATCATCAGAGAAACTTTGGCCACTCAGTGCCATCACAGCAGCCACTAAGAATGTTCCAATTAAGGCTGGCAAACCTGGAATCACAGCATTTGAAAATGCCTTCTTATTCAAACCTTGCTCCAAATTTTGGATTGAACGTGGCAGAGATAAGGTCAACCGAGCGGTATGTCTCATTGCATGCCAGCAACCAAAGTAGACCGCAAAAGCAATCAGCGGCGGTGCAATGTGTGCAAGAAGCAGCAAGAGCGTGAGATCTAAAGCCTCTCTAGTTCGTTTATTCACAATCATGACAAGAATTGCCAGTAGCGAAATGGTGGTTACCGCAATCAAGATTTGTGAATCAAAACCTTGATGCCAATTGATCAAAGCGGGATTTACCGAAGCCAGTGCATCGGTGCTTGCCGAATTAACTAGCGGGATAAACACCGGAGTAAAACCGGCCGCTGGTATGTAGAACCAGCGGTTTAGTTTTGTCGCGGGCGCAGTACGACGATCAATCTCACTGATAAAGGCTGCATCACCGATACCAAAATGGATTGCACTCATAAACAAGACAATGATGAAACCGATGGTATTGAATTGAAGAATTCCAATTACCGCCACAACTGCTACGGCAACATAAATAAGAATGAAGGCAGCCATTTTCAGCGGTGCAGCTTTAGGCAAGGTCACCAGGTGATCGAGTGCGCCATGTGGAATACCAATGGCAAGAGCGATGATGGCAACAACAACCTGCCACCCCATGGAACTGGTATTTAACAACTCAGAGAATATTAAGGATAGGAGAACTCCCACCGCCGCAGCGATTGAAGAGAATAAGCGAACTTGTTTGAAGAGCGTTGCCGCGTTTTCCTGCATGTCTGCCCCCTTTTCGACAACCCTATCAAAGGAGTGTATGAGAGGATCTGGCGTGGAAAAATTTGGTTACATGGCGATGCTTGCCTTCACCGTTTGTGGCTCATTTTGGTTAGAGATCGTTTTGAAAACTAGCGTCCTTCGTCGCTGGAAGCGAGCTCTTCTGAGCATTCTTCCAATCAGCACCCTTTTCTTGATTTGGGATGCTTACGCAATCGCTCAAGGTCACTGGTTCTTTAACCGCGATCGCATGCTTGGCATTTACGGACCATTTGATATTCCCCTTGAAGAGTTCCTCTTCTTCATCATCGTTCCAATGGCAGCAATCCTGACCATCGAAGGTGTTACAACAGTCAAGCCTCACCTTCGCGAAAAGGAGTTTGGAAAGGATGAGGAGAAATGATCTATAGCGATATCGCAGTTGCCGCAGTCTTTGTTGCAGTGTGTGTTGATCTTTTTGTCTTTAAAAACTCTCTTCTTACTCGTTTAGCTTTTTGGCTTTCATACATGATCATTCTCCCTTTCCAGTTAATGACTAACTGGTGGCTCACTCACCTTCGCGGTGATGGCAAAGCAATCGTCATGTATGACCCAGATTCAATTACTGGTTATCGCATCGCGGCAGCACCAATTGAAGATCTTCTCTTTGGTTTTGCGCTCATACTGTCGGTCATGGGACTGTGGGAGTTCTGGGGTCGCAGAGGATTCCAGCGCGAGAAAAATTCAAGGTAAAGTTCGCCTCGTTAGGGGCGGTAGCTCAGTTGGTTAGAGCCCGGAACTCATAATTCCGTCGTCGTCGGTTCGAGCCCGACCCGCCCCACTTCAGATTCAGAAAATTACTGTAGATCGAAGCGATCTGCGTTCATCACCTTGGTCCATGCCGCAACAAAGTCCTTAACAAACTTTTCCTTGTTGTCATTTTGCGCATAAACCTCAGAGTATGAGCGAAGAATTGAGTTAGATCCAAAGACCAAATCAACACGTGTAGCGGTCCAATCGACAGCACCGCTCTTGCGATCACGAATGTTGTACAGGTTCTCCCCTGCTGGCTCCCACGTGTACTTCATATCAGTCAGGTTCACAAAGAAGTCAGTTGTTAATGCGCCAACATTCTTTGTGAAGACTCCATGAGTTGTACCTGCATGGTTAGTTCCAAGTACACGCATTCCGCCCATCAGCACTGTCATTTCTGGAGCTGTTAAGCCCATCAACTGTGCACGATCTAGAAGAAGCTCTTCCGGGGATACTGCGTAACTCTTTTGAACCCAGTTGCGGAAACCATCATGAATTGGCTCTAGAACCTTGTAGCTATTTACATCGGTTTGCTCTTGGGTTGCATCACCGCGACCTGGGGCAAATGGAACAGAGATCTTTACTCCAGCAGCAGCTGCAGCCTTTTCAACTCCGATGTTTCCAGCCAAAACGATTACATCGGCGATGCTTGCACCAGTTTCCTTAGCAATTGGTTCAAGGGCAGCTAGAACCTTATTCAAACGTGCAGGTTCATTGCCTTCCCAATTGCGAGCAGGTTCTAAACGGATGCGTGATCCGTTTGCGCCACCACGAAGATCTGAACCACGGAATGTGCGAGCGCTATCCCATGCCGTTGCAACCATCTCTGAAACAGATAGACCGGTTGCCTCAATCTTTGCTTTAACAGCTGCAACATCATAAGAAGTTGTGCCTGCAGGAATTGGATCCTGCCAAATCAAATCTTCTTGTGGAACATCTGGTCCGATGTAGCGAACCTTTGGCCCCATGTCGCGGTGCGTTAACTTGAACCAGGCGCGCGCAAATGCATCATCAAGCAGCGCTGGATTTTCATGGAACTTCTTTGAGATCTCTAGGTAGATCGGATCCTTGATCATCGCCATATCGGCATCGGTC
>JBEDKL010000086.1:0-3526 GCA_041172145.1 Actinomycetota bacterium
CCAAATGATCCTGTGCAGTTGACTGGTGCTGCGCTATTGGCAAAAGAGCTTGGCGCTAAAGTTATTGAAGGTAAGTAATAGATGTCAGGAATGTACGAAGGTGCAATTCAAGATCTTATTGATGCACTAGGTCGCCTGCCAGGAATCGGTCCAAAGAGTGCGCAACGTATTGCATTCCATATTTTGCAATCTGATTCTGAGGTTGCATCAGCGCTAGTTGATTCAATTCGCACCGTTAAAGAGCGGGTTAAGTTTTGTGTTCAGTGTGGAAATGTTTCTGAAGAGGATGAGTGCCGTATCTGTCGTGATCCTCGTCGTGACAACACAATCATTTGTGTGGTTGAAGAGAGCAAAGATGTAATTGCAATCGAACGTACCCGCGAATTCCGCGGTAAGTACCATGTGCTTGGCGGAGCGATCTCTCCGATCGATGGCATTGGTCCAGAACAACTTCGCATCCGTGAATTAATGGTTCGTTTGGCAGATGCCGACATCGTCGAAGTTATTCTGGCGACCGATCCAAACCTGGAAGGCGAGGCGACAGCTACCTATCTTTCCCGCCTGATTAAGCCGATGGATATCAAGGTCTCCCGTTTAGCTAGTGGCTTGCCAGTTGGTGGAGATTTGGAATATGCCGATGAGGTCACCCTTGGACGTGCCTTTGAAGGCCGCAGGGATGTTTAATCTCATTATTTGAAACGCACCCCGTCTCATTATTTAAGAAACGCCGGAAATCGAGTAGCCCCAGGTGGATATCTAGTTCATCATTGAGCCATGGGACTCATTGTTCAGAAATATGGCGGATCCTCGGTCGCAGATGCAGAGGGTATGAAGCGTGTAGCCAACCGAATTGTGGCGGCAAAGCGTGACGGTAATCAGGTTGTTGTTGTGGTCTCAGCGATGGGCGATACCACCGACGAGCTAATTGATCTGGCAGAACAGATCACTCCGATTCCTCAGGGCCGCGAGCTAGATATGTTGTTAACAGCAGGCGAGCGAATCTCAATGGCGTTGCTAGCAATGGCGATTAACAACTTGGGACATGAAGCTTTGTCATTTACCGGTAGCCAAGCAGGTGTGATTACAACATCTGCTCATGGTCGCGCTCGCATCATTGATGTGACACCGGGTCGAATTAAGGAAGCGCTAGATAGCGGTGCAATCGCAATCGTTGCTGGCTTTCAGGGAATTTCACAAGATACAAAGGATGTAACAACTCTTGGTCGCGGAGGTAGCGATACAACAGCGGTTGCATTAGCTGCAGCACTTGATGCAGATGTGTGTGAAATTTACACAGATGTTGATGGAGTCTTTAGCGCAGATCCTCGAGTTGTTCCTGCAGCACGTAAATTAAAGACAGTTACTTACGAAGAGATGCTAGAGCTTGCGGCAAGCGGAGCAAAGGTTTTGCATCTACGTTGCGTTGAATATGCACGCCGTTACAACTTACCAATTCACGTACGTTCATCTTTTTCTACTAATGAAGGAACCTGGGTGGTCAAAGATCATCCTGAAGGAGGAGCAATGGAGCAAGCAATCATCTCAGGAATCGCACATGACAAATCTGAGGCAAAAATAACCATCGTTGGAGTACCTGACCGCACTGGTGTTGCTGCACGTATCTTCCAAGCGATTGCAGATGCAGATATAAACATCGACATGATTGTTCAGAATGTCTCTGCAGCAGCAACCGGCCTTACCGATATTTCATTTACCTTGCCAAAGGCAGAAGGAGCATCAGCAACTGCAATTCTGCAAAAGCTGCAAGGAGAAGTTGGTTTTGCATCAATTCAATACGATGATCAGATCGGCAAATTGTCATTAGTTGGTGCTGGTATGCGCTCACACCCTGGTGTTACAGCGACATTCTTCGGTGCAATGTCAGATGCAGGTGTGAACATCGAAATGATTTCAACCTCTGAAATTCGCATCTCAATTATTTGCCGTCAGGCAGATCTAGAACGTGGTGCAAAGGCTGCACACACTGCTTTTGAGCTAGATGCAGATCAGAGCGAAGCGGTTGTTTACGGAGGCACAGGACGATGAGTAAGAAGCCATCACTTGCAGTAGTCGGAGCAACTGGCGCCGTTGGCACAGTAATGCTTGGAATCTTGTCTGAACGCCCAGATGTTTGGGGAGAAATTCGTCTTATCGCTTCGGCACGTAGCGCAGGAAAGAAGTTGGTATGTCGGGGGGAGGAGCTAACCGTCGTAGCTCTTTCACCAGAAGCCTTTGATGGCATCGATGTTGCAATGTTTGATGTTCCAGATGAGGTTTCTGCAGAGTGGGGTCCGATCGCTGCATCACGTGGTGCAGTTGTTGTCGATAACTCTGGCGCATTCCGTATGGATGCAGATATTCCTTTGGTAGTTCCAGAAGTAAATCCAGAGCAAACAAAGAACCGTCCTCGTGGAATTATTTCAAATCCAAACTGCACAACCCTTTCAATGATTGTTGCACTTGGTGCATTGCACCGCGAATATGGTCTGAAGGAGTTAGTAGTTTCTTCATATCAAGCAGCATCTGGTGCAGGCCAAGCTGGTATTGATGCTCTCGTTGCACAAATCTCACAGGTAGCTGGAACAGATGCAGGCAACAGCGCTGGCGATGTTCGTAACTTTGTGAAGGATCTTGGCCCATTCCCAGCTCCGCTAGCTTTGAATGTAATTCCATGGGCTGGGTCTCTCAAGCAAGATGGTTACTCATCAGAAGAGTTGAAGGTTCGCAATGAATCTCGCAAGATCCTTGGTCTTCCAAACCTAAAGGTTTCAGCTACTTGTGTACGAGTACCTGTAATTACTACTCACTCATTGACAGTCCATGCAGTATTTGAAAAGGAGCCTTCACGTAAGGCTGCTCAAGATATTTTGCAGAACGCTGCAGGCGTGAAGTTGGTTGATGATCCTGAGAACTACAAGTTCCCAACACCAGCCGATGTTGTCGGTACAGATCCAACTTGGGTTGGCCGTGTTCGCAAGAGCATTGATGACCCAATGGCTCTAGATATGTTTGTTTGTGGAGATAACCTGCGAAAGGGAGCAGCGCTCAATACCGCTCAGATTGCAGAACTTCTGGCGGTAGAGTTCACAGCATGAGCATTAAAGAGACCCTCCGCACCGACTTAACTGAAGCAATTCGTGGTCGCAATGAAATTACTTCAAGCACTATCCGCATGGTTCTTACCGCAATCACCAATGAAGAGGTTGCTGGCAAAGAAGCACGTCAGCTCAGTGATGATGAGGTAATTGTTGTTTTGTCACGCGAAGCAAAGAAGCGTCGTGAAGCGGCAGAGGCTTTTGAGGGTGCTGGCCATGCAGAAAAGGCAGCACTTGAAAAAGCAGAAGGTGAAGTAATTGCTAAGTATTTGCCAGCCCAGCTAAGTGCAGATGAGATCAAGCAGATCATCGCTGATGCGATCGCATCTACCGGTGCTGCAGGTCCTGCAGATATGGGCAAGGTAATGGGCGCGATTAAGCCAAAGATTGCAGGAAAGGCTGATGGAGCACTTGTTTCATCACTAGTGAAG
>JBEDKL010000087.1:0-3519 GCA_041172145.1 Actinomycetota bacterium
ATCATGGCGAGACTTTTCCATCTCTTTTTCAACAGGGTTGGCGACTACTAGAGCCTTGTTTAATGTTCCAACATCCTTGCGCGCCTTAATGATCGCAGCAATTTCAGCTGGTGAATCCACACGATGCTCAACTGTGAACCCTGAATCAGTTAGGTAAAAACCAGGAAATGCATTTGTCTTATAGCCAACCAAGGTTATTGCCAAAGTCTCAAGTCGCTCTAAAGTCGCTGGAACATCCAAAATAGATTTCACTCCTGCGCAAATCATTGTCATATCAACATTTGCCAGCGCGGTTAGATCTGCAGATTCATCAAAGGATTCGTTGGCGCCGCGGTGCACACCGCCCAGACCACCGGTAGCAAATACATGGATACCAGCCAACGCTGCGATGTGTGCGGTTGCAGCAACCGTGGTTGCTGCACTCTTTCCTTGCGCAACGATTATTGCTAGATCACGGATTGAAGCCTTAGAAATATCATCACGATTAGCGATCGCCTCAAGTTCAGAGCGTTCTAGGCCAACCAAGATCTTTCCATCCAATAGTGCGATTGTTGCAGGTACTGCGCCAGCATCACGAACAATGCGTTCACACTCTAGAGCGACCTCTAGATTTGAAGGCCGGGGTAGACCATGGCTAATAATCGTTGATTCCAGAGCCACGATTGGCTTTCCAGCTTTGAGGGCGTTTGCGACTTCAGTTGATAATTTGATGGCTGATTCCATATACGAACTCTAGTGCACTTACGTGGGAGAATCAGCGCGTGCATTTGTCCCAGATAACCCCGTCCCTGTTTGCGTCGCTCGGGTTGCATAGTGCGGTTGATCACTTAAATGTAGGCATCTCACCTATTGGACGAGAACTACTTTTTCTCATTGATGGTTTTGGTTTTGACACTTTGTCTAAGTACGCCGATGTGATGCCAACGATGAGTCGCATGTTAAATCACGGCACAATTCAAACAGCATTTCCATCAACAACAGCAACCTCGCTTGCAACATTAACAACTGGTGAACTTCCAGGAGTTCATGGAATGTTGGGTTACACAGTTCAAGTTCCGCGCAGTGGTGGCAGATTACTCAATGCTTTGAAATGGGATGAGCGAGTAGATCCTGAAAATTGGCAACCAGTTGAGACTCTTTTCCAACGTGCGGCGAAAATTGGAATCACCGTGACACATGTTGCTGCTAAACGTTATGAGAATTCAGGATTTACACGCGCAGTCTTTCGTGGCGCACAATACAAAGGTGCCAATGTTGTTGCAGATTTAGTCAGCGAAACTAAGCAAGCGCTTCAAAAGACTCCATCCTTTGTTTATCTCTATGTCAATGATTTAGATAATGCTGGCCATTCTGATGGCGTTGGCAGCGAAAAATGGATTGCTGCACTTTCTGCAATTGATCAGATGGTTTCTCAACTGATGAAAGAGGTTCCTAAGGGAACCCGTATCTGGATTACATCGGATCACGGAATGATCAATGTTGAAGAAAAGATCATCATCGGTCAGGACAACCCATTGTTGACCGGCGTGAGCGTAATTGCAGGTGAACCACGCGCCCGTCACATTTACTTAACCGAAGATTCACCACAAGCGCGAGAAGATGCGGCATCGTTGTGGCAGCAGTATTTGCGGGAAAAGGCTTTAGTTGTAACTCGTGAACAAGCTATTGCTAGCAACCTATTTGGCTCAGTTGTAAACCCTGATGCGTTAGACCGTATGGGTGAAGTTATAGCTATCGCACGCGGGGGATTGGTATTACTTGATGCTGATCGCGCAGATAAAGAAGGCGCAATGGTGGGACATCACGGTGGAGATAGTTTGATTGAATCTCAGGTTGGGTTACTTACAACAACCTTGAGCTAAGAGTTAGTTCTTAGGATCCTCTGGCTTGATCCCAAACATAATTTCATCCCAGCTCGGAACCTTTGCACGCGCAGTAATTCCATCACGTGATGCCTCATCATCTGGCTCTTCACGGATTACAGCTAAGCGTGGGACCTCGCGAATCGGTTCAATATCTTCTTCAATCTCATCCTGAATATCTTCCTTGCGGAACTCGCTGTACACATCGATGATGCGACGCTCAGAGGGGTGAGAAGACTCGGTAGGGATTAGCGCAGCGGTTGGAAGTTGGCGAGGAGCTGGCTCATCACCCATCATCCAGCGCGCATTCTCATCCATAGATGTCACAGTGCGAAGAGTTGGATCAAAGTTCCATTGTGCAATTCCGATACCCGAGCTATTTGGGTAATGGAGTTCGATAGTCCAAGTTCCATCTTCTAAACGCCAGGTATCCCATGACAACTCTGATGAATCAATGTTGCGTGGAGCCAAACGTGAGATGACAACCCCAAGCAAAGTAACAGCATCCCGTCCGCCTTCTTTGCGGATTGCAATTTGTTGAGCTTGATCAATTATGTAGATACGTTCCGAAAGAATCGGTCCTGCAAAACGTTCAACCTTTTCAATCGATGTGTCATTTTCACGTGCGATTTGTTCGGCGGTTTGTCCGGCGCGAAGCAATCGCTGAATCTCTTTGATAGAAATTGTTGGCTCATCTGTTGCTGGAACAGCCATCAATCGTTGCTGATTTACTGTTGCACGCAATGTGTCGGAAACGCGAACAGTAAATTCCTGTCCATCATTGTCATGCAGAGAAAGGTAGAGACCATCTTCGGTCTTTCCATTTAGTCGTAGCTCAGTCACGAGCACGAGGGTAGCCGATGAGAGCCTTATAAGTCTGGAAATACGGAATCGTGGCTACACATGCCGCGATCATGAAACCCAGGGGAACCCAATAAGCGATATCTGCACCAAAGCGATCGATGATCTGCCCAGATAAGGCGCTAGAGATTGCACCGCCCATAGGCATTCCGGCTACTACCCAGGTCAAAGTCTCGGTGATTTGTTCTGGCGGAACTGCGCCTTCAGCAACGCCGTAGGCGTTGATAACAAGTGGTGCAATCGCAAAACCATTAAAAAATAGCGCAACAGCTAACCACTGGATTGAATGTACAAAGAGCATCGGGATTGAAAGCACGGTTAAGGCAAAGAGAAAGATCAAGAAACGAGATGCGCTACTTATCTTCCACTTAACAACGCCATTGATGATGGCAGCAACTGCGCTACCTGCAGCCCAAATCGCTAGCAGGATTCCAGACAGTGCCGCTTGATCTCGTGCCTCGGCAAAGGCCACAGTCACAATTGCAATGGAGCCAAAGAAACCACCCAGCAAGGTTGTTGGAAGCACAACCGCCTGTACCCGCTTATTTCTAATGACGGCAGGGTGTGGATCAATCTCGCGCTTAGGGGTCGCAGGAGGTTCAGTGTCTTTCTGTGCAACAAATAAAGGAACACCTACTGCAAGAAAGATGATTCCAGAGATGATTCCGGCAGCTGGTGCGATCGATGTTGCACAGGCGGTCACAATGATTGGTCCGCAGATAAAAACGACCTCATCCATTAGCGCTTCAAAAGAGTAAGCGGTATTAACTATGTGTCGATCTTTCTCATCTTCGGC
>JBEDKL010000088.1:0-3419 GCA_041172145.1 Actinomycetota bacterium
TTCTACACAGGTAAGCAGCGCATCCTTGATACTGGTGGTCGCGTGGCTAAGTTCGAAGAGCGCTTCGGTAAGAAGAACTAGCTTTCTAAAGAAACCGCACTGCAGCCTTAACGGTTGCGGTCGCGGTTTTTTTATTTCCCAAGGTTTACATCAAAAGTAGGGTCGTAATAGAAAGGAGCAGTCGATGAGCAATGATCGCTTTGCATCAGCACATGAAATGGTGCGTGAGTATGCAGAACTTGAAGAGAAGATGGCTGATCCATCTATTCACGAAGATCAAGCAAATGCTCGCAAGCTCGGACGCCGTTATGCGCAGTTGGGTCCAGTTGTTGCGGGTTTCAAGGCATGGAAATCTTCAGAGGATGATTTGTTAGCAGCTGCAGAGCTTGCTTCAGTTGATCCCGAATTTGCTGCTGAGATTCCAGCGCTAGAGGCGGCACGTGATGCTGCAGCTGAACGACTTGAAGAGTTGTTGTTACCCCGCGATCCCAATGATGATCGTGATGTTATTTTGGAAGTTAAAGCAGGTGCTGGTGGAGATGAGTCAGCGCTATTTGCTGGCGATTTGTTGCGTATGTACATGCGCTACGCAGAAAAGCACAACTGGAAAGTTGAAATCATTGATGCCACCGAAAGTGAAATGGGCGGATATAAAGATATTTCAGTAGCGGTTAAATCAAAGGGAACTGCAGCACCTGGAGAATCTCCATATGCGCGCCTGAAATTTGAGGGCGGAGTTCACCGGGTACAACGTGTGCCAGAGACTGAAAGCCAGGGACGTATTCACACATCAGCAGCGGGTGTTTTGATCCTTCCTGAAGCAGAAGAAATCGATGTGGAATTGAATATGAATGATGTACGCGTAGATGTGTACCGCTCATCAGGTCCTGGCGGACAGTCAGTAAATACAACTGACTCTGCAGTTCGTTTAACCCACGTTCCAACTGGAATCGTTGTTTCATGCCAGAACGAGAAGAGCCAGTTACAGAACAAAGAATCTGCGCTTCGTATCTTGCGTGCACGTCTGTTAGCTGACGCCCAAGAAAAGGCAGAGGCTGCTGCATCTGCAGAGCGCAAGAGCCAGGTTCGTACAGTGGATCGTTCAGAGCGAATCCGTACATATAACTTTCCAGAAAACCGCATTAGCGATCACCGCGTTAACTACAAGGCTAATAATTTGGATGCGGTATTAAATGGCGACTTGGACGACATGATCCAAACCTTGCTGGATGCGGATAAAGCGGCACGTTTGGCTAACGCTAACTAACATGCAGGCTTTGTAAATGAATACCAGAGAGATTTTACGCGCTGCTAAATCCCAGTTAGCTGAATCTGGTATTTCTGAAGTTGATGCAGAGCATCTACTTGCTCATGTTCTTGGTTTGTCGCGCATGGATCTTCACAATCCAGTTTTACTTGAATCAACTTTGCTGGGCATTGAAGATAAAGATGTCCTGGAAGAACAGTTTTATGATTTGCTAGATCGCCGTCTGAACTTTGAACCTTTGCAGTACTTAACGGGCGTTGCTGGGTTTAGATACCTCAACATTGAAGTTGGCCCAGGAGTTTTGGTGCCACGTCCAGAGTCTGAGTTATTGGTTGAAGCGGTTTTGCAACACATTGAAAATCTTCCAGCACCTGTCAGTGTGATTGATCTGGGCGCAGGCTCTGGTGCGTTGTCATTGGCGATTGCAACCGAGGCACCAACTACACGAGTAATTGCTGTAGAAAAAAGCCCAGAAGCACTTGTTTGGCTCAAGCGAAATGTCTCTGTTATCGCTGAAAATGTACGCGTTGTTGAGGGCGATGTTGCCGATGTTTTACCCGGAATCAAGTGCGATGTGGTTATTGCAAACCCACCCTATGTTCCTGATTCACAAGAACTACCCAGAGATGTTGCCGGATTTGAACCACACATCGCTTTATTTGGTGGCCCAACAGGTATGGAGATTCCGCAACAGTTCATCATTGCGGCAGCTCGCCTGTTAAAGGCTGGGGGAGTCTTAGTAATTGAACACACCGAAGAGCAAGGGCCGGCGATTGCATCAGCGCTGTCAGTAGATTTTTCAGAGGTTGCCCTGCATGATGACCTAGTAGGTCGACCACGTTGGACTAGTGCGGTGAGGAGGTAGCCATGGCTAAGGAGATTGATCTTAAGAAGGGCGAACTTTCTCGTCACGTCAGCAAAGCCGCAAAAGCAATTGCCGATGGTTACATCATCGTGATTCCGATGGAACACAGTTATGCATTTGCTTGTGATGCATTTAGACAAGATTCAGTGCGAGCGATGCATGTGTTGCGTGGAGATCCGTTGTTTACAGCCGCGCAAGTAATTGTCGGAAGTGTAAAAACAACTGATGGAATTATTCGCGAGACAACTCCAGAGATCAAAGCTCTAATGAAAAAGTTTTGGCCCGGAATGTTGTCATTGAATTTGCGACCACAACTTGGCCTTAGCTGGGATCTTGGAGATGGAAATCAACTAGATCGTGTCAGCGTAAGAATTCCTAAAGCAAAGTTTGCAAAGGCGTTGGTTGCACAAACAGGTCCACTTGCAATTGCAAGTGCCGCACGAAAAGGAATGGCAGCACCAAAGGCACTTAGCGATGTGTGGGTGCTTGAATCAGATGTTGCACTTAAGTTTGACAATGGCACCTTGCGTAAAGGCCCAATTTCTACTGTGGTCGAGGCGGATGAAACCGGTGTGCGGTACCTGCGCGAAGGCGCGATCTCGTTAGAAGAGATTCAAGCCATCGTGCCCGGAGCAACGGGAGCCTAATCCAGCGGGTTTTTGGGCTCTGCGCCCTATAGGGTTTAGCCATGTCCGAAACCTTTTATGGCCCAGATTTCAACCTTTTAACCTCGCAGGATCCTGAGATTGCAGCGGTTCTCTTATCTGAACTCAATCGTCAACAGACCAATCTGCAGTTAATCGCATCTGAAAACTTCACATCACGTGCAGTTCTGGCAGCTTTAGGTTCGACGCTATCTAATAAGTACGCCGAAGGTTATCCAGGTAAGCGTTACTACGGTGGTTGCGAAGAGGTAGATAAGGCTGAATACCTTGCGATCGATCGTGCAAAATCTTTATTTGGTGCAGAGCATGCAAATGTTCAGCCACATTCAGGTGCATCGGCAAATGTTGCGGTGTATCAAGCATTCACAAAGCCTGGCGACACAGTTCTTGCTATGGATTTGGCACATGGTGGTCACTTAACCCATGGCTCTCCAGTTAACTTTTCTGGAAAGTGGTTCAACATCGAGTCTTATGGTGTTCGCCAAGACAATGAGCTGATTGATTACGACCAGCTACGCGAACAAGCGATTCGTACAAAGCCAAAGATGATTTGTTCAGGAGCAACTGCTTACCCATCACTTGTTGATTTTGCAAAGATTCGCGAGATCTGCGATGAGGTTGG
>JBEDKL010000089.1:0-3384 GCA_041172145.1 Actinomycetota bacterium
TCCAGGCGATCCCAGTGCTTAACTGGAACCTTGGAAACTAAACCGATGCCATAACTTCCTTCGGTGTGTGCAGCCTTATTTGTTTCTAAATTCTCTTGAGTTACAACTTTGATATCTAACTCATCTAACTTTCGCCACTTAGCTCCTGGCTCTCCAATGATTACAGGTGCAAAACCCCAATGCTGGGTTCTCATCGCCTCTGCAACTAATTGAGTTTGCGAAACAACCCCTGATCGCACCAACTGCTCATCAACCTCTTGAATACCAATAACATCAGCGCTAATGGCTTGAATCGCCTCACCTAGCTTTTGCTGGTCAGCGGCAAGGTCGTTGGTAGGCGGAATAGCCATTCCATGCAGCAAATTCCACGAGGTTACGAGCACGACCCAAGGCTAGTAGCGTTGGCCCCTATGAGCGCGCGCAATCCAGATTCCAGCCCAGCCTCGCTCTCGCCTATCAATCGCGAAAGCGAATTACGCACAGATGCGGCGAAATTAGCCTCGCTCTGGAAAACCGCGCAGATCATTCATATGGTCGACACCCGTTTAAGCGCAGCTGATGACTCTTTAACCTTTATCGACGCCGAAGCCGTTGCAGCTTTGTCAGATGTTTTTGTTGAGGGCGAGCGATTCTTTTTAGGAATCGGTCGCGATGACAACCAGCCTTACTTTGCTTGGCGCACCACCTGGATCAATCCTCCGGTGGATGATGGCACCGAAGAGTTTGAAAAACATAAGTATGAAGGTTTCAAAACCTTGCGTGAAATCGGGGGCAACCTTGATGCCGATGATTTAGCACTTGCGATGCATGCAGTTGGTTTAGCTAACTGGCATGCAACACATACCCACTGTGCGCGATGCGGTGCAAAGACTGTAAGCGATCTTGGTGGCAGTGTTCGCATCTGCCCAGTTGATTCTGTTCAACACCATCCACGTACAGATCCTGCTGTAATTGTTTTGGTTAAAGATAAAGATGATCGAATTCTTTTAGGACACCAACCAGTCTGGCCCGCTAAGCGCTTTTCCACCTTTGCAGGTTTTGTCGAAACCGGTGAATCATTTGAAGAGTGCGTATCTCGCGAAGTCTTTGAAGAGGCTGGTGTTTATGCATCAGATATCAACTACCTAACATCACAGCCTTGGCCATTTCCTGCATCGATCATGATCGCCTTTGAAGCAATTACTCATCGTCCAGAGGAAGCCCGCCCAGATGGCACTGAAATTACTGAAGTACGCTGGTTTTCACGTGATGAGATGAAAAAGGCTGTTGCAGCTGAAGAACTGTTGTTGCCACCAACAATGTCTGTTGCACGTCGAATGATTCAGGCTTGGTACACAGCGGTAGATGGATACACCCGTGATCAGTTACGCGGCGGTGAATCGTGGAGACCGTAGGAAATCCACGCGCAGAAGAGATTCTGGAAGCTTTAGATAATGAACAACGCGCAGTAGCACTTGCTACCCGTGGCCCAGTTTGCGTAATCGCAGGTGCCGGAACCGGAAAGACTCGTGCAATTACCCACCGCATCGCATATGCCGCAGCTATTGGTGTGATGGATCCACATAAAGTTTTGGCCCTTACCTTTACTGCGCGCGCTGCTGGAGAAATGCGCACACGTTTGCGTTCATTAGGTGTTCCATCCGTTGCTGCCCGCACCATTCACGCAGCGGCGCTGAAGCAGTTGACCTTCTTTTGGCCACAGGTTTTTGGTGGTCGCATGCCAGATCTGCTCACCACAAAGAGCGGATTTCTTACTGAAGCGATTAAGCGTGCGCAATTACAAGGCGAGCTTTCCATTACCTCACGCGATCTGTTGCGCGATATCGCAACAGAGATCGAATGGGCCAAGGTTTCACAGATCGCACCATCTGATTACTTAAGCGAATCCTTGAAGCGCACCGTTAAGCCACGTATCAATCCTGAACAACTTGCCAAGGTCTACACCGCTTATGAAAGCGTGAAGCACCAAGAGCGAGCCATCGACTTTGAAGATGTCTTACTGCTTACGACTGCAATGGTTGAAGAAGAGCGCGAAGTCCGCGAAAGAGTTCAAGATCAATACAGATTCTTTACAGTTGATGAGTACCAGGATATTTCTCCGCTACAGCAGCGATTAATCAACGCCTGGCTTGGTTCTAGGCAAGAGCTATGTGTAGTTGGCGATCCAGCACAGACTATTTACTCCTTTGCTGGTGCTACACCAGTCTTCTTGAACTCATTCACCCAGCGCTTTCCAGAGGCAGAGGTCGTGCGCCTAACAACTGGGTACCGTTCAACCCCTGAAATTATCTTTACCGCCAATAGCATTTTGCGAAAAGGTGCAATGGGTAGCGAGCTTGTTGCAATCAACGATCACGGTAGTAAGCCAACAATTAACGCTTATAACGATGAGCAGGCAGAGATCGCCGGAATTGTTCGCGATATCTCGCAATTAATCTCTGAGGGAACGCCTGCACAAGAGATCGCAGTTCTTGCCCGCACCAACAATCAGTTAAATGGTTTAGAAAAAGCGCTTAACTCTGCAGGCTTGCCATACCAAGTTCGAAACACCGAACGTTTCTTTGAACGCAAAGAGGTTCGTGATTTTCTAAAGCAGGTTCGCACAGCATCTGTTATTCCAACAGAAGGCGTTTCATGGCTAGATGAACTTCGCACACTTGCTCAACCATTTTTAACTGGGGGAGCGATCGATGGAATCGCAGCCCTACTTCACCTTGCTCGTGAATTAGATTCAGACAACGGATTTACTCCCAAGAATTTGCGCACATATCTACGTGAAGTTGAAGATCGAGTTCAGCAAAACAATCCACCAACGATGCCTGTAACAACCCTCGCAACTTTGCACGCAGCAAAGGGCCTTGAATGGGAGCGTGTCTTTTTGATGGGCGTCAGCGATGGAGTTCTACCTCTTGAAAACAACAGCACCACTGGGGATCAAGCTTCAATCGATGAAGAGCGACGTTTGTTCTATGTTGGGATTACCCGTGCGAAATCAGATCTTCGCTTGAGCTATCGAGGTAAAGCATCGCGTTTCTTAGCCGAGGCCGGTTTAACTAATTAACCCAGTCTGGCCGCTCACTTTTGCTTTGAAATAGCTTGCCTCACCCCCTCACAAATACCCTATTTACCCTCATTTACGCGGGGAATTAATTACCTTGCCAGTAGCAATCCCCATGCTTTACCCTTAAGCCTTCAACTTCATGGCGAAGATGAAATGAGTCGAAAGGAAACGAATATGTCTAACGCATCATTCGTATCAGCAAACGCAATGCGTTCTGCTGTGACTCCTTCTGCTCATACAACCAATAAGCCTTCTACTTGGCATACCGCAAAGCCAGCGTTTTACGCAGCTTTTTATGCCGGATACGAGGCCAATGGTGGTTC
>JBEDKL010000090.1:0-6176 GCA_041172145.1 Actinomycetota bacterium
GCCATGGCGGCCGCTCGCAGTACGCGATTAGAGGTTAACTCATCAGTTACAGCTTGCGTTGCACGATCCATAAATTCGTGGGCCTCATCCAAAATAACGCAATCACGTTCAGGCAAGATTGGATGTGAATCTACGATTTCAATGGCAAGCAAGGTGTGGTTTGTTACAACGATATCTGCCGTTTGCGCCTTCGCCTTTGCATTAGCTGCAAAGCATTGTGATCCAAAGGCGCACACATCAGCGCCTACACATTCGCGACCCGATGTGCTGTTGGCCAACCACACACGTCGATCTACCTCGGGTGCATCATCACGATCTCCGCTGACCCCTGGAGTCTTTGCCCATGCGATTAAACGCTTGGCATCCTTTTCAAGGGATGAAACCTCCATCACAAGTTCGGTATCAGGATCGATATCCTCGCTATTCATCTTTTGCAAACAGACATAGTTTCCGACGCCCTTGTAGATTGCATAAGAGATCTCTCGGCCCAGCTCTTTTTCAAGTGCCGGAACAACTGCAGGTAAATCACGATCAACTAGCTGACGTTGCAGCGCCAAGGTTGCTGTTGCCACCAATACTTTGCGACCATGGACGATGCCTGGAATTAAGTAGGCAAGTGATTTACCAGTACCAGTACCTGCCTGAACCATTAAGTGATGTCGATCAGTTAATGCATTAGCAACCGCTTCGGCCATTTCAATCTGGCCTTCACGCGGCTTTCCACCAATTGCTTCTACGGCAACATCTAGCGCTTTGCGCACCTGTGCCGATAAATCGCTCATTAAAGAGCCATCAAATCCATAAACTCATTTACTGGAGTCTCAGACAACTTGTCGTAATCAAGGCACAGATCAATGATCTTCTTTTGCTTATCTGCATCGTAGATGCGGGCAAGGTTGGTCTTGTACTTTTCAATCAGAAGCGGAATACCTTCGGTACGACGGCGCGCATGGCCAATTGGGTATTCGACAGCTACCTCTTCAAAGACTGTGCCATCGGTAAATTCGACGGTAATTGCATTTGCAATAGAACGCTTTTCTGGATCGTGGTAATCAGCTGTATAAACAGGATCTTCAACGCAGACAATCTTTTCGCGCAAAGCATCGATGCGTGGATCTGCAGCGATATCTTCTTCGTAATCACGAGCTGTTAGGCGACCAAAGATAAATGGAACCGCAACCATGTACTGAATACAGTGATCACGATCTGCAGGGTTGTTAAGCGGACCCTTCTTGTCGATGATTCGGATACATGCCTCGTGGGTACGGATCGTTACCTTGGCGATCTCATCAGATGTCTTACCCGCAGCTTGCATCTGGTGGTAAATCGTCATCGCAGCTTCAACACCAGTTTGTGAGTGGAACTCTGCAGGAAATGAGATCTTGAACAAGATGTTTTCCATTACATATGAACCGTATTGGCGCTGGAACTTAAACTCATTTCCCTTAAATGAGACATCGTAGAAGCCCCAAGTCTTTGCTGTCAGCGCTGATGGATAACCCATCTCGCCAGTCTTTGCAATCAGTGCAAGTCGCACAGCGCGAGATGTTGCATCTCCTGCAGCCCATGATTTACGTGATCCTGCATTGGGAAAGTGACGGTATGTGCGAAGTGATTGGCCATCTACCCATGCCAATGAAACCGCAGCTAAGGCTTGCTCGCGGGTTAGTCCCATCATCTGTGCAACAACCGCGGTTGATGCAACCTTGACCAAGATAACGTGATCAAGACCTACCTTATTAAAGGAGTTTTCTAAAGCGATACATCCCTGAATCTCATGCGCCTTGATCATCGCGGTTAAAACATCTTTAACGGTGAATTTTTTATCTGTTGTGCGTGACAACCAATCTGCCGTTGCAAGGATTGCACCTAAGTTATCTGAAGGGTGTCCCCATTCAGCAGCTAGCCAGGTGTCATTGAAATCTAACCAGCGAATCATCGCGCCGATATTGAAGGCACCTTGCACTGGATCTAAAACATGCTTAGTTCCTGGAACCTTGACGCCATTTGCAACAGTCAATCCTGGAACAACTGGACCCATCAACTTGGTGCAGGCTTCATATTCAAGTGCTTCTAGGCCACAACCAAGTGTGTCCATGAAGCAGTTCCATGCAGATTCATAAGCAACCGGAGATTTGATCTCGTAGTTCAGCGCATAATCGACGATGTCTATGATCGCTTGATCGTACGGCTGGTTGCCTTGCGCCACATGGCTAGACATTTATTTAGCGCTTTTCGATTGGAAGGTATGGGCGATCCTCTGGTCCAACGTAGGTGGCTGTTGGGCGGATGATCTTTCCATCGTTGCGCTGCTCAATAACGTGAGCAGTCCAACCTGAAATACGTGCCATAACGAACAGTGGCGTGAAGTAGTTAACTGGAATCTTCATCGCATCGTATGCAACTGCTGAGAACCAGTCCACGTTAGGGAACATCTTCTTAACTTCCCACATCACAGATTCGATGCGCTCTGCTACATCATACAAATTATCCTTGCCAGCAGCTGTTGCCAGCTCCTTGGTAAGAACCTTCACGATCTCGTTGCGAGGATCTGAAACTGTGTAAACCGGGTGACCGAAACCAATAACTACTTCCTTGTTTTCAACACGCTTGCGGATATCCGCCTCTGCCTGATCTGCTGTCGCGTAACGAAGTTGAATTTCTAGTGCAACCTCATTTGCGCCACCATGCTTTGGACCGCTGAGCGCTCCGATTGATCCGGTAACACATGAGTAAATATCTGCACCGGTTCCAGCGATTACGCGACCAGTAAATGTTGAAGCATTGAACTCGTGCTCTGCGTACAGTACGAGTGATGCGTGCATTGCCTTTTCCCAGAGCGCACTTGGCTTTTCGCCATGTAGCAGGTGCAAGAAGTGAGCACCGATTGAATCATCATCTGTTTCAACCTCGATGCGCTTTCCGCTATTTGCAAAGTGGTGCCAGTAACCAAGAAGTGAACCGGTCTTTGCAAGCATCGAATCTGCGATGTCGCGAGCTTCTGCTTCAGTATGTGTTGTTGACTCTGGTGTGACCGCACCAATTGCTGAAAATCCTGTACGCAAAACATCCATTGCGTGAGCAGATGCTGGAAGCTGTTCTAGAACTGTCTTGACCTGAGGTGAAAGCCCACGTAGGGATTTGAGCTTTGCCTTGTAAGAATCTAGCTGTGCCTGTGTTGGTAGATCACCGTGCACGAGAAGGTATGCGACCTCTTCAAACTGGCAGTTAGCGGCTAAGTCCTTGATCGAGTATCCGCGGTAGTGAAGATCTGCTCCACCTACTGCGCTCAGCGCTGTGTTTCCCGCTGGAACTCCAGAGAGTGCAACTGACTTCTTTACTTTGATTCTAGTGTTTGGTCAAGTGCTTTTTCGTATTCATAGTAATTAATTGCTTGGTACAACTCTTCACGTGTCTGCATTGTGTCGATCACATTGGACTGGGTCCCGTCGCGGCGAATGGCTGTGTATACATTTTCCGCCGCCTTATTCATCGCTCTGAAAGCTGACAATGGGTACAGGATCATCCCTACCCCGTTGGCTGCCAGTTCGTCCCGGGTAAATAGAGGGGTCATTCCAAACTCGGTGATGTTGGCCAGGATCGGCTTTGAGACCGCAGATGAGAACCTCTTGTAATCCTCAAGGGTGCGGATCGCTTCAGGGAAGATTAAATCTGCGCCAGCTTCGATATAGGCATGGACGCGATCAAGTGCAGCTTCAACACCTTCATTGGCAATTGCATCGGTGCGGGCCATGATTGAAAAGTTTTCATCTGTACGTGCATCAACGGCTGCCTTGATGCGATCAACCATTTCGCTCTTTGAAACAATCTCTTTATTAGGGCGATGACCGCAACGCTTTGCGCCTGCTTGATCTTCGATGTGCATCGCTGCAGCACCGGCCTTGATTAAATCCTTAACGGTGCGGCCGATGTTAAATGCCGATGTTCCAAAACCTGTATCGGCATCAACCAACAATGGGGTATCGCAGACATTGGTGATACGACGAACATCGGTTAAGACATCTTCAAGGGTTGTGATTCCTAGATCTGGAATACCCATTGATCCTGCAGCGACTCCGCCACCTGAAAGATAGATTGCGCGAAAACCTGCGCGCTTTGCCAAAAGAGCATGGTTAGCGTTGATGGTTCCAATAATTTGAAGCGGGGACTCTTCAACCAAGGCCTTCTTAAAGGCTGCACCTGCGCTGGTTACGCTCACAGGTTGAGTGTAACTACCGCCAACAGGCTCGCAAACTCCCTAAGTAGTTGAATATTCAACTACTTTCAGATATGGTAGCAACATGGCCCAATTACCAGCGTTATACATAGGTCATGGAGCACCCATGTTGCTCGATGATGAGTTATGGACATCACAGTTACGGCAGATCGCAGGCCAGATTGAAAAACCAAAGGCGATCCTGATTGTCTCGGCTCATTGGGAGTCAGCCCCGGTGACCTTTAGCAGCCCTGTCGCAGGCACTCCCCTGGTCTATGACTTCAGCGGATTTGCTAAAAAGTTTTTTGAGATGACATATGCAACCCCTGATGCAACACAACTGATGAACTTGGTTGCATCACTGATGCCAGACAATGAACAAGTTTTTCAAAGCAATCGCGGATTAGATCATGGTGCTTGGGTTCCGCTAAAGGTTATGTACCCAGATGCAGATATTCCAGTGCTACAGATGTCGATGCCTACCAGTGACCCGGGACGGTTGATTGAACTTGGTAAGCGCCTTCAACCATTGCGAGATATGGGAGTACTAGTTATAGGAAGTGGGTTTATGACCCATGGGCTCCCATATCTTCGCGATTGGAGCACAACTGCAGTGGCACCAACATGGTCAAGCGAGTTTGATAACTGGGCGGCTGAAGCTTTAGCTAAAGGTGATGTAGAAACTTTGTCCGCCTTTAAGGACAAGGCTCCCGGAATGCCTTACGCCCATCCAACGGTAGAACACTTCACACCATTGTTTATTACTTTAGGTGCAGCTCAAAAAGCAGATGCACCTGTTGAAACATTAATCGATGGCTACTTTATGGGGCTATCGAAGCGATCAATTCTTGTTGCGTAAGTGAAGAAGTTCGATAGCAGCGATTGCGCTGTCGTAGCCCTTATCTTCCTTGCTACCAGCACGACCTGACCGAGCGATCGCTTGATCTAAGTCGTTGCACATCAAAACGCCATACCCGATTGGCTTTCCGTACTTCAGCGAAACATCAATAACACCTTGGGTAACACCTTGGCACACATAATCAAAGTGTGGTGTTTCTCCTTTAAGAACCAAGCCCACTGCAACAACCGCATCAAAACCTGCTTCAAATGCATACTGTGCGGCAAGTGGAATCTCGAACGAGCCTGGAACATACTGAACCTCTACCTTGCTTACCTGCGCAGCGGTAAGAGCGCGTTGTGCTCCTGCGATGAGGTCATCACAAATATCTAGGTGCCACGATGAAGAGATGATCGCAACCTTGGCATTAGGAAGTGGCTTAATGCCGATTTCTGGTGCATGTCCTGCCATTTACTTGCCTCCTCGTAAGTGACCAAGTTTTTCTTCCTTGGTAGCTAGATATTTTTCATAAATTTATTGGGCGCAATAGTTAAGTTTGCTTGCGTTACCTCTAGTCCTGCATCACGCAGAGCCTGAACCTTGTTGGGGTTGTTGGTCAGCAAGGTCAGCTCTTTAAGGCCCAAGGCTGAAACAATCGCGATCGCATCAGACCAATCACGTGCATCGATTTCATGTCCTAGATGCAGATTGGCATCGATGGTGTCCATGCCCGCATCCTGCAACTGGTACGCCTTAATCTTTTCAGTTAATCCAATTCCGCGGCCCTCGTGATCACGCAGGTACACAATGTATCCATGGCCATAATCTTCAATCATTGAAATTGATTTTTCTAACTGCTCGCCACAATCACAACGTTGTGAATGAACAACATCGCCGGTAAAGCACTCGCTATGAATACGAACCATAGGCACTGAGCCAGCTTCGCCAAATGCGATTACTGCGTGCTCGCGTTGTCGTAGCCCTGGGTAGGTTGCGATCTTCCAATTGCCGGTACGCAATGGAAGCTCGGCCCAAGCAAACTCAAATGAGATCGATTCGGCTGGTCCAATTGGAGCAACGCCCTTTAGCTCTTCAACAGAGATCATCGGGATGGAGTGCTGG
>JBEDKL010000091.1:0-3264 GCA_041172145.1 Actinomycetota bacterium
AACTAAAATCTCATTACTGTGAGCAGCGCTAGATGATCCACGGAGCAAAGCAGCATTTCCGGACATCAGTAAAATAACTGCGGCATCTACAGTGACATTAGGACGAGCCTCATAAACCATTCCGATTACTCCAAATGGAACAGAGATTTGTTCTAACTCAATTCCATTAGGCAAGGTTGATTTCCGCAAAGTGTTTCCAAGAGGATCTGGAAGCTGACTTACTTGTCGCGCTCCGTTAGCAATTCCTTTAACTCGATCTGGGGTGAGTAAAAGTCGGTCAAGAAGTGATGAGTTCAATCCAGCTGCACGGCCAGCTTCCATATCCTTTTCATTGGCAGCAAGGATCTCTGCACTTCTAGCTTCAATCGCATCTGCAATCGCATTCAAGGCAGATTTGCGCTGCTCGCCCGTCGAAATACTTAAGGTTTTTCCGGCAGCTCTTGCGGAGTCAGCAAGCTGCGAAATCAATTGTTGTGCGCTCATTTAAATCAAAACCAAATCATCTCTATGAACTAGTTCGCGTTCGTACTCAGCACCTAGCACGGCAGCAAGCTCCTTTGTTGATCGACCGAGCATTTGAGGAAGATCCTCGGAATCAAAGGCAACCAGACCTCGTGCAATCACAGCACCATCTGGACCTACTAGCTCAACCGCATCTCCTGCAATGAACTCGCCTTCAACTGCAGTTACCCCCGCTGGCAATAATGAAACACCGCGCTCAAGAATTGCAGTCACAGCTCCTGCATCGAGAATCAATCTTCCTTGTGACTTTGTTGCGTGCGCCAACCACAAAAGTCGCGATGTAGTTTTGCTCGCCTGGGCATGAAAATGTGTACCCAAATTTTCACCAGCAAGTGATTTATCTGAATCTTCAAGTGATGTGAGCAGCATAGGAATACCTGCAGAGGTTGCGATTCGTGCAGCCTCAACCTTGGTAACCATTCCCCCGCTGCCAACACCTGCAGCGCCAGCACCACCAAGGGTTACAGCTTCAATTTCGGAAATAGATGAGACTTCGTGAATCTTTTTCGCGCCGATCTGAGTTGGTGGAGCGTCATACAGGGCATCAATATCAGAGACTAGAACAAGTAAGTCAGCACCGATCAACAGCGCAACTAATGCAGCTAATCGATCATTATCGCCAAAGCGAATCTCTTGGGTTCCAACTGAGTCATTCTCATTAATGATTGGAACAACACCCAACTGAAGCAACTTGTACAGGGTACGTTGAGCGTTTTGATAATGAGAGCGACGAACTACATCTTCCGTTGTAAGCAAAACCTGTGATGCGGTAATCGAGTGGCGTGCAAAGCTCTGTGTGTATTGAGCAACTAGCAATCCTTGTCCAACTGAAGCTGCTGCTTGTTGTGTTGCAAGATCCTTTGGGCGGGTAGTTAAACCAAGTGGTGCAAGTCCTGCAGCAATTGCACCAGATGAGACAACAACAACCTCTGCACCACGCTTTTTGCAGGCCGCAACAAGATCTACAAGTTTGTTAACTGCTGTTGCATCAAGTGCTGATCCGGCTTTACCGGTGAGAGAGGATGAGCCAATCTTGATGACGATGCGCTTTGCAGAGGTAATCTGCTCTCGGCTCACTTGTCATCTCCATCCTCAAGATCTGCATCACTAATTATCGGTGCTGAAAGTTTAGGCGTGTGAGGGTCAACAACGTTGTATTCCCACTGCTTTGCGATTTCATCATCGCTCAAAATATCTTCAACACGCTCAGGCATGTTCCATGTCGATTCCAAACGAGAATCCTCGCCTCGACGGTGAAGGTGGCCTGCAAGTTGTTCTGCTCCAGCCTCGATTGTTGGCTCCCAATCAAATACAACTTCGGTGTCGCCATCGCCAATACGGACCTCGCTACCAGCGACCGCACCCTTCTTGTACAGCTCCTTTTCAACACCGAGCTGTGCCAAACGATCTGCAAGGTATCCAATTGCTTCAGCGTTCTTAAAGTTGGTCTGACGAACCCAACGCTCAACCTTCTTGCCTCGAATTGTGAATGACCCATCTGCATTTGCGCGAACAGTAAACCCAGAATCATCTACTGCAACTGGTCGCAAAATAATTCGTGTGCGCTCTGGAACTCCAGCTTCAACTCGGTTCTTATGAACCAAACGCCCCATCGCATAGATCAGCTCCTGTAAGCCTTCACGAGATGCTGCAGAGACTGCATAGACCTCGTAACCCTTTTCACGCAGCTCTTGCTCGACCATTTCTGCCATAGCTTTTCCATCTGGCAAATCGATTTTATTGAGCGCCACAATACGAACGCGATCTTCTAGACCACCATAAAGTGCAAGTTCGTTTTCAATCGCTTCTAGATCTGCAACTGGGTTGCGATCTGTCTCAAGTGTTCCGCAATCAAGAACATGCACCAAAGCAACGCAACGTTCTACGTGGCGAAGAAATTCAAGACCTAACCCTTTTCCTTGTGAAGCTCCAGGGATCAACCCTGGAACATCTGCAACGGTGAAACGAGTTTCGCCGGCCTGAACAACACCTAGGTTTGGCACCAATGTTGTAAATGGATAATCAGCGATCTTTGGACGCGCAGCTGAAACAGCTGCGATCAAAGATGATTTACCTGCACTTGGGAAGCCCACGAGAGCAATATCTGCAACACTCTTTAACTCTAAAGTTAATGTCCGCTCTTCACCTGGTTCACCAAGTAAAGCAAAGCCTGGTGCGCGACGCTTTGATGAAGATAGTGCAAGGTTTCCAAGTCCACCAAAGCCACCTTGCGCTGCAACAAATGTTGTTCCATTGCCGATGAGATCTGCGATTTGTTCGCCGCTTTGATCATAAATAACTGTTCCATTTGGAACACCAAGAATTAAATCTTCTCCTTGGTGGCCATCTTTACGATCGCCATAACCCTGGTGACCAGAGGTTGCTTTACGATGTGGAGAATGGTGAAAATCAAGCAGAGTCGTGACATTTGGATCGACGATAAGGATTACATCTCCACCGCGTCCGCCATTTCCACCATCTGGTCCGCCTAGTGGCTTGAACTTTTCACGCTTTACAGAAACACAACCATCGCCGCCTTTTCCGGCAGCGGCGTAGAGAGTTACACGATCAACAAATGTTGTCATTGATTAACTCCCTTCATTTCTATTCATTCCTAAAATTCTTTAGTCGAGCTAGTGCAATAAAAAAGCGAGCCGCATGATTACGGCTCGCTCTTTTACAAGAAACCTAAAATTAAGCTACCGGAGCCACATTCACTACACGGCGACCGCGAGCGCGACC
>JBEDKL010000092.1:0-3227 GCA_041172145.1 Actinomycetota bacterium
AGCGGTATCTGCATTTTTGCGAAGGAAATCAATTCCCTCTTTCATATCGATAAAACCTTGGGCAAAAGAGGCGGCAGCCTTTTCATGCTCCATCGGACCGATCTCGTACTTACTTAATCGCCCCGAAAGCATCGCAGCGGTGAAGTAACCAGCAGCAGCCATAAGTATGAGTAATGAATCAGCTTGATCAGCAAGGGCTGCACCATCTACTAATGCGCGAACACCAACACCAATTCCCCCGCCAAGAACTACCAAAACAGATCCACCAGTAACTGCGATGGCGTTTGCAGTGATTAATGATTTTGAATCAATCAACAAAGGCAAACCTGCAGAAAGCGCCGCCAAAATTAATCGGTTGATTCCAAAGGCAACAAGCACTACAACAGTTAAAGCAACCCCAGTTGTTCCGCTAAAGACAAAGAGTGCAACGATTAACAAGTTTGCACTACGTGCCAGGTTGGCAAAAAACAATGCGCGTTGTCTAGAAACACGATCCAAGATTGTTCCGACAAATGGTCCAACAATCGAATACGGCAATAGAACAACTGCAAAACCAATTGCGGCGCTTAAGGCGTTGGCTTGTCTTTCTGGTGAGAACAAAACAAAGGATGCAAGGGCGCTTTGAAAGACGCCATCTGTCATCTGACCCGTCCAACGGACCGCCAAAAGACGTGAGAGCCGAGGATGTCGAATCAATCCAGCAAAACTCATAAGAAAGAGCGTAACCATCTATTAGGGATTATTCTTCACCTTAATGAAATCGCAACGATCATTCATCGACTATTCACTCGATAAGCGGGCGACTTTGATCGCCCTCTTTCGTGGGACCGTTGATGCCTGCGATGCCGATCCTTACTTGATGCGTGCAGCTAAATGGCATGGTGACAAGGTTGATCGAAACTGCCCAGTGTGCAAAAAAGAAGAGCTGGTAGAACTTCGATACACCTTTGGTGAACAACTAGGTCAATACTCAGGTCGCATTAAGACTCCCCGCGAGCTAGTTGAGATGGAGCGGGAGTTTGGCGAGTTCACCGTCTATATCGTCGAGGTGTGCCGCAACTGTTCATGGAATCACCTGTGTGCTTCATACATATTGGGCGATGGAGTTGAGCGAAAAGCCCCGCGCAAGGTACGCACCTTGGAGGATGAGGATTACGCAAAGGGATAGCATTACCAAATGGCCCGTAAATTACTGACTAGAGCAGCTATTTTTCTAGGAGGCATCGGCTTCGTTGCCGGCTCGGTCTTGTTTGCGCTCGCATATTTCACTGTAGATATTCCAGATCCAAATGCGTATGTAAATAGCCAATCAACAATTATTCAATACTCAAATGGCGAAGAGATTGGTCGCGTTGGAACACAAAACCGACAGATCGTTCCGCTTTCAAAGATTCCTCTTAATCTGCGCCATGCAGTTCTGGCCGCCGAGGATCAAAACTTTTACTCAAACAAAGCCTTTTCAGTTAAAGGTATTGCCCAAGCGGTAATCGACAACATTATTAAATTAGGAAATGGCCGCGGTGGTTCAACAATCACACAGCAGTACGCCAAGACCGCATTTTTAACTCCAGAAAGATCTATTCAACGAAAGATCAAAGAGCTTGTCATCTCTATTAAGTTAGAGAACCAACTTTCAAAGGATCAAATCTTTGAAAGTTACCTCAACACCATTTACTTTGGTCGTGGCTCTTACGGTGTAATGACCGCATCACAGCAGTATTTCAACCGTAACGTTGATCAACTAACTAATTCGCAAGCTGCAGTTATTGCATCAATCCTGCGCTCTCCTGGTTTGTACGATCCAAAGTTCAAAGAAGGCAACGCCGAACGTTTAGCTGCTCGTTTTGAGTATGTAAAAAACAATATGATCGAAGCAGGTTGGCTAACTGATGAAGAAGCCGCCAAGATGAAGGTTCCAACAATTGCTCCACGTTCGACATCTGGACAGCTAAGCGGCCCTAAGGGTCACATCATCGAAGCGGTTCAAAAGGAGCTTGCAAAACTTGGCTTTAGCCAGGATCAACTTCTTGTTGGCGGTTTGGTAATCAAAACAACTTTGGATCAAAAGGCGCAACAAGCAGCGGTCGATGCGGTGAATAAGTTCTACCCATCAAAGGCACCAGATGATTTACGCATCGGATTAGTTGGAATTCGCCCCGGAACCGGCGAAATACTTGCACTTTACGGTGGTCGCGATTACTTAGAGCGTCAGTTAAATGATGCAACCCAATCAATTACACAAGCAGGATCTACCTTTAAACCATTTGCACTTGTTGCTGCTCTTGAACAAGGAATTCCGCTGACATCAATGTGGAATGGTGATTCACCACAAACATTTGATGATCTAGGTAAGCCTTATGTTGTTTCAAACTACGGAAACAATGGATTTGGCCAAGTCAGTTTGATGGAGGCAACTAAGCGTTCTATCAACACAATCTTTGTTCCACTTGGAATCAAGGTTGGTCCAGACAAAGTTGTTGATGTCGCACGTCGTGCAGGTATTCCTGAAAGCGTTGCGATGATGCCAACACCATCTGTTGTATTGGGAACATCTAGCCCGCATGTAATTGATGTTGCTAACGCATATGCAACCTTTGCCGCACAAGGAATTAAGTCCAAGCCATTTTTAGTCACTCAAGTACTGGGATCAAACAAGGGTGTTTTATACGAGGCAACACCTCAGACCCAAGAAGCATTTAGCAAAGAGGTTATGGCAGATCTGACATACGCGCTAAAGGGAACAATCACTGGTGGTACCGGTGCTGCAGCTCTTGCGTTAGGTCGTCCTGCAGCAGGTAAGACCGGAACCTCACAATCAAATGCATCTGCATGGTTTAGCGCTTACACACCACAGATCGCAGCATCAGTTGCCTTCTTCCGTGATAACGCAACTCAATCTCTCAACGGTATTGGTGGAATGACATCACTTACCGGTGGAACATTCCCAGCGCGTATCTGGACAGAGTTTATGAAGAAGGCGCTCAAGGGTGAACCAGTGATGGATTTCCCAGAACCTTCAAATATCGGCGGACTAGAACCAGTTGTCATGACATCAGGTGGAGTTCAGAAGCCTAAAGATTAATGAAAGTTAGATCCCTTGTTGTACTAGCAATCCTTGCTTCGCTGCTTTCCTTTGCCAAGTTCAGCCACTGCGAAAACACTGGCTGGGCAACGCCAGATCAGTACATTCACGCCTGTTATAGCGATCTTCCAGCTTTATATGAAGC
>JBEDKL010000093.1:0-3217 GCA_041172145.1 Actinomycetota bacterium
GGCCGCTCCTCCACCAACAACGATTCCTTCTTCAACAGCGGCACGGGTTGCAGAGATTGCATCCTCTAGACGGTGCTTCTTTTCATTGAGTTCAACTTCGGTGTGTGCGCCAACCTTGATTACGCACACTCCACCAGCAAGCTTTGCAAGACGCTCTTGTAGCTTCTCTTTGTCCCATGATGAATCACTGTTTTCGATCTCCTTGCGAAGCTCTGAAACACGTGCAGCAACCGCAGCCTTATCGCCTGCGCCATCAACGATGGTTGTTGCATCCTTGGTAACAACGATGCGACGAGCCTTACCGAGATCTTCAAGAGTTACTCCCTCAAGCTTCATTCCAAGCTCTGAAGAAATTACCTGTCCACCTGTAAGCACTGCGATGTCCTGAAGCGTTGCCTTGCGACGATCTCCAAAACCAGGTGCCTTAACAGCAACTGATGCAAATACTCCACGCATGCGGTTAACAACCAGCGTAGAAAGCGCTTCACCTTCGATGTCTTCAGCGATGATCAAGAGCGGCTTTGAAGCCTGAGCAACCTTTTCAAGCAGTGGCAGAAGATCTGACAGCGCGGAAACCTTGTTTGCTGAGATCAGTACGTAAGCATCCTCAAGGATTGCTTCCATACGATCTTGATCAGTTACGAAATACGGTGAAATGTAGCCCTTGTCGAACTGCATTCCTTCTGTGAATTCAAGATCGAGTCCAGTTGTAGATGCTTCTTCAACTGTAATAACTCCATCTTTACCAACACGGTCCATTGCTTCAGCGATTAATTCGCCAATTGCGCGATCCTGAGCTGAGATAGTTGCAACATCTGCGATCTGTGGCTTTCCATTGACTGGAGTTGCCTGCTCGCGAAGCTTCTCTGAAACCGCTGCTACGGCCGCTTCAATTCCCTGCTTGATATCCATTGGCTGTGCACCAGCTGCAAGGTTACGAAGTCCTTCTTTAACCATTGCTTGAGCCAGAACAGTTGCTGTTGTAGTTCCATCACCTGCGACATCATTTGTCTTTGTCGCAACTTCCTTCACTAGCTGAGCGCCCATGTTTTCTGCAGGATCTGAAAGTTCGATCTCTTTTGCAATTGTTACACCATCATTTGTAATGATTGGTGCGCCAAAGGATTTAGCGATAACTACGTTACGACCCTTAGGTCCAAGAGTTACCTTTACTGTGTCAGCAAGAATGTTGACACCGCGCTCCATGGCGCGGCGTGCTTGCTCATCAAATTGAAGGCTCTTACCCATTTACTTCTCGATTACAGCGAGAATGTCGCGAGCTGAAAGAACAAGTAGATCTTCTCCACCGTGCTTGATTTCAGTTCCGCCGTACTTGCTGTAAAGAACTACATCGCCAACCTTGACATCCATAGGAACGCGTACGCCATCATCAAAGCGACCTGGGCCTACTGCGATAACAGTGCCTTCCTGTGGCTTCTCTTTTGCTGTATCTGGGATAACAAGGCCTGATGCTGTTGTTGTCTCAGCCTCATTTGTCTTGATAACGATGCGATCTTCTAGTGGCTTAACTGCCATGGTCTAACTCCTTCTAGTTTTTTAAGCTATTGATTCCTCGTGCGGCTCGAATTAGCAGACTCGGGCCGTGAGTGCTAACGCAAACTCTAGGCGGGCCAAACCTGCGCAGCAAATCGAGAGGCCCCAGGGGGCAAATTGGATTTAGAGGCTTACCGTTGTGACTGGCAGGCTGGAATCGGCGTCAAAGGCCACTGGGCTGGGGCTGCGGCCCGCTGAAACCATGAGAGAGCCCAAGGCTGCGACCATCGCCCCGTTATCGGTGCACAGCCCAGGGCTTGGAACCCGCAGCTGAATGCCAGCCTTTTCGCACCGCTCCTGAGCCAGGGTTCGAAGCCGTGAATTAGCAGCCACACCTCCGGCAATCACCAATGAATCAATGCCAGATTGTTTGCAGGCTGCCAACGCCTTTAAAAGAAGCACATCGACGATCGCTTCTTGGAATGAAGCGGCAACATCTGCCTTTGCATAGTCAGGTGTTGCTTCTAAGTATCTTGCTACCGCGGTCTTTAATCCTGAGAATGAGAAGTCAAATGGTCGAGTTTGCCAATCATGTGAAGTTGTCAATCCTCGTGGAAAATCAATTGCGCTCGCACTTCCATCTTTAGCTAACTTGTCGATAGCAGGGCCACCAGGAAAACCTAATTTCATGACACGGGCGATCTTGTCAAAGGCTTCGCCGGCCGCATCATCCATAGTTTCGCCAAGCTTTGTAATTGATCCAGTGATGTCATCAACCTGCAAAAGGGATGAGTGTCCACCGCTTACCAAGAGTGCGATTGTTGGATCCAATGGTTTGTCATGAGCTAAGTAATCAACACTGACATGTGCAGCTAAATGATTGACTGCATAAATTGGTTTGTTTAATCCCAGAGCAAGACCTGCTGCAGAACCAACACCAACAAGTAATGCACCAACTAAACCAGGTCCTCCAGTTACAGCAACCGCATCAATATCCTTCAATGCAAGCTTTGAATCCTTAAGTGCTTGATGCAAAGTTGGAATCATCGCTTCAAGGTGTGCGCGACTTGCAATTTCAGGAACGACTCCTCCAAAACGTGCATGCTCTTCAACGCTTGATGCAATGACATTTGCAAGCAAGGTACGACCGCGAACAATTCCGACCGCGGTTTCATCGCATGATGTTTCAATACCTAAGACAATTGGTTCACTCATGAGAGCTCCAATCGCATTACGAGGGCATCAAGTCCTGGGCCAAAGTAATCCTTACGAGTGTTTAGCTTTGAATACCCTAGTGATTCATATAAACCAATGGCTTCGGCGTTATCTACCTTTACTTCAAGCATCATTGCGGTAGATCCTTGATTGTGTGCCCAGTTGGTTAACAGCTCCATTAACTGGCGTGCAACACCTTTGCCGCGGTGATTCGGTACGACTCCCACTGTAAGCACATCAGCCTCTGCCGCTCCTGGTGCGAAAACTCCCGCATAGCCGATGATGCTTTGCTCATCATCAACTGCCACAACAAAGTGACGGGTTGGGGCAGAGAACTCTTCTTTGTATTGAGAGGCAGACCATGGTGAGTAAGGAAACAACTCTTTGTCTAAAGAGACAAAAACTGGAAGATCAAAGGCGGTTGCAACGCGATAACTAATCATCTGTCCGCCGTTGCTACAGCATCTGGTCTACGCAAGTAGATTGGTTCGATTACATTTCCTGGCAG
>JBEDKL010000094.1:0-3206 GCA_041172145.1 Actinomycetota bacterium
TAACTGGTTTAACTGGTGATGAAGCAACTGGTGCAAAGATTGTTGAATACGCAATCGAAGCTCCAATCAAGCAGATCGCAGTTAACGCAGGACTCGAAGGCGGAGTTGTTGTTGAGAAGGTACGTCACCTTCCAGCAGGACAAGGTCTTAACGCTGCAACAGGCGAGTATGTAGACATGATCAAATCTGGAATCATCGATCCAGCAAAGGTGACACGTTCTGCATTACAAAACGCTGCATCAATCGCTGCGCTCTTTATTACAACAGAAGCGGTTATTGCAGATAAGCCTGAGAAGGCAGCAGCTGCCCCACAAGGCGGCGGAGATATGGACTTCTAAGCCCAGTATCACTCAGTAGTTACGCGTAACGCCGTCCACAATTAACAGGTGGGCGACGTTCTGCTTTACCCTTAGAGCATGGCTAAGAACAAGAAGAGCACCGCTGTTGCCTTTGATGCACAGGATCTTGCCCGCAATGCCGCACTTGATCAGGCAGAAAAGAAGGATCAAGTTGGCGGATTTGTTTCAGTTGATTTTGATGATGACAACCGCGTTGCAACATATTTATTTGAAGCAAACCTTGCTGGCTACAAAGGTTGGCGTTGGTGCATCACCATTGCAAAGGTTGATGAGGATTCACAACCAACAATTTGCGATGTTGTAGTTCTTCCAGGTCCAGATGCGCTACGTGCACCTGAATGGATTCCATATCGCGACAGAATTTTGCCGGGCGATGTTGGCGTTGGCGATATTGTTCCAAGCGCAGCTGATGACACTCGTTTAGTGCCTGGAGAACAAGCACTTCCGCAAGATGAAGATCTTGATACTGCGATGGCGATTGAACTTGGTTTAGGTCGCGCACGTGTTCTTTCAATTGAAGGCCGTGACCAGGCAGCAAAGCGTTGGTACGAAGGTGAGCGTGGACCTAACGCTCCCGTTGCCCAGTCAGCGCCAAAGCCATGTCATAGCTGCGGATTCTTTATTCCTATCGCCGGATCTTTACGCTCAACATTTGGCGTATGCGCCAATGCGATCTCACCCGATGATGCACGCGTGGTCAGCGTTGATCATGGCTGCGGTGCACATTCGGAAGCGACCTTCACAGAGCCGGTGTTAAACTAAGCACCTGCTATCGCAACCGCGATACTTAATTTGTACCCGTAAAGAAAACTAGCAAGGAGCCCTCCCCATGCCTACAGGACGCGTTAAATGGTTCTCATTGGAAAAAGGCTTCGGCTTCATTGCAAATGATGAAGGCGAAGATGTTTATCTAGCTGCAACCTCACTTCCAGAAGGTGTTGCAACGGTTAAGCCTGGAACAAAGCTTGAGTTTTCTATCGCTGACAGCCGTAAAGGCCCACAAGCGTTATCTGTACACATCATTGATGCACCACCATCATTAGTAGAGAACTCACGTGTTAACAGTGATGATCTCGCTGCGATGATTGAAGACACCATCAAGATCTTGGACAAGGTTGGCAATGGTTTGCGCCATGGACGTCACCCAAATGCACAAGAGGCGGATCGTCTTGGTCGCGTGTTACGCGGTATCGCTACAGCGCTCGGCGCGTAACGAAAACCTTCTTAAGTTAAATACCGCTTCGTCGATCGCGGCGAATTGTGTAACGAATTCCAACTAAGCCCAGGGCCGCACCCATTACGCATGTCCAAATAACTTTTGCATCTGCGTTAGCTGCTAGTGCAATCACCCCAGCTACCACCCAGCAAAGAGTTCCAATAACGACTAGAGTTACTGCATTGCGTAGTCGAGTAGTCATGGGGCAAGAGTAATGCGTTTATCGGTAAAAGAGGATGGTAATTGGCGATCATTTCGTCACCGTAATTACCGGATCCTCTTTCCTGCCAACGCAGTTTCAAATATTGGCAGCTGGGCCCAACGTATCGCCCAAGATTGGCTAGTTCTCGAACTTACCGACAATAATGGAACCTACTTAGGTTTGGTTACCGCGGTTCAATTTGCTCCAGTTCTCTTTTTCTCTCTACACGGCGGAAAATTTGCCGACAAATTTGATAAACGAAAAGTTTTAATTCTTACAAACATAATTGGCGGAGCCGCATCCTTGGCTTTGGGTATCTTGGTAATGACCGACCTAGTCGCCTTGTGGCATGTCTTTGTTCTGGCTGGAATCTTGGGTATTTCAACGGCAATTGATGCGCCTGTGCGCCAATCCTTTACATCTGCGGTGGTTGGGCAAAATGATTTACCTAACGCTGTTTCCTTAAACTCAGCTAATTTCAATGCAGGACGCCTTGTAGGACCAGCGATTTCAGGTGGTTTGATCGCAGCCTTTGGTACTGGGCCATCATTTATCGTTAACGGCCTTTCTTACTTATTTGTTATTGCAGCGCTTATGAACCTCAATGAAAAGGCTTTCTTCCACCAAGATCGACCAAAATCAGATGGCAGTATCCGAGAAGGCATCGCCTATGCAATGGCACGTCCCGATATCTATGTCGTTATGTTGATGGTCTTTTTCCTTGCAACCTTTGGCCTTAACTTTCAGATCTTTAACGCGCTGATGGCGACACAAGAGTTTGGATTAGGACCTGCAAGCTTTGGTTTGATGGGAACCTTTATTGCTATTGGTTCGCTGACAGGTGCGATTGGTTCGGCACGTTTAGAACGATTTAGAAGCACCAAGTTTGTCATCAAGGGTGGAATCGCTTTTTCTATCTCAATCATGGCGCTATCGATTTTGCCAAGCTATACCTCGTACATTTTTTGGTTACCTATTTGTGGCGTAACCGCACTAACCACCTTGGTCTCTGCCAACTCAATTGTTCAAACTAGTACCGATCCTGCAATCCGAGGTCGCGTAACCGGTGTTTACTTACTTATCTTTATGGGTGGAACACCATTTGGTTCACCGCTAATTGGAACAACAACCGAGCTAATCGGAATCCGTCCAACAATTGCTGTGTGCGGTGGCATCTCACTTGCAGCATCTTTGTTTATTTGGTTTAGATACAAGAACCGTGTTCAACCACCTGCAGATATTTCAGTTGCTTCAGTCTTAAAGACTGTTGATCGCAATAAGGATTAACAACCCAACTAAAGCAAGCAGGGTTACTAGCCGTCTAGTTTTGTAGTTCATGCAACTTCCTTCACATGAGATGGAATAGCTCTAACGATAATAAAAGCTATGCCGATCAAGACAAAAACCATGATGTAGGCGCGTGAAATTC
>JBEDKL010000095.1:0-4281 GCA_041172145.1 Actinomycetota bacterium
TGCTGATCTTCCATACATCAAGGCAGAGATTGTTTACGCAGCAACACATGAAGGTGCGCGCACAGTCGATGATGTTATTTCTCGACGTACTCGTTTGGCTTTTGAAGCGGATGGGCATGGGGTACACCTTGCAGATGAGGTTGGCGCTTTGATTGCTCCAGTTCTTGGGTGGAGTGCAAAGCAGCGCAAAGAGTCTGTCGCAGCCTATGAATCCCTGGTTGATCGTGAGATCGCAGCCCTTGATGAGCTGTTAGAGGTTAATTCTTAATCTGCCCCTTGCAACCATCGCTGCTTGGCTTCTTTGTTGGCTTTGGAGATGGTGTTGGCTTTGGAGATGGTGTTGGACCTTGTGCAACTGAAAATGTCACTGATGCAATTGACTCTTCATGAGTTCCAGAGACATCTTGGAACTTAATCTTTCCAAGGTATGTTCCAGCAGCAACACCTCGCAGTGAAAGGGTCCATACCCCGCTTGTTTCACGTACAAGAGTTTGCTTTGGTTTGATCTCGGGCGTAGTTGTTTTATCAAAAACAAACTTCACATTGCCGGTTACAACCGGTGAATTATCTGGTCTAGCAACATTTACCCTAAAAGTGACTAATTTATTTGTAGTTGTCGCGCTTTGTTCCAAAACGGTTAAGGTAGAAATCTCTTTCTGAGGCATCAGGTCTACAAGTGATGGTGTCCAGGTGCCTTTAGTCAGATCTAAAAATGTTGAGGGAGTTCCGCGGAAAACATTGAGATCTAAACGAGTTCCAGGTACTCCGTATTTAGGGGCGATTCCACATGATGAGTACTGCCATACCGTCCATTGAGAATCACAGTTATTTCCTGTCCAAGAGTGAACGTAACAACCAATATTTTTTAATCCAGGTTGATTGATGGGATTTGCAGGATCAATCCCATACTGAGCAAGCCACAGTGGATATTGAGCGAGCTCTGGCGTACGTGTCATTGAACTTTCAAGAAAACTTGCATAAGAGTAAAGAATCGGGGTGCGACCAGTTTTTTCCTTGAGTGATGCAAGGAAAGTCGTTGCAAATAAAGTTACAGCGCTACGGGTTGCGTATTTCTGGCAAGCACCTGTAGCTGACCATCGAACACACTTGTTTTCTAAATCCAATGCGTATGGAAGATCGCGTTCGGAGTAACCTCCCATTGCCGCCAATCGCCACACAACCTTTTGGGCTTGTGCCAAGGCATCACGCTTAATCTCTTCTGGTGTGGAAACATCTGGCAATACTGCGTAGTGATAGAAACCTATCCCAGCAGCTTGCGCAGCATGGTGATCCATAGCGGCGTACTTCATCGCTAACTGATCAGCTGATTCACGGGTATCTGATCCCTTGATAAAGACAAAACGCATTCCGCCTTCATACATCTTTACAAAATCAATTGGCTTGTCATTGGGATGCTGCCAGCGACTGACATCGGCGCCATGAATGCGACCACCTGGTCCTAGCAAATCAATAAACTTTGCAGGATCTGCATTTGAGAACTCTGGCTGTTGCTTCACAACAATTGAGCGAATCGGTGAGTACAAACTCTTGCCATCGATTACAGAAACTGCGCGATAACGAACCTTGGCGTCCAATGCGGTAGCAAGTGCGGTTACCTTCCAAGTACCGACCTTTGTGACCCTGGTTGAAAAACGGGTAGAGCTCCACTTTCCAGCTGTATCTACCTCAATCTTGACCGTTGTTCCGGTGCGGTTGGGCTTTAGATTTCCGTACAGAGTCAACAAGGTTTCAGAGGCGCTAGGTGTTTGTCGCACCTGCATACTTAAAGCTGATGAAGCTGCGGCTGTATGTGGGGCAGCTAAAACTCCAGCTGCAAGAGTTGCCGCGATTAAAAAAATCTTTATCTTCATTGTTCTTTGATCTCCACATGTATGCCTAGTACCTCTTCAATAGAAGAAACCAGTGCGGCCTTTAAATTTGGTCGGGTATCTGAATATTCGTGAGAAGTTGCAAACTTGCGACTATCGGAAAAATCAAGGGTCAAGACTCCATCGCTATGTGAGATCAATCGCGCATCAAAATAGGCAATCCAAGCGATGCGGTTATTTGCTTCGAGGTTATCTAGAACATCATTCCAGCGCCCACGAATCTGCTCGATCTCCATAGGGCGAAACTTTACCTTTAGCCCCTTTGAGAAGCTTTACTTAGTGACTAGGCGCGCCAATCCATCTCATATATTCATTCACCAAGACAACTCTCATGTTTTTTCTGTGATCTGGCTGAATATTCAGGGTAATAGCAACCCGAGAAAGAATCTGTTCAATAGCTTTTTCGCTCACAAATCTCAGCCGACCGATTTCTGCATTTGTTAGCCCCTCGGCCACATAGCGAAGAGTTTCGATTTGGACATCTGATAGTTGTGACATCAGATCTCGTGATGAAGCATCTGGAAAAGTTACCTCTCCATTAATGCAACTTGCTGGCTCCTGGGCATCAAAGTTGCGAGATGCGGTAATAACTTCGCAAAGAATGGGCAAGCTGCTGATTCCATTTTTCAATACAAGCTTTGCACCAGATGGCAGAGTTGATGTTGCTTCTCCAATTAATCTGACATCAGAACATGGAACTAAAACCACAACTCCAATTTCGGGGGACTCTTTACGAATCGTGTGTGCGATATCAATTGATCGCTCATGTGTCTTATGCATATCAATCAAGACCACATCTGGTTGCAAACTTCTAAACATATTTATTGCTGTGACCTTCTTCTTTGCCTCGCCAACTACCTCAACCCCATGCAGCTTGAGCGCAGCCCCCACACTGGAAAGCTCAAAGGGGTCATCAATGATGACGAGAACACGATCACTCATAATGAAAAGTTACGCTCAGTAATCTTCCTAAACAAGCACAGGTCTGGTCACACTTACATCTGTGTCGTATAGGGATTGCCCTACTACATTACTTTTTAAGGAGCTGTGCGATTACTGCAGGTATTGCGGTAACAATTGATTCAGCGTTTATTGGAGCACCTGCAGATGCCTTGAGCGCTGCTTGATTTTGAATAAAGGCTGCAGATGCAGCAACGTAAGCCAGTTGGTCATAATCATTCAGTATCTCAATTGCATTTGTTGCCACTAGCGCGCCCATGATTCCGGCCAGGACATCACCGCTTCCTGCAGTTGCTAGCCATGGGGTTGCTGTCGGTAATTGAATCAAGAGATCATCATTGGCAACATAGGTTGTCGCACCCTTTAACAAAACAGTTACACCTAAAGTTTCAGCAGCGATTTGCACCCACTTCTTAGGATCTCCCTCAACCGCTTCGGCGCTTACTTGCACTCCGCGTGAAACAAGAAGCTGTGCGAGTTCGCCACTGTGTGGGGTAATGACAGTTGGCTGTTCTAATGAGCCGGCTAATGAAAGCGCTCCGGCATCCAAAACTGTAGGAACAGATTGCAGGCGAACTAACTTGAACCAGCGATGGCGCAACCATGTAGTTATATCTGAGTACTTCTTTGCGTTGATTCCACTTCCTACAACCCAAGCAGCAACCTTTCCTGGCTGAACAACTGCAGATGGGGTTGAGTGCAAAACTAAATGTGCCAAACCAGATGAGCTATGAAAGCGAAGCATTCCAACACCGGTTGCAGATGCAGCCGATGTCGTAAGAACCGCTGCACCTGGGTACTGAGCCGAACCAGTAATGAGACCCAACACTCCTCTGCTGTATTTGTGGTCTAGATCTGAAGGGGTGATGATGCACCGAGCAGCATCTTTAGCGCTCCACTTTTTAACGGTTCTGGTCATGATCAAAGCCTATCTCTCATAATTTGCGGACACACACAGTGCAAACCATACTTAGGGCACTTCACTGAATTCATAGGGGGAAATCATGGACGGAAAGTGCCCAGTAGCTCACGGAGCAATTACACACGGAGCTGAGACAAATACATACTTGTATCCAAATGCACTTAACCTCGACATCCTGCATCAGCATGATCGCAAGACAAATCCACTCGGTGAAGATTTCGACTACCGCGAAGCGGTGAAGACCCTAGATGTCGCATCTTTGAAAAAAGATTTACATGAATTCATGACCCAATCACAAGAGTGGTGGCCAGCAGACTGGGGTCACTATGGCGGATTAATGATCCGTATGGCTTGGCACTCAGCAGGTACATATCGTGTGGCCGATGGTCGCGGCGGAGCTGGTACCGGAAGCTTTAGATTTTCACCTTTGAACTCTTGGCCAGATAACGGCAATCTAGATAAAGCTCGTCGTTTGCTTTGGCCAATTAAGCAGAAGTACGGAAACAAGTT
>JBEDKL010000096.1:0-3067 GCA_041172145.1 Actinomycetota bacterium
TTGCTGGATGTCGATGATGTAGATGCCATTGCGCTCTGTGAAAATAAAGCGCTTCATCTTTGGGTTCCATCGACGAGTCTGGTGTCCGAAGTGGACTCCACTGTCGAGGAGCTCTCGCATTGTTACAACTGCCATGACGGCATACTCCTTCTTAGGTTTTTTCTGCGCAGCAGAACAAAACCCGCTCGGTTTATGGCCAAACAATTTGTTGGGCCCGTCGCACTCAAAATCACCGACCGCAATTTCTTGCGGACCGAGGTGGTTATGCCGACCGAAGTCAGTGAGTGCTGAGATGTCACCGATCCGAAGATCGATGCAGGGCAAATCCTACCTGAGCGCAGATACCGAAATTACCGCCCGATTAGGCGCAAAGCCCCCCAGGCGGTGATACGGAGTACAGCTTCTAGGGCGATGGAAAAGGACATTTTGCTGACTCCATGGGCACGTTCAATAAAGGTAATCGGAACTTCAGCAACCGATCCCCCGCGGGCAATTGCCCGACGTGTCATCTCAATCTGGAAGCAGTACCCCTCGGAACGAATCGTTGAGATCTCCATTTTATTCAACAGCGCAGAGGTGTAGATGCGAAATCCCGATGTGGTGTCTTTGACCCCTAAAGAAAGTAGAAGGTTCGCATAAGTGTTCGCAGATTTTGAAAGGTACTGTCTCAACTTGCTCCAATTAGCGATGCCGCCATCTTTAATCCATCGAGAACCAATCAGTAAATCTGCACTGCCGATCCAATCCATCATCTTTTCAAGATCGGCAATCTGGTGTGAGCCATCTGCGTCCATTTGGATGATGTAGGAATAGCCACGATCTAACCCGATAGAAAAGCCAGTTCGATACGCGCTACCTAAACCTTGTTTACCTCCCCGTTCAATAACCTCAATTCCTAGATTTCGCACAATTTGGGCGGTGCCATCGGGTGATCCATCATCGATAACCAGAACATCACAATCCAGTGGCTTCAACGCGGCAAGAATCTCGCCGATGCTTTCGGCCTCGTTATAAGTAGGAATAACTACAAGTGAAGATCTCATGCGCGTGGGTGTGCCTGCTTGAAGGCTTTTTGTAAACGCTCCGTTGATACATGGGTGTAGATCTGTGTCGTTGCAAGGGATGCATGTCCCAAAATTTCCTGAACTGTACGCAAATCTGCACCGCCTTCTAATAAGTGCGTCGCGGCTGAATGTCTCAGAGCATGAGGACCCATCCGTTCAACTCCTTCGATTGCCTGAAGGGCGTTATAAACAACTGTACGTACAGTTCGCTGATCTATTCGCTTTCCTCGTGCGCCGAGAAAAACGGCGTTGCCAGAAAGTGAGTTCTTCAACAAATCTCTTCCATCCTTGAGCCAGGCATTTAACGCCTTCATCGCTGGATTGCCCAAAGGAATTGTGCGTTCCTTGTTACCTTTACCTAAAACTCGAATTGTTTGGCGATCGTAATCAATATCGCCTAAATCTAATCCGCAAAGCTCTGCAACACGGGCACCTGATGCGTACAACATCTCAACCATGGCAACATCGCGTAATGAAATTGGAGTTTCTTCCTCAGCGGCACGGGTAGCCAAAGAATCCATTGCGACCTTTGCATCGGCAATTTCTAGAACTTCTGGAAGAGTTCTATGCCCCTTAGGTGTTGCCAAGGTTGCAGCAACATCCTTTTCCAAAAACTTATTTTTAACCGCCCACTTTGTAAATAAACGCACAGAGACTGCTCGACGAGACAGTGTTGTTCGCGCTCCACCCTTAACTTGCTGGTTAGCCAACCACGAACGCAAATGTATGAGCTGTAAATCTGAAATATCTGAAACGCCAATTGCTTCTAGGTGTTCTACCAATGACTCTAAATCACCAAGATAGGCACGAATTGTGTGCTCAGATAAAGAACGTTCAACTTGCAGGTGGCGAGCAAAAGCCGCGATTAGCTTTTCATAATTTTCGCTCACGTTAACAGTTTACTCAGGCTTACGTCCTTGACGCATTAATCCGAAGGTAACGGCATCTTCGAGAGCCATAGCCGATGCGGCGATAACGTTTTCGTGAACTCCTACGGTGTTCCATTCACCCTTACCGTCACTGGTTTCGACCAATACACGAGTGATTGCACCAGTACCTAGGCGACCCTCAAGAATTCGAACCTTGTAATCGGTTAATTCGAGTGATGAAAGTTCTGGGTAAAGTGAGATCAAACCTGTTCGCAGCGCATTATCAAATGCGTTAACCGGACCATTTCCTTCGCCACTGCAAGTTATCTCTTGGCCCATAGCGGTCACAGTTACTTCAGCTTTAGTCGTGATGGATTGATCTGGTGCACGCTCGACTGATGTAACCCAATGATTGATCGTAAAGAATGATGGACGCTTTCCAGACATCTCTTCATGTACCAATAACTCAAATGATGCATCAGCTGCTTCAAAGGTGAATCCGCGTGATTCCATATCCTTAACTCGATCAACAATGCGCCCGATTAACTCTTTATCTCCGCCAAGATCTACGCCGAGTTCTTGTGACTTTAATTCGATAGATGCACGGCCGGCCATATCAGAAACCAACATACGCATATCGTTTCCAACTGATGCTGGATCTTCATGTTGATACAACGATGGATCTACCTTGATCGCACTTGCATGCAAACCAGCCTTGTGAGCAAAGGCAGATACACCTACATATGGCTGGCGACCGCTAGGGGCAACATTTGTAACCTCTGCAACTGCATGTGAAATTCTGAAAGCCTCTTGTAGTGCGTTGGGAGGAAGAACCATCTGCTTCTTCTTTAGCTCTAGATTTGCGATGATTGTCACAAGATCAGCGTTTCCGGTTCGCTCGCCATATCCATTTAAAGTTCCTTGAACATGTGTTGCACCTGCTGCAACAGCGGCCATTGAATTCGCAACGGCGCATCCAGTGTCATTGTGGCAATGAATGCCCAAACGAGCAGAGCTTGCGGTCAAAACATCATGGACAACTTGCGACAACTCATCGGGCAGCATTCCGCCGTTGGTATCGCACAGCGCAATTACATCTGCACCCGCCTCTGCTGCAACTCGTACTACTTCTAG
>JBEDKL010000097.1:0-5930 GCA_041172145.1 Actinomycetota bacterium
AGTAAATACAGTAATCTCGGACAAAACCCTCGATGGAAGGAAACACATGAAAGCACTTAACCGTCGCAAGCTGATTACAGCTTCAGCGGTACTGGCGATCGTTGGATTAGCTGCAACAGCTATTCCTGCGCAAGCGAAAGAGGTTGGAGTTAGTTCCACAGAGATCAAACTCGGAATGACTCTTCCAATGACTGGTACAGCATCACTTGGCTACAACAAGATCCCAGGTGCGGCAAAGGCATACTTTGATTACCTCAATGCAAATGGTGGAATCAACGGACGTAAGGTCACCTTGGTTGTTAAGGATGATCGTTACGTTCCAACTGAAGCAGTTGCAAAGACCAATGAGCTAATCCTTAAGGACAAGGTCATGGCTCTTCTTGCACCTCTTGGTACTGCAAATGTTAAGGCGGTAGCTTCATCTGTTAATCCAGGTCGCCGCGGAATCCCTGTTCTTTTTGTTAATACAGGATTTAGTGGATTCGCAGACAAGAAGAAGTACCCAACTACTTACACAGTCTTGCCTTCATATGTAATGGAAGCAAAGATCATGGGTCAGTACATCAAGGAAAACTTTGCTGGTAAGAAGATCGGTCTTCTATACCAGGATGATGATTTCGGAACAGATGCGCTCGCAGGATTTAAGACCGCTGGAGTTAACTTCGCGGTTCGCGTGCCATACGCATCAGGTTCACAATCAGCAACTGCAGCTGCAGGCTGGATCACTAAGTTCAAGGCAGCGGAAGCTGATGTTGTTATCTTGTTCGGAGTATCTAGCGCGACATCTGCAATGCTCGGAACAGCAGCTCAGCTCAAGTATGCACCACAGTGGATGCTTGGCTCAGTTGGTGGAGATGCAACAACTATTAGAGCAACTGGAGTTCCAGCAGCGGTTTTGACTAATGCGATTGGATTCTCACCAGTGCCAGCAACAACAGATATGAAGGACGAGTACGTAAAGTTCTTCTCTGATATCTACGCAAAGGCAGTACCGGGATCACCATTTGATCTCAACGTACTTCTAGGAATGAACACAGCGTTTATGACTGCTCAGGCACTCAAGGCTGCTGGTCCAAACCTGACCCGCAAGTCACTAATCAATGCGATCAATACAAAGGGTGCAACTTTTGCAAACTCTGCTTTGGTACCAGCTGCGTATTCACGTACTAGCCAAGTTGGTCTAACTGGTTACTGGGTTGGTCGTTACTCATCAACTGGTGATCTAGCACCTGTTGGTGGTTCATATGTTGCTTACACAACCGATTCAGGATCTGGTGCTGTTGTTAAGTCAACATACAAGCGTCCTGCAATGCCAGCGAAGGGATTACCTAACTAATGAAGAAAGTAAGAATTCTCTCGCTTCTTTCAGTCTGATCACAGCACCAACAGTTGCTAATGCAGCACCTGCGTGCGATGGAAAGAGCCCAGTACAAACTTGTGTTGGTGTTACAACTGATGGCGCACCTTACGCAATGCAGGTTCCAGCAAACTTCAACGGAACAGTTGCTTTGTACTCACACGGATACCGTTACAACGTTGATATCCCATCAGCAATTCCTCTAATTGGTGGTTACAAGATCACCAATACCCCAGAGCCAGTTCCTGGTGGAAACGCTGAAGTTGCTAAGTACTTCTTTAGCCAGGGTGTTGCAATCGTTGGTTCAGGCTTTGCTCGTCAAGGCTGGAACCCAGATTCAGCTATCAAGACAAATGTTGAGCTGATTGGCACATTCAAGAAGCAGTTCCCAAAGACGGACAAAGTTGTTGCATGGGGAGCTTCTCTAGGTGGCGTAATTACTCAGGGTCTTGCTGAAAAGTATCCAGATCTAATCGATGCTGCTGCACCTTTGTGTATGGCAGATAACATCGCTCCACAGTTAACAATGGCTGGAGATTTCCTATGGGGCGTAAAGGTCCTCTTTGATCCAACAATCAAGGGCGGAAACTATTCAGCTGGTGCAGCCGGTGTTGCCGAGTCATACGCTGACTTGGGCAAGGTATTTACAGTTATGGGCAAGTTGCAGGCAGCTCTAGCAACAGGTGCATGGCCAGATACCTCATCTGCAACAGGCAAGGCGTTGGCTGCAGCAGGCGTTCCATCACGAAGCGCATTGTTGCTACTTGGTTTGATGGCTGGACTTCCAACACAGTCTGCACACTTTGACTCAATCTCAGGCCCAGAAGGTGCACTGAAGTTGACCTTCCCATTGGCGTTAAGCCCAGCACTTGCAATCCTTGAAAATGGAACAAATGCTGCTGCACTTGCAGTTCTTGCAACGCAGGATGTTGAGAACCAAGCGGGAGGCGCAATCTTTGATAACACAAAGACTGATTACGCAGCTCGTATCGACGGTGAGCGCGTGATCTTCAACGCTGCACTTTCAGGTAACACAGTGATCGATGCTCTTCTAGGTGCGCTATCACCTGCTAACCCAGGTGCACCACGTGCGGTTGCAAACCCTGCAGCTGTTGCAAAGATGAACTCACTACATGTCAATACAGGAAAGATCAATGTTCCAACCATTTTGATGGTTGGCGTAGCTGATCCAATTACTCCTGCAGGTGCGTCACAGCGTCTAGTTGATTTGTATGCAGAGCAGTACGCAGCTGAAAAGGCTGCGGCTCGCAAGGCATACCAGTCAACTCGTGATTACAAGAATCCAGCAAACAACCTCTTGATGCTTTGGAATACAACTCCAGAGAGCTACACAAAGTTTAATGCTGCAGGTTCACCAATCACGACAACGCCAGCGGCATCTGGTACTAACCACTGTAACTTCACAACAGCACAGTGGTTGCTTGTCGCTAGATCTCTAGTGACCGCAGCAAACACAGGAAAGCTACCTTCAGGTGGAGCGTTGTACACAGCTGTTCGTAAGGCTGGCAACATCTCTATCGATAAGGGAATTAGCGTTCCATTGTTGAAGTACTACACAGACGGTCAATAATCTAGGTAAGTAGAAAAGCGGGGCCACATTTATGAGGGCCCGCTTTTATAATCCCGCTTTTCTATTACTCTTCATCAGTGATCACAATCGCTACACCTGAAGCCATGCATCAGCTTGGCCTGCAGCTTTCAGCTCATCTGCGTGCTGGCGATTTACTGCTTGTTAATGGCCCTTTGGGTGCTGGCAAAACAGTCCTTGCCCAAGGTGTTGGTGCAGGTCTAGGCGTTACCGGAGTTACATCTCCAACCTTTGTTATCTCAAGAGTTCATAAGGCGGCTATTCCATTTATTCATGTTGATGCATATCGTCTAGTGGACTCTGAAAACCCCAACCTTTACTTAGATGATTTGGATCTAGATATCGCTAACTCAATAACCTTTATCGAATGGGGTGGGGCTGAATCTGCCAGATTAAGCGAAGATCGCCTTGAGATCACAATTGATCGCAGCAACGAAGAGCGTACTGTTGAGATCACACCAGTTGGTTCGCGCTGGGCAGGGTTTTCACTATGAGCAAAGTTCTAGCAATAGACACCTCAACATCTCGTAGCTGCGTAGCAATTATTGAAGGCACGAGCATTCTTTATAGCGGTTTCAGAGATGGAGCAACGGCGCATGGTCCATCGTTGCCAGCATTAGTGCAAGAAGCGTTATCGGTTAGTGAAGTTGATGAAGTTATCGTTGGGATGGGACCAGGCCCATTTACTGGTTTACGAGTAGGAATCGCATTTGCACATAGCTTTGCTTTAGCACGTGGAATTCCGGTTCGCGGAGTTTGTTCATTAGATGCGATTGCAGCGCAGATTCAAGAAAGTGATTTCATCATTACCGTGGATGCGCGACGTAAAGAGGTTTATTGGGCACGTTATACAAATGGGGTACGAGTTGGTGAGCCTGCAGTTAACTTTCCTGCAGATGTAACCGGTGCCAAGATTTACGCAGATTTGTTTCCTGACATGGTTTCTTTAGCGAACTTGCCTGGCGATGTAACTGAACCGATTTACTTGCGCAGACCAGATGCGGTAGCAACGGTGGACCGTCCATGATTACCTATCGCCAAGCAAATGCTTTTGATCTTCCAGTTTTTGTATCTTTGGATAAAGAGTTGTTTCCATACTCACCATGGTCTGCATCCCAGTACAAAGAGGAGTTCTCTGCACCTACTCGTCACTTTGTTGTGGCTGTAGATGATCAGCAAAGCATCATCGGTTATGCAGGGGTTTTTGCTCCAGGAGGAGCCGAGGCAGATGTTTTGACCGTAGGCGTTGTTCCAGCCCATCGCGGGAAAGGCATTGCCCGCCAATTAATGGCGATGATTACCGATTGGGCACAACAACAGGGCTCAATCGCAATGATGCTTGAGGTCAAGGTAGATAACCAAGATGCCATTGGTTTATATGAATCCCTGGGGTACTCGAAGTTAAACACCCGCAAGGATTACTTTGGTCCAGGTTTGGATGCCCTTGTTATGCGATTGGAGCTGTCATGAGCGAGCCAATTGTTTTAGGAATTGAAACTTCATGTGATGAAACCGCTGTTGGAATTGTTCGTGGTCGCACTCTGCTGGCCAATGTCATCGCATCTAGTGTTGAAGAACATGCACGTTTTGGGGGAGTTGTTCCAGAAATCGCAAGCCGCGCACATTTAGAGGCGATGATTCCAACATTGCATCAGGCATTAAAGGATTCAAAGATCTCACTGAAGGATATTGATGTCGTTGCTGTAACGGGTGGTCCAGGTTTAGTCGGTGCATTACTGGTTGGTGTTGGATCTGCTGCAGGGTTAGCGCTGGGATTAAACAAACCAATTTATGCGGTCAACCATTTAGCAGCACATGTCAGCGTTGATTACTTAACTCATGACAACCCATTGGATCCAACAATTGCCTTGCTCGTTAGCGGAGGCCACTCATCACTTTTGCAGGTGGACGACATCACGGCATCAATTACGAAACTTGGCGAGACAATGGATGATGCCGCAGGAGAAGCTTTCGACAAAATAGCTCGTGTTATGAAGCTAGGTTTTCCGGGTGGCCCCGCCATCGACAAATTAGCTAAAGATGGAAATGCGAGCGCAATAGATTTTCCACGGGGCTTAACAACCTCAAATGATTGGTTGACTCGACCATTTGATTTTTCATTCTCTGGATTAAAAACCGCGGTTGCACGTTATTTGGAGGCAACACCTGATTACTTAAGGGGCGATGTTGCAGCCTCCTTCCAAGAGGCGATCGTCGATGTTCTTTTGTTAAAGGCGCTGGCAGCGTGCAAGCAATCAGGAATTGATTCTTTGGTAATCGCCGGCGGGGTAGCGGCTAATTCCAGGCTTCGCGCCGTCGCTCAAGAGCGTTGTGAAAAGGCGGGCATCCAGCTGCGGGTACCAAGCCCTGGCCTCTGCACAGATAACGGGGCGATGGTCGCTGCCCTGGGCTCATTGATGGTTTCAGCGGGCCGCAGCCCCAGCCCAGTGGCCTTTGACGCTGATTCCAGCCTGCCTGTAACGAGCGTAAGCCTGTCTTAACTCAATTTGCCCCCTGGGAATACCCCGCCTAGAGTTTGCGTTAGCACTCACGGCCCGAGTCTGCTAATTCTGGCCGCACGAGGAAACAACATAGGGAAAAACCTAGAAGGAGCACACCATGGCAGTTAAGCCACTCGAAGATCGCATTGTTATCAAGACAAATGAGGCTGAGACAACAACAGCATCAGGTCTTGTTATCCCAGATACAGCAAAAGAGAAGCCACAGGAAGGCACTGTTGTTGCAGTAGGCCCAGGTCGCTTTGATGACGGCGTACGCGTTCCAATGGATGTCAAGGTTGGCGATGTAGTTCTTTACAGCAAGTACGGCGGAACTGAAATCAAGCACGGTGGAGAAGATCTACTGGTTCTTTCAGCTCGCGACATTCTCGCTGTAATCGAGAAGTAAATGGGAAAGAGTCTTCAATTTGATGAGCAAGCACGCCGCGCCATGGAGCGCGGTGTC
>JBEDKL010000098.1:0-3013 GCA_041172145.1 Actinomycetota bacterium
GCAACCAGTCTTCGGACGGTGAAGAGTGCGAGTATCAATGACTGGAATGCACTCCTTTGGTTGCAAAGCAGTGGCACATTCATCGGCAACAAAATGGAAAACTTAGAAATCTTTGATCGTGTTGGAGGTGGAGATAGCTTCGCATCTGGCCTTATCTACGGATTCCTCGCAGGTCATACGCCACAAGAATCTCTTCAAATGGGCATCGCACATGGTGCACTAGCAATGACGACACCAGGAGATACATCGATGGTGTCACTGGCTGAGGTACAGAAATTGGCTGCAGGTGGAAATGCTCGAGTTGAGCGGTAAAAGGATCTAATTACTCAAGGGTGTAATCAACCCCGATGAATCTAGCTCATCCCAGACATGATCTAGGATTGTGAGATCGAAATCTTGAATGATTGAATTCATTTCTGATGCATTACGCGGACCAGCGAGCACCGCAGCAACTGCTCTATGGCGCGTAGGAAATTGAATTGCTGCAGCGGTTAATGGAATTTTGTGATCTGCAAAAAATGAACGAATTTTGCCCACTTTTTCAATGATTTCATCACTAGCTGGGAAGTAGTCAAATTTTGCTCCCGCTGTGGGATTTGCCAGTATCCCTGAATTAAAGACACCACCTGCAAGTATCGACACATTCATTTTGATTGCCAGCGGGAAAAGAACTTCTTGAGCTTCTTGGTCAAGCAGTGTGAATCTCCCTGCAATCAAGGCAAAATCAAGATCAGTCTCACTCATGATCTTAATTGAGTGCTTACAACGGTTTAATCCTGTGCCTATCGCCTTAATGATTCCCTGCGATCGCATTTCAGCAAGTACGGGAAATGCAGAATGAATAGCTTCCTCCACATGATCATCAGCATCGTGCATGTGCACAATGTCAACATGATCAAGGTCCAGACGCTCCAAACTTTCTAGAATTGAGCGCTTGATTCCCTCGGCGCTCCAATCAAAGACAGGTTCAATCTTTGTACTTGCATCTGCAAAAAGCCAAGATTTTTCAGAGTCTTCAACTCTATTTAGTACACGTCCAACTTTGGTAGAGATTACAAATTTCTTTCCTGATGCACGAAGCGCTCGACCTAATCGAATTTCGGATAAACCATGACCATATAGTGGTGCGGTATCAAAATAGTTAATTCCTGAGTCAATTGCAGTCGAGATAACTTTCTCGGCATCTTCATCTGTTACTGATGTGTATAAACCACCCAATGCTGCCGTGCCCAACGCTAAGCGAGTTATCTCTAAATTACTGCGCTCAATTCTTATTAATTCAGAATGCCGCGACATGGCTCTCATCGTATTCTCGCTAGCTATCTCCAAGCAGTCGATCCATCATGTTTCGAGAGAGTTTCGAGTAAGCCCCGATTTGCCTCACAAATAGGCGATATAGGGGTTAGGCAGTTGGTCTTCCAAGCCTGTAAACTGACCTCACACTTGGAGACGTCGCATAGCCCGGTCGAGTGCGCCTCACTGCTAACGAGGTAAGGTGTAAAAGCCTTCAGGAGTTCAAATCTCCTCGTCTCCGCCAGTATTTCTTGAACAAAGGATTCGTGTGCCTCAATACAAAGTAGCAATCGTCGGTGCAGGACCTGCCGGCTACTTTGCAGCCCTTGCACTGCAGAATCTTCAGACAGAAGAACTTCAATTCTCAATCGACATGATTGAACGTCTTCCAACTCCTTGGGGCTTAGTCCGTAGTGGTGTTGCACCCGATCACCCAAAGATTAAGACCGTTGCAAAGGTATTTGAAAAGGTTGCGAACGAACCAAACTTCAGACTCTTTGCAAACGTAGAACTTGGAAGCGATCTCACGATCGAACAGCTCAAAGAGAAGTACGACGCAGTTGTGATTGCAACAGGTACTGCACTGGGCAAGAAGCTCGGGATTCCTGGCGAAGATCTTCCTGGATCAATGTCGGCAGCAACTTTCGTGCCTTGGTATAACGCACATCCTGATTTCAAAGATGAATCAATAGATTTGAATACCGAAACAGCAGTTGTTATTGGCGCTGGAAATGTTGCAATGGATGTGGCTCGCATGCTCGCTCTTGAACCAAGTGAACTTGATCCAACTGATACTGCAGATCACGCAATTGATACTTTTAAAGAGAGCAAAGTGCGCACAGTAGTTATCAGTGCACGTCGTGGCCCTGAGCATGCAGCCTTTACCTCACCTGAACTTCGTGAACTTCCTAAGCTAGAACACACCAACGTAGTGATGGAGAGGGCAGATATTGAGGCAGCCATTGTTCGCGCTGGCGATGCTCCTGAGAAAGATGTGAAGAGCAATCTCGATGCAATGCTTTTGATTTCGGAAAAAGATTCCACCAACCACGAGCGCACGATGAAGTTCCAATTCTTGGCAACACCTAAGGAGATCAAGGGCAGCGGGCGCGTTGAAGAAGTTGTCTTCCAGAAGACCGGAAGCGATGAAACCTTCAGTATTAAGTGCGGCTTAGTAATTACTGCAATTGGCTATGAAGCAGCATCTCTTGAAGGAATTCCTTATGAAAAGGGCAAGGTCGTTAATATCGATGGCCGTGTAAGTGAAAATGTATATGTCGTTGGCTGGGCAAAGCGTGGACCTTCAGGAGTTATCGGTACAAATAAGTCAGATGCAGCCGATGTGATGAAGCTTTTGGTTGAAGATCTTGGAACGCCTAAGACTTCAGGTGATATCACCGATGTAATTACACATAACAGAGTTGTAACTCAGCAGCATTGGCAGGCAATTAACGCTGTTGAAGTTGCTGCAGGTGAGCCACTTGGAAAGCCGCGACGTAAATCAGTTGCGCGTGAAGATCTTTTGAAGCACGCAGGCCTTTAAAGCGGCTTAATAATTCCTAGTTGTTCACGGAAACCGAGTGAATCCCAGGCATCAAAACCATCAAGCACAACGCCATCTTTAATGGTGTCGATGGAAACACCATCAACTGCAATCTTTGCACCCGATGCTTCCTTACCTAAATACTGCGCACCTGTATGTGTTCCGGTCAGGTGCCAG
>JBEDKL010000099.1:0-2968 GCA_041172145.1 Actinomycetota bacterium
AACGAAAAGGAAGTTATTCCCTCATGAGAGGCCAACAATGAAGGCGCTAGTTATAGGCGCGGGCGGAGTTGGCAGAGCTATTGTCAATATCGCATCACGTAAATCATTTATTTCTGAGATGGTTGTCGCTGATCGAACTCTGTCACGCGCGGAAGAAGCAGTTACCCGAGTAAAGGATTCACGATTTTCAGCAGCGGAGGTGAATGCTGCCGAGCTGGAGGATATCCGTGCGTTGATTCGCAAGGTAAAGCCTGATGTTGTTGTAAACGCTGTTGATCCACGCTTTGTTATGCCAATCTTCTTGGCCTGCGAAATTGAAAATACAAATTACATCGATATGGCGATGTCGCTATCGCGTCCACATCCTCACTATCCAAACTCTGAAACCGGAGTAAAGCTGGGCGATGAGCAGTTTGCACGTGATTGGAACTGGGGCGAGCGAAAGATTTACGCACTCGTTGGAATGGGTATCGAACCCGGAATGAGCGATGTCTTTGCGCGCTACGCCGAGGATCATCTCTTTAGCCGCATTGATTCATTTACTATCTTCGATGGCTCTAACTTAACTGTTGAGGGTTATGACTTTGCTCCATCATTTTCGATTTGGACAACTATCGAAGAGTGCCTCAATCCCCCTCTAGTTTGGGAGGATGGCCGCGGTTGGTACACAACTGAACCATTTAGCGAGATTGAAGTATTTGATTTCCCTGAAGGTATCGGACCTGTTGAGTGCGTCAACGTTGAGCATGAAGAGGTTGTCTTGATTCCGCAAAAGGTTGATGCAAAGAAGGTTAACTTTAAGTACGGACTTGGCGCTCAATTCATTACAACTTTGAAGACAATTCATATGTTGGGAATGGATCGCAAGGATCATGTGGATGTTCAAGGCATTCAGGTTTCACCTCGTGATCTGTTGGCGGCGGCGCTTCCTGATCCTGCAACTCTTGGTTCACGTATGAAGGGTAAGACTTGTGCTGGTGCACTTGTTAAGGGTCTAAATAAAGAAGGAAAGCCTTACGCGTGTTACATGTACAACGTGGTTGATAATGAGTGGTCTATGGCTGAATACGGTGATCAAGCTGTTGTTTGGCAGACCGCAATCAATCCGCTTATCGCAATGGAGTTGATTCATAAGGGTATTTGGAAGCCAGAAGGTGTTGTTGGACCAGAATGGTTTGATGCAAAGCCTTTCTTGGATCTTCTACCTTCATACGGAACTGAATGGAAGATTCGCGACGAGGATCCTTCAGGAATTCAGCCGTAAATCATGAGTTCATGGGCTTTAGTTACGGGTGCGACCGCCGGAATCGGTGAGAGCTTTTCTCGCCTTTTAGCGTCGAATAGATACAACCTTGTGTTGGTTGCTCGTGATTTACCGCGTCTTGAGGAGCGAGCAAAAGCTCTTGAAGAAAAGTTTGGAATCAAAACCCATGTGATTCAAGCAGATCTTTCAACTGATGAAGGTTGCATGAAGGTTGAACAGCACATCGCTGAAAATCAGATTGATGTGCTGATCAACAACGCTGGCTTTGGAACAAGTAAGCCATTTACGATGTCGACTTTAGAGATCGAGCAGCAGTTGCTGGATGTTTTAGTTCGTACACCTATGCGACTTATGCATGTAGCCCTGCCATTGATGAAACAACGCAACAACGGAATCATCATCAATGTTTCATCGGTGGCTGGTTACATCGCAGGTGGCAGCTACAGCGCTGCCAAGTCATATCTGACAGTTCTTACTGAATCGCTACACACAGAGCTGGCACCAACCAATGTGAAGATCAGCGCGCTATGTCCTGGCTTTACTCGCACCGAGTTTCATCAGCGAGGCAAGATGTCGATGAAGGCGCTTCCAAACTTTCTGTGGCTTAACTCAGATCGTTTAGTTGAACAGGCTTGGCGTGATGCCCTTAAGGGTGAAGCGGTGAGCGTTCCAGGGTGGCAGTACAAGCTTTTGCTAGTGGTTGTGAATCTGGTGCCACGTTCTATCGTAAGAAAAGTTGGAATGAACTTGAGGGCAAAACAACGAAAGTAATGGTCATAGTTACCGGACTCACGGCGGGTTTTCAGCCTTCTTTAAGTACCTAATCGATAGTATTGCCTCATTACTACGAAAGGCACACACATGTTCCGCAAGATCGCATCACTTTCAGTAGCCCTAATTGTCGCCGGTGGCGTCATGATCGCTGTGCCTGCAGATGCAGCAGCCAAGATCTCAAATGGTGTTGCTTGCAAGAAGTCGGGTCAAACTACAAAGACAAGTGGCGGAACATACCGTTGCGCAAAGAATCCACTGGTTTCAAGCAAGAAATTAACTTGGTTGTCTCTGGATTGCCTAAGTGCAGCTAATGATGCGGTCACCGCGCAACGCACCGCGGTAAAGACCAACGCAGATTTCAAGGCGCAGTTGCCAGTTATCGATTTAGGAATCACAACTGAGGCCGCTAACAAAGCCGAGATTCAGGCAAAGCTTGATGCTGCTAAGGCACGACAGGTAGCAGCCCAAGCTAAGTTAGCTGCGGCAACAACAGATGCCGATAAGAAGATTCTGACTACAGCTGTTGCCTCATGGACATCTGCAGTTCGTGCTTACGAAAGCAAGATTCGCAACATCGACGTCACAATTCGCAAGTTGGAGGCTGCAAAGCTTGCAGCAACTAACAAGCCTGCAGAGCTTGCAGCAAATGTTGCAGACTCTCGTGCAAGCGCAAAGCTGATCTGCACCAAAGGTTTCTAAACCTTATCTTTCGTAAAAAACCCGCTGCCGTTCAGGTAGCGGGTTTTTTGCATCTATGGGAACCCCTATCCCAAAAAGTAAATGCTGTTCCTACTGTGTATCTATGCGTGCTGTGCGATTCATGGCTCCCCTGCTCTTGGCGGTACAGCTACCCCTGCAGCTGAACTTTGTTGGGTTATGGATCGAGCTCATCGCCTATAACGCTGTCGCACTAGCGGCGCTCTTATCGGT
>JBEDKL010000100.1:0-2951 GCA_041172145.1 Actinomycetota bacterium
TGCTGGCGCATCATCGCGACCTGTTCCAGATTTTGGCGCAACAAACTCAACCTCAACATCTGGGGTAGGTGTTGCAACAACCTCTAAAGTTTCATCAACAGTAACTGCGATATTTGTAGTAGCTCCAAGTTCGCGGGTTAAAACCTCGCTGACAACTGTGCGAAGACGGCTTTCCAGAACATCCTTTGCAAAAAGATTAGGGGCTGCGACCAACAAGGTTGTTTGATCATCGTTGTGCAGCAAACCAAGAGGCTTTGTTAGTTGAAGAAAGGCGCGGTGTTGAGGAGCGTTGATCGCCACCTCTTCAATAACCCGCCCCCAGAGCGTGGTTAGCTCGACTTCCTTAACACTCACCACTGCCTCAATTTCCGGGGATCACCCCAATATCTTCATCCACAGGGTTATCCACACCCTGTGGTCTAAACCCCAGGTTGAGCCCTGTAAAAACCCATCATTGACGGCCTGCCTGTGGATGGGAGTGAAAAGTAGAGGGGTTTGCCGAAAAAAGCAACTGGTTATCCACAACTCTGACCACTCCATCACCCCTGGTTGGCCAGTTTGACCCGCTTATCCCCAGACCTCTACCGTTACACCCTTGCTTCCCCCGTATTTCTGGCCCGCAGTAGATTTTTAATATTAGGAGTTTTCAATGACAAAGCGCACCTTCCAACCAAACACACGCCGTCGTGCCAAGAAGCATGGCTTCCGTGCTCGCATGGCAACACGTGCAGGCCGTGCAGTTCTCTCTGCTCGCCGCGGCAAGGGTCGCGCCAAGCTTTCTGCATAAGGGTTCATAACCGATACCCGTGCTTGCTAAGAGCGCACGTCTTACAGAGAGCGCCGATTTCGCGCGCGCAACAAAGAGTGGTTTGAGATTCTCAACCCAGAACTTTGTCGGATACCTATACCCAACCCAACTAGATCAACCTGCTCGCGCTGGATTAATCATCAGTAAAAATGTTGGTGGCTCTGTAACCCGTCACCGAATCGCTCGTCAGGCTCGACACACACTTCGAGAGATTTACCCACAACTTCCAACCGGTGGTTTGTTGGTAATTCGAGCATTGAACAGCGCAGCTGATGCGGATGCATCACAAGAGGTACAAAAGATTGTCGGACAACTTCTAAAAAAGTTTTCCGAGAAGGTTGAACAGAAGTGAGCAAGCTTTGGAGAGAAGCATTGATCGCGCCTATCAAGGTGTATCAAAAATGGATCTCTCCAATCTTTGGACCACGTTGTAAGTACTACCCGTCATGTTCTTCATATGCAGTCTCTGCAATCAAGGCATACGGTTTAAAAGGAGTTGCAATGAGCGCCTGGCGTTTATTGCGTTGTAATCCATGGTCACACGGTGGTGTTGATTATGCAGTTCCGAAAGAGAAGGTAACAGTTAATGGATAGCATCCTAAACCCCTTATATATCGCTGTTTCTTGGGTCATTGTTACGATCCATAAAGCACTTACCCCAATCTTTGGAACCGACAGCGGTGTCTCTTGGTCACTTGCAATTATCGGTCTTGTGATCCTCATCCGTATTATTTTGATCCCGCTCTTTGTAAAGCAGATCAAAAGCCAGCGCGCATTAACCGCCCTTCAACCACACATGAAAGAGATTCAAAAGAAGTACAAGGATGATCGCCAAAAGCAATCAGAAGAGATGATGAAGCTCTACAAAGAGCACAAGACAAACCCACTAGCATCATGTTTTCCAATCTTGGCTCAAGCACCAATCTTCTTTGCACTCTTTACAGTTCTTAATGGAATTGGAAAGGTTCCAATTGACACCAAGGGTGTTTTAACAAAAGAAGATGGAATCAGCGCAGCACAAGCTGAGTTCTTCGGTGCACCAATCTCACAAACATTCTTAGGTTCAGATATTGGAACTGTAAAACTTGTAACCATTTTCCTTATTGCATTTATGTCGTTAACGACATTTACAACCCAGCGTCAATTAATGACAAAGGGAATGCCAAAGATGGATTCATCAAACAATATGATGTTGCAACAGCAAAAAATTATGTTGTACGCATTCCCAATCATTTTCGCAATCACAGGTGTTAACTTTCCAGTTGGTGTTTTGATTTACTGGTCAACAACAAACTTGTGGACATGGGGTCAGCAGTACTACGTCATTAAGCGAAACCCAACACCTGGATCTCCTGCATATGAAGAGCTTCAACGAAAGCGCAATAAGAAAAATGGCGTAGTTGAGAGCGAAGAAAAAACTGAGAACTCTGAAGGCACAACCATAGAAAAGGGTCAGCGCCAGCAGCCAAAGAAGAAGAAAAAGAAGAAGTAACAAAACGGACAATTAGTATTAATTCACTACAATCCCGACAAAGGGGGCATCATGGCAAAGGCTAAAGCAGAAGTGGTTGAAACCGCAGAGGTAGCTATTGAAGAAAAGGCTGTAAAGGCACCAAAGGGCATCGCCAAGCTAGAGGAAGAGGGCGATATCGCCGCTGACTACCTAGAGGCGCTACTGGATATCGCAGATCTAGATGGCGATATCGATATCGATGTAGAAAATGACCGTGCTGCGCTAGCGATCGTGGGCGGCAAGTTGAGCCACTTAGTTGGCCGTGATGGCGAGGTTTTGGATGCGATCCAGGAGCTCACACGTCTAGCTGTACAGACTTCGACAGGTGACCGCAGCCGTTTAATGCTGGATATCGATGGATTCCGCGCTGGCCGCAAAAAGGAGCTTAAGAAGCTGGCTGAGGACATGGCTGAAGAGGCAAAAACCACCGGCAACTCAATCAAGTTGAAGCCAATGAACGCCTTTGAGCGCAAGATCATCCATGACACCATCCAGGATCTTGGTCTTAGCAGCGAATCTGATGGAGAAGACCCAAACCGTTTCGTAGTTATCTACCCTGCTTAAACCCCAATTGGATAATTCAGTGGAGGTTTCACGTGAAACCCTCATCGCGAGGCATTTTCCAGATGT
>JBEDKL010000101.1:0-2852 GCA_041172145.1 Actinomycetota bacterium
TACTGGCCAACTTTGAAATCGGTGCCAATAAAGGTTGTAGTGCCATCTACCTCTGGACCTTGGTGAGCTGCACGACCTTCTTGTAGATCGGCATCCTCGATCAATACCCGCACATTTTCACCGATTCGCGCCTGGGCACGAAGTGAAACCATCTCATCGGCTAAAGATGACAATGTCTCTACTCGTTGTGCGATGACTTCGGCATCTACCTTGTCAGACAAATTGAGCGCCTCAGTGTTGTCCTCATCTGAATACCCAAAAACTCCAACAGCATCTAACTTGGCCTGAGTAATGAAGTTTGCTAAATCATCAAAATCTTCCTCAGTCTCACCTGGAAATCCAACAATGAAGTTAGAACGGATTCCAGCTTCAGGCGATAAAGCCCTGATTTGATTGATCAAATGCAAGAACTTTTCAGTATCACCAAAGCGGCGCATACGGCGCAGGACCGTTGGGCTTGTGTGTTGAAATGAAAGATCAAAGTATGGAGCGGTTTTATCTGTGGCAATCATTGCTTGTAATAATGTTGGGCGCATCTCTGCTGGCTGAAGATATGACAGTCGCACACGTTCAACACCTGGTAACGCTGCAATTTCAGGCAAAATCTTCTCCATCAATTGAAGATCGCCTAAATCTTTTCCATATGATGTTGTATTTTCACTAACAAGGAACATCTCTGACACGCCATTTTCTGCAAGCCATCGCGCCTCATTAATGATTTCAGTTGGGCGACGAGAGATAAACGAGCCGCGGAAATATGGGATTGCGCAGAATGAACAACGGCGATCGCAACCTGATGCAATCTTTAGCGGTGCCCATGGTGCATTTCCTAAACGTTTGCGGGAGAACTCTTCTTCAGCTCGAGCATCTGCACGTTCTGCAGGAGCGATCGGAAGTAAGGCTCGACGATCACGCGGAACGTGGGCCTTGTGTGATTCACCGGCAATAATTGATTGCAAGCGTGCAGAAATATCTTTGTAATCATCAAAACCTAGGATTGCATCTGCTTCTGGCAAAGCCTCCGCTAATTCATTTCCGTAACGCTCAGCCATGCAACCAACTGCGACAACGGCTCTGGTTGTTCCATGACCTTTGAGCGAATTCGCTTCAAGAAGGGCATCTACCGAGTCCTTTTTTGCTGACTCAATGAAACCACAAGTGTTTACAAGGGCCACCTCTGCCGATTCAACATCATCAACCAGGGTCCAACCATCTGCTGCCAATCTGCCGGCAAGCTCTTCGGAATCTACTTCATTACGTGCGCACCCTAAAGTGACAACTGCAACTGTGCGCTTCATTTGCACAATCTTACAGTGCGACGGGGTTTTAGGAATCTACTCCGTACGACACGCTAACAACTTGGCCATCTACTCCTAAAGAATCGATCTTTTCGCCATTTACCGACAGATCTACTCCCCCAGCATTGCCAACTTTCAGATTTAGTTGTTGGTCGCTAGAAAATGTCTTAGTAACACCTACGGCAATTTGCCCGCTAAACAAGGTTCTTCCTGTGGCATCTGAGACAAAGAGCCAACTCTTAGCTCGAGTAGCTGTAATGATTACCTCCACTCCTTGACCGGTTGAGATCGTCGCCTCATCGGTTGGACTAACTTCTTCTGTTGGAGTTGCCTCATCTGTTATTTCAGGAGAAGGTGATGGAGTTGGGCTCTCCTGAATTATTGCTGGAATATCAGGTGTGGAATCGTTAGAAATAATAATTTGGGCAAGCCCTGCAACAAATAATGAGGCGACGGAGATTGTTGCAAGGGCTTTCCAAGATACTTTACGTGTTTGACTTGGCTCACGCATCACACTGTTTTCTACCAGCAGCTCCTGCATAGAACGATCGATGTGCATCTGTTCATCTTCATAAGCGGTTAAGAAAATTTGTGGATCAATATTTAACTTTGTTGCAATGTTTCTAATGTGCCCACGCGCATAGGTATCGCCGCCACACTGTGAAAAATTGTTGGCTTCCATTTCGCGAAGCAATGGTCCGCGGATATTTGTGGCTGCAGAAAGATCATCGATGCTAAGGCCAGCATCCTTACGCGCCTTAGAGATCATTGATCCAAGTGACATGAAACATCCTCAATGCAGCAAATGGTTGAGCCTCAAGTGTAAGTCGTTGATGGTCAGGGTGACTAGTGAGAAGAGTGATGAGAGGGGGTGAATCTCACCCCACCCGCGCTCAAATCATCGGCTGTCAATAGTCGCGAAGGGTGGCAAGCACTGAATCAAGTTCATCAGGCTTAACCAAAACTGTACGTGCTTTCGAGCCTTCAGATGGGCCAACGATTCCACGTGACTCCATGAGATCCATGAGACGGCCCGCCTTTGCAAAACCAACACGTAACTTTCTTTGCAACATCGATGTTGATCCAAATTGTGTTCCGACGACAAGCTCTACCGCCTGACACAAGATATCAAGATCATCACCGATCTCTTTATCGACCATCTTCATTTGATTTACGGGAGCTGTGACATCATCGCGATAACGTGGCTTTAACTGCTTCTTAACATGGGTTGTTACCGCTTCAATTTCACGTTCAGAGACATATGCGCCTTGAATCCTAATTGCACGGCTAGCGCCCATTGGAATAAAGAGACCATCGCCTTGCCCAACAAGCTTTTCTGCACCAGGACTATCAAGGATCACTCGGCTATCTGCAAGTGAACTTGTAGCAAAGGAAAGTCGTGAAGGCACATTTGCTTTAATCAAACCTGTAACAACATCTACTGATGGACGCTGGGTTGCAAGAACTAAGTGAATTCCTGCAGAACGTGCTAACTGGGTAATTCTTACAACAGACTCTTCTACCTCTTTTGCTGCAACCATCATCAGATCTGCT
>JBEDKL010000102.1:0-2815 GCA_041172145.1 Actinomycetota bacterium
GTTCAGGTCTAACTCGCGCCTGAAATACGGCAGACTTACGCCTATGACTCCACGTATCTCAGCCCGTATCGCAGCTATCGCAGAATCAGCCACTTTGGCCGTTGATGCAAAGGCCAAGGCGCTCAAAGCAGCTGGCCGCCCAGTTATTGGTTTTGGTGCTGGCGAACCTGATTTTCCAACACCTGATTACATCGTTGAAGCTGCAGCAGCTGCCACAAAGGTTGCTGCAAACCACAGATACACACCAACACCAGGTTTGCCAGATCTACGAGATGCGATCGTTGCAAAGACAAAGCGTGACAGTAATTATGAAATCACCGCTGATCAGGTCTTAGTTACAAATGGTGGAAAGCAGGCGGTCTATCAGGCATTTGCTTCAATTGTTGATCCGGGTGATGAGGTTCTTCTTCCATCTCCATATTGGACTACATACCCAGAGTGCGTGAAGTTAGCTGGCGGAGTTAGCGTTGATGTTTTCGCAGATGAGACACAAAATTATTTGGTAACTGTTGAACAGCTAGAAGCAGCACGCACACCAAAGACAAAGGTTTTGCTTTTCTGCTCACCTTCTAATCCAACTGGATCTGTTTATTCGGTAGAGCAGGTTAAGGCGATTGGTGAGTGGGCTGTAAAGAACAACATTTGGGTTATCACCGATGAAATTTATGAGCACTTGCTATATGACGGTGCAACTGCGCCATCACTTCCGGTTTTGGTTCCTGCGCTCGCAGATACCTGCATCATCCTGAATGGTGTTGCAAAGACATATGCAATGACAGGTTGGCGAGTGGGTTGGATGATCGGACCGAAGGATGTCATCAAGGCAGCAACTAACTTGCAATCACACTTAACATCCAATGTTTCGAATGTTTCACAGCGTGCAGCAATTGCAGCGCTCAATGGAAACCTTGATGCGGTTCATAAGATGGGTGAAGCTTTCAACCGTCGCCGCAAGTTAATCGTTGGATTACTTAATGAGATTCCTGGATTTGAATGCCCAACTCCTACCGGTGCTTTCTACGTTTACCCATCCGTAAAGGGTGTTCTTGGAAAGACGATCCGCGGTAAAACACCTACTACTTCTGCAGAATTAGCTACCTTGATCCTTGAAGAGGTTGAGGTTGCAGCGGTTCCAGGTGAAGCTTTTGGTCCATCTGGATATCTGCGTTTCTCATATGCAACTAGCGATGAGGATATTGTCGAAGGTATTGGCCGTATCAAAAAGCTACTTACTGAAGGTTAAATCTCTACTCCAACAAGGTTTACTTCTGCTTCAAGGGTAATTCCAAATACCTCTTTAACTTGATTGCGTGCGCGCTTTGCAAGCTCTGCAATATCTGATGCGGTTGCTGTACCTGAATTCGTTAATGCTAGAACATGCTTTGTAGAGATACGAGCACCACCGACCTCATCACCTTTATGTGTGCCAGAGTTTTCAATCAACCAGGCTGCAGAAATCTTTACGCGACCATCAATCAGTGGCCACTTAGGTGCAGCGTTAGGTAATTGATCTGCCTGCTGTTGCGAAACAATCGGATTAGTAAAGAAGGAGCCCGCAGACCAAGAATCATGATCATCTTGTGACAACAACATTCCTTTACTGGCGCGAAGTTCTAGAACCGCTGCACGTGTTTCTTTAACTGGCGCCTTGTCCCCTAGTTCAACACCCAGCTTTTTTGCTAGTTCAAGATAAGTAATCGGATCACTCATTTCACCGATTCGAATCTGGAACTGCACATCTAAAACAATATATCGGCCAGGATGGGCCTTGAAATAAGAGTTGCGATATGTGAACTCGCACTGGCTATTTGTAAATGTGTAAATTTCTTTTAGTTGACGATCATAAGTTCTAACGCGCGTGATGAATTCAGATACTTCGTGACCATACGCACCAATGTTTTGAATCGGTGCTGCACCCACTGTGCCAGGGATACCGCTTAGTGTTTCTAAACCTGCATACCCGCGATCAATACTTGTTTGGACAAAGGTGTCCCAATCTTCACCGGCACCAATTGTTAATGTCGCACCGCTACAAGCATCGACTTCACTCTGCACCGAGTTGTTTGAAATACGAATAACTGTTCCATCAAAGCCTTTATCTGAAATAAGAAGGTTGGTTCCCCCACCAAGGATCAAAACAGGTGAATCTCCTGCCTCTTCAATCGCAGCAATGATTTCTGACTCTGTGGAAACCTGGATGACCTTCTTTGCTGGTCCGCCGACGCGAAAGCTGGTGAATTGAGATAGATCGGTCATGTAAGAAGGTTACCTGCGTGGGGACAAAATTGCGGTTTTGCCTCTGTACTTATCGAGGATGCGGTCGTAATTCTTCTTGGATTGAACTTCGCGGTATTCAGGATCTGCGTCGTGATACCCGTGGTGACGGTCTTGAATCAATGGCAGCTCCATCTGAAGCAATCGTCCCCCTGCTTGACGAATTTTGAGTGAGTATTCGATATCTGCATTTCGATAATACAAAGCGCGAGGGTTAAAACCACCGACCTCAATCATCGCCTCGCGATTAAATGCCATGAAGTATGAGAACAAGACATCGACCTCACCTGGTCCCTTGTCATCAACACTGCGCCATTCATCTTCAGTGTTGATTAATCCCCCGCGCCAACCAACGGCGACGTATTCACTTTTTTCCAGCTCCTCAACCACTGGCGTAATTGCATCTGCCGTAAAACGTGTTGATGGATCCATAATCACTACATACTTGCTTTTTACCTTCTCAAGAAAAACATTGGCGCAATCTCCCCAAGCAGCACCTGGGTTAACTGCGATTAAATAAGTTCGCTTATCCATCTGTTCA
>JBEDKL010000103.1:0-3147 GCA_041172145.1 Actinomycetota bacterium
GCGCTGTCCGCCGGAAAGGTTGCGAATTAATGCGCTTTCTTTCTCCTTCAAACCAACTGAGTTAATGACCTCTTCTACATCACGTGGATTTGAGTAGTATCCACTGAAGTGATTGATAGTTTCAAAAACAGTCAGATCGCCGGCATCTGAAGAGCTTTGTAAAACGATTCCAATTCGATTGCGCCATTCACGAGATTGGTGTCCCTTGGTGTTGGGATCAAAGCCCAGGACGGAAACTGAACCAGCATCCCGTGTTCTAAAGCCTTCTAGAATTTCAACGGTCGTAGTCTTGCCTGCACCGTTTGGGCCTAAAATCGAAAAGATCTCGCCTTGTTCAATTGAGAGATCTACACCGCGCACAGCATGGACATCGCCGTAACTTTTAGTGAGGCCTTTTACTTCGATGAGGCTCATGTGAGAACTTTACTATGCGAAAATACACCTGTGACTTTTACTTCGATGAGGCTCATGTGAGAACTTTACTATGCGAAAATACACCTGTGAGCCCCCGTAGAAACTACCCAAAGAAGCGCCAAAAGCCTGAAGAGCCGCGTGAAATCAACATCGCCTCTACAGGTGAGAGCGTAGAAGAGCACAGCGATGGTATTTACATCGTTCGACGCTTAACTGGTTCGGGTTCAACAAAACCATATCGATGCCCAGGTTGTGATCAATTAATTCCTTTAGCTACTCCACATGTTGTTGCTTGGAAAGAGTATGACGAAGATGGTCGTCGTCATTGGCACACAGCATGTTGGTCAAAGAAGGATAAGCGCCGACCAAATACAGAGCGCACTAGAAACGCGCCGCGCTTTTAGTCAACGCGGCAACTCTTTTTAACCCAAGCGCCCCTTTAACAACCGTGAAGCTCTGACGATTAATCGATCAGTTGCCGGGGTTCGCTTAAAGCTCAAAATTCTTAACGGAAGATTGAATCGAGTTCTAACAACTGTGCGCGCATAGGTGTATTCGAGCAAACCCTCTGGGCCATGAATTCGGCCATATCCACTCTCCTTGACTCCACCAAATGGAACCGAAGAGATCGCGGCAAATGAGAAGGTTGAATTAATTGCAACCATTCCACAGTGCAGCTGCGATGCGATTTTCTTACCCTGTCGCTTAGACCAGATATTTGCACCTAATCCATATCGTGAATTATTGGAGAGCTCTATCGCTTCCTTCATCGACTTGACTCGATTAATAATGATGATGGGACCAAAGGTCTCTTCACGAACCGCAGTTGAGTTTTCAGGAACATCGACCAAGATAACTGGTTGAACAAATGGATCCTGAACCGATTTCATGCTGCCATAGGCAAACTTGCCACCATCTTTGATCGCAGCCTTTAGGTGGGATGTAATAACGCCAATTTGCGATGGCATAGTTGAAGCGCCGTAATTGCCTTCTCCGACAGATGCGGCGGTCAAAGAAGATGCAAGAGCGATTGATTTCTCAATGAATACATCTGCAACTGTTTCATCCACATAAACACGCTCTGCTCCAATGCAGGATTGGCCAGCATTAGCCATCGCAGACCAAATAGTTGCATCAACAGCGCGATCAATATTGGCATCTGATGCAACGATCACAGGATCCTTGCCACCACATTCAAGAACAACAGGTGTCATTTGCGTTGCACAAGCTGCAGCAACTAATTTTGCAGTTCTTGTAGATCCAGTAAATGACAGTTTGTCGATAGCAGAGGTACACAAGGCGTTACCCGTTTCTGCTAATCCAGTAATTGTTGCAAACACACCGGCAAATGGAGCTACCGCGTTAAAGCTTTGATCAATCCACATTCCCACACCTGGTGTGTACTCACTTGGTTTAAAGACAACTGTATTTCCGGCAGCTAGTGCATAGGCGATTGAACCTATCGGAGTAAAGATGGGGTAGTTCCAAGGTCCAATGACTCCAACAACACCTAATGGAGATCGCTCAACAATTGCTGACATATTTGCCATTAACGCCCCTGGAGCGCGGTGCGAGGTACGCATAATCTCTTCGGCATGGCGGGCAGCCCAACCAATGTGGTTAACTGCGTTAGAAACCTCTAAACGCGAATCACTCAGCGGTTTTCCAGTTTCTAGCGAGATTAACTCTGCAATCTGCTCAATATTGTTAATGATGTATGTGCTCCATGCGAGCAAGGTTTTCTTTCGGCCAGCAAACCCAAGTCCAACCCAATCATGTGAAGCCGCACGTGCTTGCGCTACGACTGCCGCAACCTCTTTAGCGCTCAAGATTGGATAACGCCCAACGACCTCGCCATTTGAGGGATTGAATGAGTTAAATGTTTTTGCCATGTCATTAAGCCTAGCCGTGTATCGATAGGATTTGAAGTATGAGCCAGACGGTACGTCCTAGTAGTGTCTTTGATGCAACACGTACTCTTTTTCACGTCATTACAGAAGATGGTGTGGATCTGATCGGCGAGGTTGCAGCTCCACTAGGTCAATCAAAAGGTGCAATTTTATGCTTGCACCCGCTGCCTACCGCAGGCGGAATGATGGATAGCCATGTTTACAAAAAAGCAGCAAATCGCTTGCCAGCGATGGCAGGAATAACAGTTGTTCGTTTTAATACACGTGGAACAAGCAGCGAGGCCGGCAGTAGCACCGGAGAGTTTGATAACGGGAAATCAGAACATTTTGATGTAGAAGCGATGCTGCGTTACTGCTTTGAAACTTTAAAGCTAGAGAATGTTTGGGTTACCGGTTGGTCCTTTGGAACAGATCTGGCCTTGCAACATGCAAAAGATCCTCGCCACAAAGGTTTGATTCTCCTTAGCCCACCTCTGCGAACCACAACCAATGAACAGTTGCAATATTGGAACTCAGATTCGCGACCAATTACAGCGCTAGTGCCAGAGCTTGATGATTATCTACAACCAGATGCAGCTAGACAAAGGTTTGCGATAGTGCCTTCAATAAAGATTGTTGCTGTCGATGATGCCAAGCATTTATGGGTAGGAGAGCCTGCAGTACATCGAGTCTTGTCAGAGATTGTCTCGATTGTGACAGGTGTTGCTACAACGCTTCCTTTGGAGTTTTAAGCGTTATTTGCTCGAGGAATCACAACTTCATCCAAAATCAAAATAATGGAAGCTGCGATTGGCACTGCCAGTAATCCACCAACCAAACCTAA
>JBEDKL010000104.1:0-5264 GCA_041172145.1 Actinomycetota bacterium
AGAATGGTTGAAGTCTATGAGATTAGGGAGAAAGCTCCAAATCCCCGCTTAGGAGTGACCATCAAAGAGGCTGGTAACCGATCCATCTTCAAAGACCTCACGGATTGCACGGCCCAGAAGTGGAGCGATTGAAAGCACAGTCAGATTGTCGAACTTTTGGTCCTCGGTGATTGGCAAGGTATTTGTAATGACAACCTCTGATGCGCGGCAGTTCTTCAAACGATCAATCGCTGGACCGCTAAATACTGCGTGAGTTGCCGCGATGATTACATCTGCAGCACCTGCCTCAAATAGTGCATCTACCGCCTTTGTAATGGTTCCGGCTGTATCGATCATGTCATCGATAACTACACATGTCTGTCCGACTACATCTCCAACAACGCGACCTGTTACAGATTCATTTGGAATACGTGGATCACGTGTCTTGTGAATAAATGCGATTGGGCAACCACCCAATAGATCTGACCAACGCTCAGCAACACGTACGCGACCTGAGTCAGGGGAAACAATTGTTAAACGGGTGCGATCTACCTTGCTGCCAACGTAGTTAGCAAGCATTGGCAGTGCAAATAGATGATCAACAGGACCATCAAAGAAACCTTGAATTTGTGAGGTGTGAAGGTCGACAGCCATTAAGCGATCTGCACCAGCGGTCTTGAAAAGATCTGCCATCAAACGTGCGGTGATTGGCTCGCGACCACGGCTCTTCTTATCTTGACGTGCGTAACCGTAAAAAGGTGTAACCACTGTGATGCGCTTTGCAGATGCACGCTTCAAAGCATCGACCATGATGAGTTGTTCCATGATCTGCTTATTAACAGGGTTGGTGTGGCTTTGAATTACAAATGCATCGCAACCACGAACTGATTCTTCAAAGCGAACAAAGATTTCACCATTTGCAAAGTCGTATGCAGATGTTGGAGTGAGAGGAATGCCTAGTTCTGTTGCGACCTCTTCGGCGAGCTCAGGAAATCCGCGGCCTGCAAATAGGCGCAATCTCTTTTCAGAAGATAAACGGATCTCGCTCATGTATCTAGCCCTTCTTCTTTTCTGCTGCCTGTGCTGACTTGGTGCCGGGGCGCTTGCGCATGACCCAACCTATTACATTTTTTTGCAATGCTCGGCCAATACCAATCGCGCCAGCCGGAACATCTTCAGTAATAACAGATCCAGCAGCTGTATATGCGCCATCACCAATAGTTACAGGGGCTACAAGCATCGTGTCGCTACCGATACGAACATGATCACCCACCGTTGTGTGGTGCTTTTCAACGCCATCGTAATTTACAAAGATAGTTGCAGCGCCAATATTGCTGCCTTCGCCGATTGTTGCATCGCCAACATATGACAGATGTGGGACCTTTGAACCGTTACCGATGGTTGTGTTCTTAATTTCAACAAAAGCACCAGCCTTGGATGCATCACCCAATTGGGTTCCAGCGCGCAAATATGTAAATGGGCCAACTGTTGCGCCTTCACCAATAATTGTTTGGGTTGCAATTGTTTCCAGCACAGATGCACCCTCTTTGACTTCGCAGTCAGAAAGGGTCGAACGAGGGCCAATAACAGCACCAGTTGCTACCTTTGTAGAGCCAAACAAAGCGGTGCCTGGGTGGATCGTTACATCATTTGAAATTTCAACGGTTGAATCAATCCAGGTTGTTGTTGGATCAATAATTGTTACACCCGCACGCATCCAGTGTTCATTGATTCGATCGCGCAGCATTGCTGCACTTTCTGCTAACTGAACGCGATCGTTGACACCTAGAGTTTCGGTGAAATCATCAATCATGATCGCAGCTACTGATTCGCCAGCAGATTTTAAAATTCCAATAACGTCAGTTAAATACAGCTCGCCCTGGGCGTTTGCGTTAGTTAGCTTGCCGATAGATGCCGCAAGTTTTTCACCATCAAAGGCATATACGCCGCTATTGATTTCAAAGATAAATTTTTCATCATCTGTCGCATCTTTTTCTTCGACGATGCGCAGTAGTTCATCGCTAGCATCGCGAATGATGCGGCCATACCCTGTTGGCTCTGGGTGTTCTGCAGTTAAAACAGAGGCTGCGAACTTTCCGGCGGCGTGAGCTGCGACAAACTGTGCCAATGAATCACCAGTAAGCATTGGTGTATCGCCAGCCAAAATTAAAACGGTTCCTTTAGGTGTGCTGCCTGCGAGCGCTAGCTGGGCTGCATGGCCGGTGCCGTTGCGTTGTTCCTGAAAAACAGTTGTCGCCTTAGGAGCAATCTGTGCGATGTGGGCTTCAACCGCTTCGCGACCTGAACCAACAACGATGCGAACTTCGCTGGGATTGAGTTGAGAAACGGCGTGCACAACATGTCCGAGTAGAGAACGACCTGCGACGCTGTGAAGAACCTTGGGAGTTGCCGACTTCATACGTGTGCCTTCACCAGCGGCGAGGAGGATCACGGTTTGTACGGTCACGAGTGAACTCTATCGGAGATGAAAAAGCTGGTGATAATGGTGGCTCCGCCACCAGGTATCGATCCTGGACCCTGGGCTTCAAAGGCCCATGTGCTAGCCACTACACAATGGCGGAACGCATATTCTCCCTCATAAATGGCGGAACGCATATTCTCCCTCATAAATGGTGGTGCTGACGACCATAGGCCAACAAAAGGCCATCAAGGCGGTGAATTTAGGAGATGACCTTCGCGCCAGCCACAGGGCCGTAGGCACGTGCAACGCTGCCAACTACCCCGCTAGAGGTCAATGCGACAGCTAAATCAAGGCCCGCCTCTTCATCTGCCACTAAAAAGGCAACTGTGGGTCCTGATCCAGAAACTATCGCACCGAGTGCGCCGTACTCCTGGCCTACATCTAGAACCAATCGCAACGCTGGTCGCAATGAACATGCAGCGGCTTGAAGATCATTTACTAAGGCACCTCCGACAGCAGCTGCATCTGCAGCAAGTAAAGCCTGCATCAACGCTTCATTAGTTTGTGGTTCAACAATTTCAAGTTCAGCACGCAATCGATCACATTCGGCGTAAACCGCAGGAGTTGATAAACCAACTGTCGATAAGGCAAGTACCCAGTGATAAGTGCCGCGAGAAAGCGCTGCAGTTAATTGATCACCATGTCCCCGACCAATCGCGGTTCCGCCACTGAGCATGAATGGAACATCGCTACCCAATTGTGCTGCGATCTCAACCATCTCTTCGCGAGTCATTCCTAATGAATACAAATAATCGATACCGACAATTGTTGCTGCAGCATCTGCGCTACCGCCAGCCATTCCTCCTGCAACCGGAATAGATTTCTTAATCTCAATATGTGCATCAACGGTTAGGTCATACTCTTTTGAAATAAGTGAAACCGCTTTAGCTGCCAAGTTGTTGGCATCTGCTGGCACGCCATGTGTTTGATCTCCTGAGATAGAGATAGTTAAGCCCGCACCGGGTTCAGATAATTTGATAGTTACATCATCAAAGATTGAGATCGCTTGAAAGACCGAAACCAGGTTGTGGTAACCATCTGATTCTTTTGGCCCAACAGAAAGCTGAAGGTTGACCTTTGCAGGTACGCGCACGGTCACACTCTTTACAGGCATGCGGTGACCCTATAACCGCTACTAGAAAATGTCAGGTGCAACGGCTGCGATCTGGCAAAAAGATTTAACCTCCAAAGCCTCACCTCGCAAGGTCGGATCTATGCCAGCTTTGATCAGGATCTCCTCTGCAGCAGAGGAAGAGCCATAAAGGCTAGAAAGGGCTGATCTGAGCATCTTTCGGCGCTGTGCAAAGGCTGCATCAATAATTGTGAAAACCTTTTCCCGCATCTCTTCACTGCCGGCGGTTTCGCGGCGGGTAAATCCAACTAACTTTGAATCAACATTTGGTGCTGGCCAAAAAATAGAACGTGAAACCGTTCCGACATTTTTAACATCGGCCCACCATGCAGCTTTTACGCTAGGAATTCCGTACTCCTTGCCGCCAGGCTTTGCCGCTAAGCGATCTGCAACCTCTGCCTGAACCATTACAACACCTGTGCGGATCGTTGGAAACTTTTCCAATAGATGGAGCAATACCGGCACTGAAACGTTGTACGGCAGATTTGCGACAAGAACCGTTGGTGCAACTGGCAGATCATTAACCGCTAGCGCATCTTTGTTGATCACCGTTAGATTCTCTGGATGTTCAAAGTGATCTGCCACGGTCAACGGAAGTTGTTGGGCAAGCCGGGGGTCAATCTCTACTGCGATCACAGATTGTGCAGCCTCTAACATCGCAAGGGTTAATGAACCAAGCCCTGGTCCGATTTCTAGAGCAACATCATCTTTGGTAACGCCTGCGGTCTTTACAATCTTGGTGCACACATTTGAATCAATAACAAAGTTTTGACCCAAAGATTTAGATGGCTTTAAATCTAACTTGGCTGCAAGTTCGCGGATCTGTGCCGCACCTAGCAATGTCATGGTGCGAAGGATCCAAAGATTCGCTCAGCGTTATCACTCAGCGCAGTTGCAAGCTCTGCTAGATCTTGGTCACGTTCAACCGCCATTGCTCGGACAATATTTGCAATCTGTGCCGGCGTATTTCCGGCGCCGCGATGTGGAGATGGTGCAAGAAATGGCGAATCTGTTTCTACTAACAACTGATCGTGCGGAACCAGCTTTACCGCTTCGCGAAGATCGGGAGCATTTTTAAAGGTCAAAGTGCCAGCAAAGGACAGGATATATCCACGTTCGATACATATCTTGGCCATCGCTACATCGCCGGAAAAGCAATGAAAGACAGTCTTTTCTGGGGCGCCGACTTCGAGCAGAACCGATAAGACATCATCATGTGAATCACGATCATGGATAACAAGAGCCTTGTTGGTTTTTTTGGCTAGTTCGATATGCCACTTAAATGAATCCTGTTGGCGCTTGCGCAGCTCTGGTGGAGTTCTGAAGTAATCAAGACCGGTTTCGCCAATTGCTCGAACACGTGGGTGCTGTGCAAGCTCTTCAATAATCTTTAGATCCGCTTCAAGATCTGCAACAACGGGTGCTTCATTGGGGTGCAATGCAACCGCAGCTAATACCGAGGTATTCCATTTTTCTGCAGCTTGAACACACCACTTCGATTGTTCTGCTGAATATCCAACCTGAACAATGCGATCTACATTGACTGATTTCGCTTCGGCGATGACATCGGCAACCTCTTGGGAATCAAAGGCTGCATCGGTGACGATCTCCATGTGCGCATGTGCATCAACTGTTGGAACCGGTAGCGGTTCTGGCAGTGGTGCGCGAGGT
>JBEDKL010000105.1:0-3928 GCA_041172145.1 Actinomycetota bacterium
AGGAATTCGGTGACCCCACCACAACTGACGTGAAATACACCAATCATGCATGTTGTCGACCCACTCGAAGTAACGAGGAGCAAGTGCTTCAGGTTCAATTTTTACCGCACCGCTGCGAACCGCATCTGCAGATGCCTTCGCCATTGGTTCAACCTTTACAAACCACTGCTTTGATAAACGTGGTTCAACAGTTGTGTCGCAACGAGAACAATGTCCAACTGCGTGCATGTATGGACGCTTTTCAGCAACGATACGACCTTCTGTGCGCAGCGCTTCAACAACAGCCTTGCGTGCATCAAAGCGATCAAGTCCATCAAATGCGCTATTTGTATTTACAACCTTGGCATCTGCATCAAGAATGACGATGTTGGGCAGGTTGTGTCGAACACCGATCTCAAAGTCATTCACATCGTGTGCAGGAGTTACCTTGACCGCACCAGTTCCAAAGGCTGGATCTACATGCTGGTCGGCAACGATTGGAATCTCACGGTTGATCAGTGGCACCTTTACAGTCTTTCCGATCATGTGTGCGTAGCGTTCATCATCGGGATTAACTGCAACAGCGGTATCACCCAACATAGTTTCAGCACGGGTTGTTGCAACAATAATTGCGTTATCGCCTTCGCCGTAGCGGATTGAAACTAGCTCGCCCGCATCATCGCTGTGTTCAACTTCGATATCTGACAAAGCGGTTAAGCATCGTGGACACCAGTTGATAATTCTTTCAGCGCGATAGATCAACCCTGCGTCATACATACGCTTAAAGATTGTTACTACAGCCTTGGACATTCCTTCATCCATAGTAAAACGTTCGCGGCTCCAGTCGACAGATGAACCTAAGCGCTTCATCTGCTCAAGAATCGCACCGCCAGATTCCTCTTTCCACTCCCAAACCTTTTTAACAAACTCTTCGCGACCAAGATCATGTCGAGATTTGCCTGCAGCTGCTAATTGTTTTTCAACAACATTTTGAGTTGCAATACCTGCGTGATCCATTCCTGGAAGCCACAAAACTTCAAAGCCTTGCATGCGCTTCATGCGCGATAAACAATCTTGCAATGTTTGATCCAGTGCATGACCAATGTGCAAAACACCTGTCACATTGGGAGGAGGTAAAACAATTGAAAAAGCCTGCTTCGTAGAAGCTGCATCGGCGGTGAAATATCCAGCATCGACCCACTTTTGGTACAGCGGAGCTTCGATCTCTGCAGGAGAGAAGGTTGAGGCTAATTCACGGCTTGAAGACATAGTGCGCAGTCTAGATTATGCGCTCTTCTCCTCTTGACCTTTTTGTCCGCGTGAGCGTTTTGGACCTCTTGACCTTTTTGTCCGCGTGAGCGTTTTGGACCTGTGTGATTTACCAAAGTTGGTGCTCCCCCAGATGTGATGCACTCCTTGGTGATGATCACCTTTTCTACATCTGTACGGCTTGGAACGTCATACATAACTGAAAGCAGGACAGTCTCCATAATTGCGCGAAGTCCGCGAGCTCCGGTTCCACGCTCTTGAGCAAGATCTGCAATCGCATCGAGTGCTTCTGCATCAAATTCAAGCTGAACATGGTCTAAATCAAAGAGGCGCTGGTACTGCTTTACCAAAGCGTTCTTTGGCTCAGTCAGGATCTGCATCAACGCTGGCTTATCTAGGTTTTCAACACTTGTAAGAACTGGCAGACGGCCAATGAACTCAGGGATCATTCCAAACTTCAAGAGATCCTCTGGCATTACATCAGCAAAGATGTCCTTACGGTTCTTATCTGCGGCATCTTGCAAGGTTGCGTTGAAGCCAACACCTGATTTACCTACGCGTGACTCGATAATCTTTTCAAGACCAGCAAAAGCTCCACCAACGATAAACAAAACATTTGTAGTATCGATTTGAATGAACTCTTGATGTGGGTGCTTACGACCACCCTGAGGTGGAACAGATGCAACAGTTCCTTCAAGAATCTTTAGAAGCGCTTGCTGAACACCTTCACCTGATACATCGCGAGTGATTGATGGGTTCTCAGATTTGCGAGCAACCTTATCGATTTCATCGATGTAGATAATTCCTGTTTCAGCCTTTTTCACATCGTAATCTGCAGCCTGCAAAAGCTTCAGCAAAATGTTTTCTACATCTTCTCCGACATAACCAGCCTCGGTAAGTGCTGTTGCATCTGCAATTGCGAAGGGAACATTGAGCATGCGAGCCAAAGTTTGCGCCATAAGAGTCTTGCCGCAACCTGTTGGTCCAAGCATCAAAATGTTTGACTTTGCTAATTCAATTGAATCTTCACGTCCGCTGTCGCCGCTTTGTACACGCTTATAATGGTTGTAGACCGCAACAGACAAAGACTTCTTTGCACGATCTTGTCCGATTACATATTGATCCAGGAATTCAAAGATCGCCTGTGGCTTTGGAAGTTCAGATAGCCCAAGTGAGTTGGCTTCGCTGAGCTCTTCAACGATGATCTCGTTACATAGCTCAATACATTCATCACAGATATAAACGCCAGGACCGGCGATGAGCTTCTTAACCTGCTTCTGGGTCTTGCCGCAGAAGGAACACTTCAGCAGATCGCTAGTTTCACCGATTCTTGTCATGCTCGAAGTTTAGATTCTGGGGCGGTTTTGCGCTTGGGTTTTTGTGCTTACTTCTGTTCGCCGTGAGAATAATCAGCATCATTGTGCTTCTTAGGCATCTTCATATCCTTAACTCCTGGGACGCCAAGGATTGATAGCCCAATCAAGATATGGAAAATCGAAGCACCAATCAAAACCTCCCGCTCTCCAAATGCATTTACCGCAGGTCCAATCAGCGCCATACCAATTGGCATTAACCCTGCTGTTCCCATGTGATCAATTGAAAAAACCCGACCCTGTAGATGTGCAGGCACTTCTCGCTGAACCGCAGAAGACCACCATGCCTCCCATGGGCCAACTGAAAATCCTGCAAATAGGTATGCGATCACTACAAAGGTTCCGGATACTGGAAAAGCTAGAGACAAAGGTGCAATAACGATAAACATCCAGACAAAGATAGATACATAGCCTTCATGTTTAACCTTGATCTTGACGCACAGTACCGCCGAGATAATCGAGCCGACTGAGAATGCCGCAGCCGATAAAGCAAAAGGAGTATTGGAATCAAATTCTCGACGTGTAATCACCGGCAATAAAACAACCTCTGCTGCGATTACAACCATCAACTGAACCGATGCCATTGCAATCATCGCGCCGATCCATGGGATCTCTCGAACGGTACGCAGACCTTCGCGAAGTTCAGTCAAGAAAGGTTCGCGATCGCGCTCTTTTCCATTGATATCTTCTTGGATCTTAAACAAAAAGTATGTGCCCAGCGCAAAGGCAAAGGCGGTGAAGATAAAGGTGAATCTTCCACCGACAAAGAAGACAGCGGCTCCACCAATACCTGGGCCAACAATTGTTGAACCTTTAGTCATAATGTTTCGAGCAACATTTGCAGCTGGCAGTTTTTCATCAGGAACCAGGCTAGGAATAATCGCACCTGCTGCGGCTGCACCAAACGCATCGCCAACACCCATTAGAAAAACCGCAAGGCCCAACAAGTAATGTGGCATGGATGGTGCTGAGACAAAAACCATCGCAATAACAACAGCTGATCTAAATAAATCTGCACCGATCATTACATTTCTGCGCGGAAGACGATCGGCCCAGACCCCAGCAAAGGGAGCAAAGACAACTCCAGACAAAACTCGAGCGCCAAGAATTAAACCAAGGGATGAAGCTGTTCCACCTGCATCTAATACAGTTACTGCAAGTGCGATAGGAAAAGCAGATGCTCCTAAAACAAAGATTGCGTTGGAAAACCAAAAGAGCCGGTACCCCTTGTATGACCAAAGGGAGCCCGGCTCAAATAGTTTCACGCAAAGTTAGAAGTGTTTACTTCTTTGCCTTTCGTGAAGCAA
>JBEDKL010000106.1:0-4490 GCA_041172145.1 Actinomycetota bacterium
TGACTCGCAGACCTTTCCATCTGGTGTCATCAAAACTGATGTCATCAAACCAAGAGATCCATATCCTTGAGCAACGGTGTCAGATTGAACATCGCCGTCATAGTTCTTACATGCCCAAACGTAACCACCCTCCATGCGCAATGACATAGCAACCATGTCATCGATCAAGCGGTGCTCGTACCAAATACCTGCAGCATCAAACTGTGGCTTGAACTCTGCTTGGTAGATCTCTTCAAAGATGTCCTTGAAGCGACCATCGTATGCTTTAAGAATTGTGTTCTTTGTTGAAAGGTAAACAGGGAACTTACGTAGTAATCCGTAGTTCAGAGATGCGCGTGCAAAGTCGCGAATTGAATCATCGACGTTGTACATCGCCATCGCCACACCTGAAGACTCAAAGTTGTAAACCTCTGAAGTAATTGGAGCGCTGCCATCTTCTGGAACAAATGAGATTGTCAGCTTTCCTGGGCCCGGAACCTTGAAATCTGTTGCGCGGTACTGGTCACCAAATGCGTGACGGCCAATAACGATTGGCTGAGTCCAGTGAGGGACCAAACGTGGAACATTGCTGATGATGATCGGCTCACGGAAGATAACTCCACCAAGGATGTTGCGGATAGTTCCGTTAGGAGACTTCCACATCTTCTTGAGACCAAACTCTTCTACACGAGCCTCATCAGGGGTAATAGTTGCGCACTTAATACCAACACCATGCTTTTGGATGGCACGAGCTGAATCAATAGTTACCTGATCATCAGTTGCATCGCGGTGTTCCATACCCAAGTCGTAGTACTCGAGGTTCACATCTAAGTAAGGCAGGATCAAAGAATCCTTAATGAACTGCCACATGATGCGTGTCATTTCATCGCCATCGAGTTCGACGACTGTGCCTGTTACCTTGATCTTGCTCATTGTCTCTCCTTATTTAGAGTGTCTCGTCAATTAAAGTGTTTGGACATCTGCTTGCTTAGCACGAACCGCTTCTGCTGCCTCTTTGAGAGCTGCAACTTCAGTATCGGTAAGTGCGCCTTCAACAACCTTCTTTACACCGGTGCGACCGATCTCAGCTTCTACGCCAAGGTACACACCAGAAATTCCGTACTCGCCATCAACCCATGCACATACAGGCATTACTGCACCTGAATCTTCAATGACGGCCTTTGCCATGCGGGCAGCTGCTGCAGATGGTGCGTAGTAAGCAGAACCTGTCTTTAGCAATGCAACAACTTCTGCTCCGCCATTGCGTGTGCGATCTACAAGGTCAGCGATCTCTTCTTGTGAAAGTAGATCACTCAGTGGCTTGCCATCAACTGTGCAACGACTTGGAACTGGAACCATCGTGTCGCCATGTGAACCAAGTGTCAGAGTCTTAACTGATGAAACCTTTACGCCAAGCTTTTCAGCGACAAAGTTTGTGAAACGTGCTGTGTCTAGCATTCCTGCCTGACCCATTACGCGATTCTTTGGAAAGTTTGTTGCAATCTGTGCCAAGGCGGTCATCTCATCAAGTGGGTTTGAAACCACGATGATGACGGCGTTTGGAGAATGCTTTGCAATATTTTCTGCAACACCACGAACGATGCCAGCGTTTACGCCGATTAGATCCATGCGGCTCATACCTGGCTTACGAGGAAGTCCAGCGGTGATTACAACTACATCTGAATTAGCTGTTGCTTCATAACCAGCACCTTCTGGTGTTGTTGTAGCTCCAACGATCTTTGTCTCAAATCCTTCAATTGAGCGGGATTGATTCATATCTAGAGCCAAACCTTCTGACTTTCCTTCAAGGATGTCAGTTAAAACAACGGTGTCAAAAACATCATATTCAGCTAAACGAAGAGCTGTTGTTGATCCGTAGAAACCTGCACCGACTACTGTGACTTTGCCACCCATCGTGACTCCATTCATGGCTGATTGCGAATGGGGCAACTCTACCGCCCGCGAGGAAGTGGCCAGCGCGAAAAGGGCGATTGATATAGCTAGCGGAATGTAAAACTCGATCCGGCGGAAATCTCGCAATTTGAGAGCAACGCCCGCGGTTCCAGCGGCGATAAAAAGTGATCCGGCTCGCACAAAACCCAAGACCCCTAAAACGACTCCGGTCAGGACTAACCCATAGCTAACAAGGCTCAGCAGTCGATTGTTTAGCTGCATGCATCAACCACATTTGTAAGCAACATTGCACGAGTCATGGGTCCTACTCCCCCAGGCATCGGCGAAACATATGAAGCTTTCTCGTAAACACCAGGGCAAACATCTCCATCTAAACCATGCTCAGTTCTAGAAATTCCAACATCAATTACAACAGCACCCTCTTTAATCATTTCAGCTTTTAAGAAATGAGATTGACCAATTGCTGCAACAACGATGTCGGCATTTTTTGTGTGTGCAGTCAAATCCTTAGTACCTGTATGAGTCAAAGTAACTGTTGCATTTTCTTGTTTGCGAGTAAGTAGTAATCCCAATGGGCGACCAACTGTTAAGCCGCGGCCGATGACAGTTACGTTGGCACCCTTTGTTGAAATTTTATAGTGATCCAATAGCGCAACAATTGCACGTGGAGTACATGGCAAAGGTGCTTCATAACCCAAAACTAATCGTCCTAAATTAAGTGGGTGTAAACCATCTGCATCTTTGGCAGGATCAATCGCTTCAAGAACTCTTTGAGTATTAATGCCCTTGGGCAAGGGAAGCTGAACTATGTAACCGGTGCATTCATTGGAGGCGTTGAGATCTGCAATTGCTGCCAAAACATCCTTCTCTGTTGCAGTTGCAGGCAAATCAATTCTTATTGAGTTAATACCAACCTCTTGGCAATCACGGTGCTTTCCACCAACATATGAGTGGGAACCAGGATCATCACCAACCAGAATGGTTCCAAGTCCAGGTGTAACTCCCTTTAAATGAAGAGCAGCTACCCGGGTTGCAAGCTCAGCCTTTATAGCTGAGGCAACCGCCTTGCCATCTAGTATCTGCGCGCTCATGTTCTAAGCCTACCGAGTTAATTAAGCGTGAGAGAAATGTCGGGTATTGGTGAAAAACATAGCTATCCCTGCCGATTGTGCTGCAGCGATAACCTCTTCATCACGCACACTTCCGCCTGGTTGAACTACAGCGGTGATCCCTGCATCAATAAGAATCTGAAGACCATCGGCAAATGGGAAGAATGCATCACTTGCCGCAACAGATCCCTTAGCACGATCACCTGCACGCGAAACCGCCAAACGTGCCGAATCAACCCTGCTTACCTGACCCATTCCAATTCCTACCGATGTGGTCATTGAAGCAAGGATGATCGCATTGCTCTTTACTGATCGAACACTTCTCCAAGCAAACTCAAGATCTTTCATAGCTTGTTCATCTACCTGCGGACCGCAAACCTGTTTCCAGTGTGCTGGTGAATCTCCATCTGCATCGATCAAATCACTCTCTTGCAACAAGACTCCACCTGAAACTGGACGAAGCTCAAACTTATCTAGGGGTGTTACCTCGGCCTTCAAGATTCGTATCGAAGGTTTTTTCATCAATAGTTCAAGTGCATCTTGATCATAATCTGGAGCGATAACAACTTCGGTAAAGACCTTTGATAATGGCTCTGCCATTGCAAGATCAACCTTTCTATTTGCAGCTACAACTCCACCAAAAGCAGATACGGGATCGCACTCGTGGGCATGTTGGTAAGCAACTGCAACACCCAAGGCACATACAGCGATTCCGCATGGATTGGCATGTTTCATGATGGCAACTGCAGGATCACGATGATCTCTCACCGCACGCCAAGCAGCATCTGCATCGGTGTAGTTATTGAAAGACATCTCTTTTCCGTGCAGCTGTTGTGCATTAACTACCCCTGAACCGGTGCCCGCATAAATCGCCGCTTCTTGATGCGGATTTTCGCCATAGCGAAGCGCGCTCTTTCGGCTCCAGATTTGGCCAAACCATTCAGGAAGTTGTTGTGAATCTGAAGCACCGAGCCAGGTAGCGATTGCTAGATCGTATTGCGCGGTAACACGAAATACATCTAGCGCTAATTGACGTCGTTCATCCTGGGTAAATCCCCCAGCAGAGATAGCTTCTAGTAAAAGGTCGTATTGAGAAGGGTCTGAAATCACCGCAACTGAGCTGTGATTCTTGGCTGCCGCCCGAAGCATTGCAGGGCCACCGATATCTATCTGTTCGATGCTTTCATCAAAGGTTGCACCTGATGCAACGGTTTGGGCAAAGGGATAGAGATTGATGATTACTAAATCAAATGGAGCGATATCTAGCTCAGTGATCGCAGATAAATGCTCTGGATTATTTTGATCAGCCAAAATTCCTGCATGAATACGTGGGTGCAAGCTCTTCACGCGGCCATTCATAATTTCTGGGAAACCTGTGTAAGCACTTACCTCGGTGACCGAGACTCCGGCTGCGCTTAGTGTTTGTGCGGTCGATCCCGTTGAAACAATTTCAACACCAGCTGCCTGAAGCGCTTTTCCTACTTCTAG
>JBEDKL010000107.1:0-2582 GCA_041172145.1 Actinomycetota bacterium
GTCGAACTGGTGAACGCGAATAATTCCGCGGGTGTCCTTGCCATATGTTCCAGCTTCGCGACGGAAACAAGATGAGTAACCGGCGTAACGCATTGGCAATTTATCGGCGGATAAAACCTCATCCATATGCATTGCAGCAAGTGGAACCTCAGATGTACCAACTAAATAAACATCATCTTTTTCAAGGTGATAAACATTTTCTGCAGCTTGTCCGAGGAAACCAGTTCCCTCCATTGCGGCAGGATTTACAAGTACTGGTGGAATTACTGGAGTAAATCCAGCCTTTAATGCAGATGAGATTGCGTAGTTAACAAGTGCGAACTCAAGCATCGCTCCAGCACCTGTTAAGTAGTAAGAACGAGAACCTGCAACCTTTGCACCACGTTCGGTATCAATTGCACCAAGCAACTTGCCGAGCTCAACATGGTCCTTAGGTTGGAAATCAAAGGTGCGAGGTGTTCCGATATGTTCGATAACAACAAAATCTGCTTCTCCACCAATTGGTGCATCTGGATCCAAGATATTTGAAAGCTGCATGATTAACTGCTTGCTTTCCTCTTCTACCTCTGCACGCTTTGAATCCGCCTCTTTAACCTTTGCCGCTAACTCTTTTGCATTCTCTAATAAAGCTGCTTTTTCATCACCTTTTGCAGCTCCTACAGATTTTGATAAAAGGTTTTGTTCTGCGCGCAAAGTTTCAAACTTTTCAATAGCTGCGCGACGGATTTCATCAATTGCAATTACCTTGTCAACGATTGATACATCTTCGCCGCGACCTTTTTGTGATGCACGAACCGCATCTGGGTTTTCGCGTAGGTACTTGATATCAATCATTTACTTGCCTTTTCTCGTGGGTATGAACCAAGGAATCGGATGTCTTCGCAGATCGCTCGAAGGCTTTCTACTGCCTCCTTCACTGGCGTATCTGCGATGTGACCCTCAGCATCAATAATGAAATGGTAATGGCCAAGCTCGACTCCGGTTGGACGTGATTGAATAAAAGTTAGGTTTACATCCCGCTTTGCGAACTCAGTCAAGATATCGAGCAAGGCTCCCGCGTGATCAATGCCGATAAAGACAGCTAATGAGGTTCGATCTAGGCCGGTGCTCTTTGGAATTGAACCTGGCTTTGACACCAAGATGAAACGTGTAACCGCTCCGATGTTGTCACCAATATTGTCTGCAATCACACGCAAGCCGTAATGGGCTGCAGCAACTGGTGCTGCAATCGCTGCATCAAACTCGCCACGAGAAATCGCTTCAGCTGCAGCAGCTGTTGATGCTGTCGCAATCAATTCAGCATCTGGGTAATTAGCAGCTACATAGTTGCGGCATTGTGCCTCTGCATGTGGATGTGTAGCGATACGCAAGATTTCCTTGTCATCACCTTTAATCATCAAAGCAAAGGAAACTGGCAATGTAACTTCGCCAACAATTGCCAATGGTTCTCCTGTTGCAAGCTCATCAAGTGTGCGTGCAACAACACCTTCGACTGAGTTTTCAATTGGAACTAAAGCAAAGTGGGCTTTACCCAAACGGACCGCATCAAGTGCTGCAGTGACATTTGCATAAGGCATGAGGCGATCATTTGAAGAAGTGATCTTTTTAAGAGCCGCCTCTGTAAATGTTCCCTTGGGACCGAGATAGGCGTATGTACTCACTTGCTAATGATACCCGAGTACCGACCTTGCATATGACGGGGTATTTGTAATCAGAACATCGACACCGTTGTCAGCACAAAAACGCATATCGTCGGCATCATCAACGGTCCATACAAAGAGTTTGCGTGGATCATCTAACAATTGAGCTCTTTTGCGAAGGGCGCGGATCCCAGGGCCAATACTGGCTGCCGAGGTAAATCTGCGCATTGCAAAGGAGTAGTTGTCGTGCAATAAGGCAACTGTGCTTTGTTGTGGATCAAAGCTTCGCATTTTTTCAATTGCAAGCCATGAAAATGACATCACATGAATATCTGCAACAGCTTTTTCTTGTTGTAAAAGTTCCACAATCTTTTTCTCTACCAAGCTTCCGGTTGGTACTGGGTGTTTGGTTTCAATCGCTAACTCTTTTTTGTTATCTCTGGCCAGAATCAAAAGCTCTTCAAGTGTCATAGCTTCTGGATATAAATCTTTAATCTCAGACAATGTTGAGTTTGCAATGCGTGCTGAATAGCCGCAGATACGTTGCATATCGGCGTCATGCCACAGCACCAACTGGTTGTCCTTGGTAAGCCGAACATCGCATTCAAAACCATCGGCCCCATCATCAATTGCTGCTTTGTAAGCCGCCATTGTTAACTCAGGGTGCTGCATCGAGGATCCGCGGTGGGCGTAAATCTTCACCTTTGCAGGGTACACCGTTACTCTTAGAACCATGAGCGCACACTTCTTTGAAACATCTGCGCGCTCTGCCATTGGTTTAGTCAGACAAGGCAATGAGGATTCAGCACTTGTTTCTGCTCAGTTGATCGCTGTTGCAGATGGCATGGGAGGACATGCAGCTGGAGAGGTTGCATCTCGAATCGCTGTTCAGGTTTTGCAATCTTTAACACCAACCTTTGTATCAACTGAAATTGATGAAGA
>JBEDKL010000108.1:0-4604 GCA_041172145.1 Actinomycetota bacterium
AAACCCGTGACATCAAGGCCACGGGCTTGTTGAAATGAGCGGATCTCCGACTCGGTTAAATCTGACATGAATTTATGCGAGGAAGCTTTCTAGATCCTTCAGTAGCGCTGGCTTTGGCTTAGCTCCAACGATTTGTGTAACAACCTCACCATTTACAAAGACATACATTGATGGAATAGATGTAATTCCATACTTAATCGCAATCGCTGACTCTTCATCTGTATTGAGCTTTACGATCTTGATCTTTGAGCCGTACTCATTTGAAATCTCTTCAAGGATTGGGCCAACCGCGCGGCATGGACCACACCATTCAGCCCAAAAATCAACCAAAACAGGGGTGCTGCTCTTAAGAACCTCTGCATCAAAGGTTGCTGTAGTTACCTTGCTTGTTGCCATCCTCGTACTCCTCTTTTTTGTCGTTGTTTAAAAGTAATGCGCCAAACTTAGTGAGCTAAAAACTTTTCAGCATCTAGTGCTGCTGCACAACCAGAGCCTGCAGCGGTAATTGCTTGACGGTATGTGTGGTCAACTAAATCGCCACAAGCAAAGACACCCTTTTGGTTGGTGCGTGTAGAGCGTCCCTCGCAAATTACATAACCTTCATTATCTAAATCAATCTGGCCAGTAATTAATTCGCTACGTGGAATATGTCCGATCGCAACAAACAAACCGGTAAATGCGCGCTCTGATTCAGTTCCATCAACGGTATTACGCAGCTTTAGCGCCTCAACCTTGTCAGCACCCAAAACATCAATTACCTCTGTGTTCCACAAAAACTCAATCTTTGGATTAGCTTTTGCACGATCAGCCATAATCTTTGATGCACGCAAGGTATCGCGACGGTGAATCAAAACAACCTTGTCAGCAAAGCGAGTTAAGAAGGTCGCTTCTTCAACCGCACTGTCTCCACCACCGACAACTGCAATTGTTTGTCCGCGGAAAAAGAAACCATCACAAGTTGCACACCATGAAACACCATGGCCTGACAAACGCTTTTCATTAACCAAACCAATTTCGCGGTATGCGCTACCTGTTGCAAGGATTACAGATTTTGCCTTAACAGTGTTACCAGAACCATCCTTCAAAACTTTGATATCGCCAGTTAGATCCATCTCGACAATGTCATCTGTAATTAACTCGGCACCAAAACGCTTTGCCTGCTTGCGCATGTTGTCCATTAGATCCGGACCCATCACACCATCTGTAAAGCCAGGAAAGTTTTCAACCTCAGTTGTATTCATGAGCGCGCCACCTGCGGTAACTGAACCCTCGTAGATAACTGGATCTAGCTGCGCGCGTGCAGCGTAGATCGCAGCGGTGTACCCCGCTGGACCTGATCCAACAATTACGACATTTCTTACTTCACTCATGTGTGCTCCTTAGACCCCGAAATCTAATGGTTTTCTTCGGGTTTTGTTGAACGGCGCGAGATTGAACTGCCCAGGTGGCGGATCATCGAAATTTCTTCAACCCGAAGCGCCTTTGCAGCAAAGATATAGCCAAAGAATGCGATGACCATCACAAGCAGTAACTCACCTGCGCGAGCAGCTTGAGAAAGATCAGCCCCAAACCATTCGACATATTCGACCATTGCAAACAATGGAAGCATTACAAGTAATGCAGCGGTCAATAGACGAATATGTTGGGCAAGAAACTCTCTAACCGCTAACTTGCCGGTGTGCCTCTTTAATAAGCCAAGAGTTACAAGTAAACCAACTAGATAACTAAATGAGAATGCAACACCTAAACCAACGGTTACCCATTGATTCTTTAAGAAGTACAAGAAGAAGTAGGAAAGCGCCACAGAAATAATATTGATAATCAAAATAGAAATCACTTGTGTACGTGTATCTTCAAAAGCGTTAAATCCACGGATCAAAATTAGGTTGATTGAAAACGCGACCAAGCCAAAGCTAAGCGCTGATAAGACATAACCGATGTAACGCGAATCCTCTACTGGGATACCGATAAAGATAACTTCGGTAATTAATGAACCAAAGAGTAAAAATGCAACTGCGCTAGGAATGGTAATTACACCTACTAAACGAATTGCACGCACAAGTTGTGCCTTTACCTCTTCACCTTTTCCATCAAGTGCTAACTTTGAAATGTGCGGCAAGATCGCGGTAATAATTGAGATTGTCACAATTGAATACGGCAACAACATAACAAAATATGCGTATGTATATGGTGTGTAACCAACACCAGTTGTTACACCCTCTTGCGCACTTCGCACCGCCGCAGAGGTTGCAACATTTACAGTAACCAAGTAACCAAGTTGTGAAATCAAAACATAAATCAAGGTCCAGCCCGCCAAATTAAATGACTTACCTAAACCTTCAAGACCAAGCTTTGGTTTGATTGTGATTCCCAATCGCTTTACAACAGGAACTAAAACCAAGGCTTGGACAACAACACTTAAAGTGGTTCCCCAACCCAAAATCTGAACCTGGGCAGAGGTAATGTTTGAGATTGTTACCCCCGGTGAAAACACCAAAAAACCACCAAATAAAGCGATTCCGACCAGGTTATTGGCGATCGGCGCCCACATCATGCAACCTGACCCAACATCGTAAACAAACCTAAGAAGAAGATCTGTGGCAAGCAGTAACGCGTAAAAGCAATCGCGATCTCTTGTTCAGTCTCAAAACCAGGTGTAAAAAACTCTGGCGCATATAAACGAACCAAAGCTGGTGCAAAGACCATTCCCAAAGTTACTAACACCAAAAGAATTAAGGAGATTGTTGTAATTAAACGTGAAGCAAAACCATCTCCACCATCTTCATGGTCAAAGGAGCGCACCAACTGTGGGATGAAGATTGCGGTAAGTGCACCACCTACAAGTAAGTTGTACAAAATATTTGGCATTGTGTTTGCAACGTTGTAAGTATCTGCAAGCAGTGCGGTTCCCAAAACAGCAACAATCAAAATTCCGCGGATGAAACCTGTAATTCTAGAAATTATCGTTCCAAGAGCCATGATCCCCGAGGCACGGAAGAGTTCATTGGATTTCATTTACTCCTCCTTCGAACTCGGCGAACACTTTGGGCTACAGCTGCCAACAAGAGAAGTATCGCTGAACCAGTTGTAAACCAGGTGACCTTAGGGTCAATAACAGTTGAATTTAAGGTCAGGATCGCGGCAGGTACAGCCTCATCCCCATCTGAATCTGAAATCGTTGCCAACACCGTTGTTTGACCAGGTGCCACAACACCGACAGACATCTCTAGCTGTAGCTTTGATTGAGCCGGAATAACAACATCATAAAAACTCTCTACCTGCACACGGGTGTTTTGCGGCTCCATAAGAATATCTACGGTGACATCAACATCAAACTCATTAATCACAGTGACAGGCAAATCAACCGAAGATGTTGTTATCTGATACTTACCGCTATTGATTCTTAACTTTCGCACAACCTCTTTAACGGCATTAGAAGCGCTGTATGAAAAGTATTGTCTTGAATCCTTCTTTAACTCAGGTGATAACAACTGAGCTAAACGAGCTCGCATCATGACTAAATCAGCTGAATCAACCACCTGCGAAAGCTTGGTCAAAGCCTTTCGATTCTCTGTGTAATTACGGCGTAAATCATTGTTTAAAGTTGAGTTTCCAACGCTCCAGTTTTGACTTGGATCGGTTCTAACTACCCGGCCAAGTGCCAACTGCAGACGTTCTTTTCCAAAGTTGTAATAAGAGCGCAGTTCACTGGGTGCTAACTTTTTAGCAAGTTGCACATCAGGGTTTCCATATGGCAAAGCGATCACATCATTGTCGGCAGTCACTTTTCTTAACTGCATCATCCAATCAAATGCGATCTCTGTTCCAGAAGGTTCAGCACCCGTTGCTAATTTGTAGGTAGTTGTCATCGTTAAAATCTCATCAACTAACGCCGGATCAATAACCCAAGTTCTATTTTTTTCAATGGGGCGAAAAATCAACTGACCTAATTGACCCGATGGCGTCAGCTTTTCTACCAAATCATCATTTCGAAACTCACCTGTATATGTTTGGTGAATCGGTGCGGTAATTCGAACAACTGAATTTGCCGCCGTTGCATGGGGCATCATCAAAGCAATCAATGTTGTAATAAGAGCTAGAGCTAACCTTTTCATGAAGTTGCCTCCATGCTTCGAGCAATTAACTTTTTCTCATCTGGGTATGCAAGACGGTTGACAATCTCTTCTAGTGGAAACCAAGAAACCTCATCAACTTCACTTTCTTGTGCCGCTAAAACGCCACCGACCTCTGTAAACATAAAGTGGTGAACGGTTTTGTGAATTCGCTTTCCACCAGCCATAAACCAGAAATCAATAACACCTAGCGGTTTCGTAATGCTCGATGTAATTCCAGTTTCCTCTGCAACCTCGCGAATCGCGGCTTGTTCAGGTGTTTCACCCTCTTCAATATGTCCCTTAGGTAAGGACCACAAAACCCGCTTACCGGTTGCATCCTTGTGGTCGTAACGACCGATTAACAAACCCTTGGTTCCAGTTGAATCGATTACTAAACCGCCAGCACTGACCTCATCAACGCGCTTTGCATACGGGCGCTTTACTTGAGGACCCTTATTAGGAGTCGTTTGAGTCTGTGGTTGTGGGCCG
>JBEDKL010000109.1:0-2548 GCA_041172145.1 Actinomycetota bacterium
GGAATAACAGCAAAGGCCATGAATGCCGTTGTTGCGCTAATGATTGGTGCAAGGATGAAGACAACCTTGTCTGCAGCGGTAGGAATAATGTCTTCCTTAAGTGCCAACTTCACACCATCTGCAAGAGCTTGAATCAAACCAAAAGGTCCAACTCGGTTAGGTCCTGGTCGTTGCTGCATGCGTGCAACGATGCGGCGTTCTCCCCAGACAGACATCAAAGTCAGCAATACGCAGATTGCAAAGACGATCAAAGCCTTAACGGCAATGAGCCAGCCTGGATCTGCTCCGATTAGTTCTGCAGTTGTCATGCCTTCACCACCGTAACTACTGCGCCATGTGCGACGCCTAGGTTTGCCAACAATTGAGAACCACGTGAGTTACGTGGCGCCCAGACAGCATCATCATGAATGTTTTCAACCAGAGCAGAAAGAGTTACTGAGCCTTGTGCAGTTGAAATCTTGAGTTGATCGCCATCAACAACGCCCATTGCCTGTGCACGCTTTGGAGAGATAACAGCAACTGTTCTGCGGGCGGTGCCGGCAAGATGCTCTTCTCCTTCTTGCAAAGTTCCAAGATCTAGCAAGCGACGCCAAGAAGTAATCAAGGCTTGATCTGAGTTGAGAGCTGGTTGAGCTTGTGCTGCAACTGAGCTAAATGATGCACGTGCGCCATCCCATGCACCAAGAGATGCAATCTCCTTAGCAGCTGCCGTTACTGTTCCAAGATTTAAAGAGATACCCATCTCTTCAGCGATCATTGAAAGGATTCTTAAATCACTGCGATTGAGAGAATCGGCAACCGCTGCATCAAATGAACGTGCGCGACCTTCCCAGTTTAAAAATGATCCTGACTTTTCAGTTACAGCTGCAACTGGAAGAACCACATTTGCTCGTGCCGTTACTGCACTTGGTGCGATTTCTAGTGAAACCACAAAAGCCTTATCAAGTGCAGACAAAGCGCCTTGGCTGTTATCGCCATCAAGTGGATCCACTCCACCCACTACAAGTGCACCGATCTGACCTGCATTTACTGCATCAATAATCTGTGAGGTTGAGCGTCCAATTTCTGATGGAATTGAATCTGTATTCCAAACAGCTGCGATATCTACACGAGCCGCTGCATCAGTTACTGGACGTCCGCCAGGAAGAAGATTTCCGATTGCTCCAGCTTCGATTGCGCCGCGCTCACCCGCACGACGTGGAATCCAAGCAAGCTTTGCTCCAGTTGAATCAGCAAGTGCAGCAACAGCTGTTAGTGCTCCAGCGCTTTCAGCTGCGCGTTCTCCAACCAGAATTACCGACTTATCTGTCAGCTTCTGTGCAGAAATAGCTGCAGCTTCTTGTCCAGGTGCAACCTTTACAAACTCAGCCTTTAGCTTGCCAACTGCAATCGATTCCTTCGAACCGATTGAAATGACCTTCAAAGCACGCTTGCGGAACTGCTTATTGATACGCAAGAAAACAATTGGTGACTCTTCTTCTGGCTCGAAGCCAACTAGAAGAACTTGATCAGCCTTATCAATGTCTCGGTAAGTTGTTGATGAACCAACTACACGAGATGCAATGAACTCTCGCTCTTCATCTGATGAAAGACGTGAGCGGAAATCAATGTCATTAGTGCCTAGAGCAACACGAGCAAACTTGCTGTAACCGTAAGCATCTTCATGTGTTGCACGACCACCAACAAGAACTGCAGCCTTTGCAGACTTAAGTCCTTCAGCGGCAACAGCTAGAGCCTCTGGCCATGATGCTTCAACTAGCTCACCTGCAGCGTTACGAATCATTGGAACCTTAAGGCGATCAACAGATGTCACATACTTAAATGCCCAACGACCCTTATCGCAGTTCCATTCTTCATTTACTGATGCATCATCACCGGCTAGACGGCGAAGAGTTTTTCCACGGCGAACATCGGTACGCATATCGCAACCAGATGCACAGTGTTCGCATGCAGATGGAGTTGAAACTAAATCAAATGGACGAGCGCGGAATCGATATGCCGCACCAGTGAGCGCACCCACTGGACAGATCTGAACTGTGTTTCCAGAAAAGTATGACTCGAATGGTTGGTTCTCGTAGATACCAACTTGTTGCAGCGCTCCACGCTCATTAAGAGTAATGAATGGATCGCTTGCGATTTGTTCTGAGAAACGTGTGCAACGTGCACACAAAACACAACGCTCGCGGTCAAGTAGTACCTGAGAAGAGATATTGATTGGCTTTTCAAAGGTGCGCTTTACACCTTCAAAACGTGATGCACCCTGGCCATTGCTCATCGCTTGGTTTTGTAGTGGACACTCTCCACCCTTGTCACACACTGGGCAATCCAATGGGTGATTAACAAGCAGTAGCTCCATTACGCCTCGTTGTGCTTTTTCAGCGACAGGCGAGGTTAATTGAGTCTTTACGATCATGCCTGGCTCTACAGGAATTGTGCAAGAGGCTTGTGGCTTTGGAAATGCACGGCCATTGATTTCAATATCAACTAGACACTGACGGCATGCACCAACTGGATCTAATAATGGGTGGTCGCAAAAACGTGGAATCTG
>JBEDKL010000110.1:0-4216 GCA_041172145.1 Actinomycetota bacterium
GACAAAGTTGCCGTACAAGGCAGACAACATACGCACCTGTGACTGCGAAGTATCTTGATACTCATCCAGCAATACGACCTTGTACTTACCGCGCTCTAATGTGCCCACATCTTCAAAGTTCTGCGCGATATCTGCAGCAAGTGACATCTGATCATCAAAGGACAATTCCCCTGCTGCTTTACGGCGTTCCATAAAGGCTTCAACCATCGGCAGTAATGAATTGCGTTGACGCATCGCACGAGCAACTGCACGGGTATCTTCATTGGTGCTGCCGGCTAACAACTGCAACTTTTCAAGCATCTCGTTACCGGGCTAACAACTGCAACTTTTCAAGCATCTCGTTACCGATTGCTTCAATGTCACTGGCTTTAACTTGGTGCTCCAACATCAACTTTGAAAGACCCAGCAAATCCTTAATCACTGTGCTTACCGCGCTGTCATTGCGATATGAATCATCAGACCAGTTGCGCACGACATCGGATGCGATCTGCCAAATGGCTGCCTCACCCAATGGTTCAGCATCTGCATCGATTCCGTAACGGATTGCATGTTCGCTTAACAACTTGCCAGCATATGAGTGATAGGTCGTAACCGCGGTGCTGGTTGATGTGATGTGGCCAAACTCTGGCAACTGCGACAGCTGGCGCAAACGCTTGCGAATTCGAACTGATAGTTCGCCAGCAGCTTTTCGGGTAAAGGTAAGACCCAAGATTTGATCAGGGGTTGCAAAACCGTTGGCAACTAAATACAAGACACGGTTGCTCATGGTTTCTGTTTTGCCAGAGCCTGCACCTGCAATAACAACCGCTGGTTCTAAACCGCTGCTGATGATCGCTGATTGATGCTTTGTGATCGGTTTGATCTGTGAACCAAACTTTGGATGTGCCTGAAGCTTGGCGATGATCTCTTCAGGTGTGTACTTAGGCTGGATTGATTCGATCGACATTACTCAATCACCGCCCGACCATCGCTTTGAACAGGGCAGGATTTCCTCACTGGGCAGCCTTTACAGCGCTTATTAACGGTGGCAAAGAAGGTTGCAGCTCCCATGCCCTCACCAATAGTTTCAATCCTCTGTTTAGTCTCTTCAAGATCGATCGCATACTGCTGGCGGATCGATGCACCTGCGCTACTTGTTCCAAGGTAGACAAGCTCTGCACCTGCACTCTTGTCGCCATCTGTAAATCCACCCTCGTGTACACCCAATTGATAACTAGCAAGCTGCAGATTCTTTTTGGCATCCTCTTTGCTTATTGCGGTATTACCGGTTTTGAACCATCTGCCTCGACTTCAAGTCGGTCAACGGTTCCGATAATGCGAGCACGGCCCAGCTTCACATCAAAGCGAAGCTCAGCACCCTTGACTTCACGGGTAGTCTCCTTGTGGTACTCGACAAACTTTTCAAGCATGGTGACCGCTGATTCAAGATGTGATGCGCTGACCCATCCGCTTTCAGGATCAATTAACTTCCATGAACTCTTTAAGGATTCAATTAACTGTTCACGGGTTGTACCTGGCACCTGGCTCTTGAACCATCTTTGCGGCAAAGGCGTGAATCGCAGAACCTAAAACCTGTGCGGTGCTGTCACCATCGGATCCACCATTGTTTTGAAGGAACCACTTGACTCCGCATTCCACAAAACTTTCAGCACCCGATGGAGAAACAATGATCTCTTTATCAGGATCAATTACAGGTGCATCGGTACTGAGCGGAACAGAACCGATCCAACTGTCAGGGTTAGCAAGGTAAATGCCCTCATTGCTCATCGCCTTTAACAAGGCCGCGGCTTCTTTAGCTTTTGGCCCAGCAAGTTGCGCACGAAGTTCAGCAACTAAAGCAGGTGCGGTAATTGGTCGAGGAACATCGGTTAATACATGTTCATCCTCGTCGCTCTTGTTCACCATAACCTCAACAGCCTCAAAGAACTGTGATGGCTCCTCATCTTCGCGCTGAACCGCGGTCACGAAAAGTGATTGCTGGGCGCGGGTTAGAGCCACATGGAACAAGCGTTGCTCATCCTGCATCAGTCCATTTGCCGCGATCACATCTAACTGATCACGTGGAATATCTGGGTTGCGCTTGCGTTCTACTAAGCGTTCTGCGCCTAACAGAGATGAACGTTGCTTCAAATTAGGCCAGGTGCCCTCTTGTAATCCAGCGATTGCAACAACCTGCCATTGACGACCCTTAGCGCTGTGAACAGTAAGGATCTCTACGAAATCTGGACGAACACCTTTGGCGGTAATCACATCGCCTGCAATATCTTCAGTTGCGATCTCATTGATAAAGGCCGCTGGACCCGACAATGGGAATCGTTCTGAAAAGCGCTGAGCAGATTCAAACAACTGCATCATCGCATCTAGATCACGATCAGCTGCCGCACCTCGCACGCCTGGTCGCAAAGCTTGGTTGCGCCAAGCCACAGATAACTTCTGTCCATCACTTGTCACCGCGTTATCCCAAATAAACCACAACAGGTCATCTGCTAAGGCTGTCTTGTTACGAGCAATCGCCTTTGCGCCCTTAAGCAATGCATGAACTCGAAGAACGCTATCCGCACCTTCAATGAAGAGTTCGCCATCGTTGATCGCATCCAACAGCAACTGAGTACCTGAACGATCATCACCATCAGGGCGAGCAGTAATCATCGCTCTGCGAATGCGACGCAAAGAGATTGAATCTGCTCCACCGAATTCGCTTATCAATAGGCGTTCTGCTGTATCTAAATTAAGAGGTTGTGCTCCGATAGCAACTCGTGCCAACAAAAGGAATGGAGCAATTGCGGGATTGCCAGCCAAAGCTTGTAATTCAGATGCAACTGGAATTCCTACTTGTGAAAATGCACGACGCAATGCAGCTGCTTGAACACCCGAAGAACGCAGGATCACAGCCATATCGCTATAAGAAATACCCTGACGAAGATGGGCGCTACGGAACTGGTGGGCGATAAAAGCAGCCTCTTCTGCCCCGCTTCTAAAGCGATGAACCCCAACAAAACCGCCCTTTTGAGAGGCACATGAGCGCTTACGGGTTACCGGCGACCCACGGAAAGCATGAACATATTCATGACCGACCGAAAAGACTTCTGGTGCACTGCGATAAACATTGTTAAGAACAATTTCCTTTGCGCGATATGGGTCTAACGCTGCAGCTAATCCATCGGGATCTGCGCCGCGGAAACGACCAACAGCGCTATCTGCATCTGCGCAGATGATTACATCGTGACCTGCAAGCAAGGCCAATAGCTCGCGTTGTGCGGGATCGCTTTCCTGAAACTCATCCACCATGATCGTTGTAAATCTATTTCGCAATTCATCCAATAAATCAGGGTTATTACGTAAATGAATCGACGCTCGGGATACAAGCTCAGATGGATCGATACGTAACTTTGCATCCTGTGCGCTGAACTCGCGCATCACCATGGAGTTCACATACCGCTTCCAAAAGGCAGCTGCTGCCTCCCAATACTTTTCACCCTCTTGCTTACCAAGAGCAGCCAACTCATCTGCATCGATGCCACGTTCTGATGCACGCAAAATCAAATCGCGAAGTTCGCGAGCAAAGCCATTTGTTGTTAACGCCTTATGTAAATCCTCTGGCCACTCTTTAAATCCATCTTCGATATCGCCCTTTAGCAATTCACGGATGTAACTTTCTTGTTCTGGTCCGCTGAGCAGAATCGGATCAGGATCGCCCTTAGCCTTCATCTTCAAGATTGAAAAAGCAAGAGAGTGAAAAGTTCGAGCCAATGGTTCAAACATCGTCTTGGATGTGCGCAGCGCAATCGCATCACGTAACTCAGAGGCTCGCTCGCGACCATAGGTCAGCAGCAAAATTGAATCTGGATTTTGACCATCCGCAATACGGGCCAATGCTGCTTCAACTAAAACAGTCGTCTTTCCAGTTCCAGGACCACCTTGAACAACCATCGGTGTTCCACGATGCGCAACAACCGCCTGTTGATCAGCATCCAGAGTAAGCGGGGCAGCCTGAGGCTAAATGGCTGCTTACTCACAGTGAGCATCTTGCCTCAGACGCCTGACAAATTGTGTGACGCAACGGTCAGAATCAAATGGTCTTGCTGCGAAAACCGCATCAACTTTTCTCCGCATCACCCATTTGATTCTTCCTCGGCGCAAAGGTCTTTTCTGAAATTAAAAAGCCCGCGTAGAAAGGTTGAAGCGGCTTTCGAAGCGGGACTTTTTAATTGAAGAT
>JBEDKL010000111.1:0-3497 GCA_041172145.1 Actinomycetota bacterium
CACAGAAATCGTGGTCTGGGCAGATGAATCTCGCGGGCCAAACCTTGCAAAGGTAATCGCAGCAAAGGGTGACTGGGTTTCTGGTTACACAGTAAAGGTTGTTACATTCTCAAGCTTTGATGCACTTAAGGATGCCTTTGATAAGGCAACTGATGCATCAGGTCCAGATATCGTTGTTGGCGGAAATGACTGGGTACCAACAGGTGCGAAAAGTGGAAAGCTTGCTCCAATCACACTTACAGCAGCTGTAAAGGCTCGCTTCAACCCAACACAGTTCGTTGACCTTACATACAAGGGCAAGCTGTACGGAGTTCCTGTAGATATCAACAACGTTGCAATGATCTACAACACAAAGCTTGTTTCATCAGCACCAAAGACATTTGGTGAAATGGTTTCAACATATAAGTCTCTCAAGGCATCTAAGGGCTTGAAGGCTGGTCTATGTATTGCAGGCGGCGGAATGTCATGGGGAGCTCACTCAGTATTCTCAGCACTCGGCGCAGATGCATACCAATTCAACTCACGTGGTGGAATTGTTTACGGTCGTTCATTCAGTGCAACAACATTCGGTAAGAATGTTCGTACATACCTAATGGATGGCAAGAAGAGCAACGGCTTCTTCCCAGCAACAGACACAGGTTGCAAGGACAACTTCCTTGCAGGAACTGTTCCATACGCAGTTATTGGTAACTGGGAGTGGGCAGATTACGTAGCAAAGGGATTCACAATGAACCTCATGCCAGTACCAGGTGTTCGCGCGGGTACATACGGAAAGATGTTTGGATCTGTTAGCGGTGCACTACTTACAACATTTGCTGCAAAGCATGGTGTTGAGTCAGGTGCAAAGTCACTTCTAACTAACTTCTTCGCATCAACTGATGGCCAGGTTCGTTACCAGGCAATTGAGAAGCGTCCACCTGCTGAAAAGGGTGCACAGTCAGACTCAACAGTTTCAGCTGCACAGCGTGGATTCGGTTCAGCCGCATCTCTAGCTGGAATTCCACAGATCGGCGCATTCCTAAACAGCAACAAGGGTGGCGCTAACTACTGGGATTCAGCACCTGCTTACTGGACAGCTGTTTTGATTGATGGCAAGGATGCAGTTAAAGAAGCATCAAAGCTTGCAGCAATCTGGCGTGCAAACACAGATGGCGGACGTGGAGATCTCTAATTAATTTGATCTACTCAAATTAATACCAGATTACGGCGTTACAGGAGTGATGCGGGCGGTAACTCGCCCGCATCACTCTTTTCCCAATACTTAACAGTTAACGATAGGAAGAAACAATGAGTTACTTAATAAGAGGCAAAGTTGCCCTCTTGATCAAAGTAATTTTTGTAACCCTTATCGCCTCGATTCTTTTAATGCTTGCTCAGAGCGCATTTGCTCAAAAAGAGTATGTAATCGCAGCCTTCTTGGCCATTGCCGTGCTTTTGTTGGCGCTTACCTACTTAACTAAAGTTTCAATTCCACTCAAATTTTTCATCCCAGGCATCCTCTTACTGACAGCATTTGTCATCGGCCCTATTTTGTACACGGTCACTATGTCGGGTTTCAATTACAAAACCGGAAACATTATTTCTAAAGAGGAAGCAATAGTTCAGATTAAGATTCGCGGCATTGAATCCGCGCCATCTGGATTGTCATTTGATATCAAATTAGGAACATATGATGGCAAGCCAGCTATCTTGGCTTCAGATATCAACACCCCTGAATACTTTGTCTCTACCCTTGAAGAACGTATTCCACTGGTGGCATCTTCTTTAACCTTAAATGAGTACGCCGTTGCAGTTGAAGCACCAAACTTTGTTCCGCTCAGTGAATCTGAGTTTGCAACCGCAGACAAGGTGTACACAGGCGCACGCTTTGTATTTGATGATCAGTACTTCATCGCCCTAGAAGGTTTTGAAGCGGGCATCGTTTCTCAGCAGGTTCTTGAGTTTGTCCCTGAGGCAGATCAATTTAGAAACCTATTGACTGGCGCTATTTATACAGACAATGGACGCGGAAACTACGCCTTGGCAGATGACAAGAGCGCGATCCTAGAGCCAGGTTGGCGAGCACCTATTTGGTTTGAGAACTACTCAAATATTGTTACAGATCCACGGGTTCGCGAACCTTTGATCCGTGTATTTATCTGGACAGTTGCCTTTGCGCTGCTAACAGTCTTAACCACATTTGCTTTAGGTCTGCTGCTTGCTTTGGCACTTAACAAGCCGATTCGTGGACGCAGAATCTATCGATCAATATTGGTTCTTCCTTATGCGATGCCCAGTGTTATGTCGATCTTGATCTGGGGCGGAATGTTTAACACCGAATTTGGTGCGATTAACACCTTGCTTGGTACCGATATCGCTTGGTTCTCAGATCCAAACTTTGCACGTGTTGCAGTCATCTTGGTAAATCTCTGGCTTGGCTTCCCGTACTTCTACTTAATCTCTAGCGGTTCATTGCAAGCCATCCCTAGCGACCAGATCTTCCGCAAGATTACTTTGCCATTGCTGCTTCAGATTCTTTCACCGCTGCTGATCGCATCCTTTGCATTTAACTTCAACAACTTCAATCTAATCTTCTTGTTAACCGGTGGCGGTCCACGAAACGAGCTTGATGGCGAAATTGCAGGTGCTACAGATATCTTGATCAGCTATACATACAAGATTGCCTTTGGTTCAGGTACCCAAGATCTTGGTCTTGCTAGCGCAATTTCGCTGATCATCTTTATTCTCGTAGCTTCAATCTCGCTCTATAGCTTGAGAAAGTCCAAAGTATTGGAGACCTTCGCATGAACAAGTGGCTAAAGCAGGATCTGTGGCGACATGTTGTTGGCGTAGTTATCTGCCTTTTTGCGCTATTTCCACTGTATTTAGTGGTTATCTCCTCATTTAGCTCATCAGGCAGCTTGCAGCTGAGCTCATTTATTCCGCGAGAAATCTCCTTTGCAAATTACAGCAAGCTTTTTAATGATCCAACGATTCCTTACCTGACCTGGGTCAAGAACTCACTCTTAATTGCAGGCTCAGTGGCGGTAATGTCGGTAATGATCGGAACCGCATCTGCCTTTGCCTTTAGCCGCCTTAAGTTCAAGGGTCGCAAGATGGGTATTCAGCTACTGCTCTTGGTTCAGATGTTCCCAGCGATTCTTGCAATCTCTGCGGTTTACGTAATCATGGAACGTGTTTACAAATTTGCACCTGAAATTGGTTTAGGTACACAACCTGGCCTTCTCCTTGTTTACCTTGGTGGTGCCATGGGAGTAAATATCTGGTTACTCAAAGGCTTTGTTGATTCAATCCCTGCAGAGCTAGATGAAGCGGCAAAGATTGATGGCGCATCAGAGGTTCAAACCTTCTGGCTTATCTTTGTTCCACTGGCTTCACCAGTCTTAGCCGTTGTCGCACTTCTTAGCTTTATCGGAACCTTCAACGAGTTTATTCTCGCCCGCTTGTTCCTGGTTGATATGGAGAGCCGTACCGTTGCCGTTGGCCTGCAACAATTT
>JBEDKL010000112.1:0-3355 GCA_041172145.1 Actinomycetota bacterium
GCAACATGGATAACCTCTTTGTTGCGCTTGAAAAGAGATCGCGCTTCTTTAAAGGCTTCGATAGCTTTCTCATAATTCTTTAGTTCGCGTTCGGCACAACCGATTAAGTGAAGATCATTGGCTGCGCCAATTTCATTTCCATCAACAAGATGCTCTTGTGCACACTCATTCATTGTTTCAACAACCTTGTCGTACTTCTTTGATGAGTACCACCATTCGCCAAGGGTGCAGGCAAGTTCTAAAGCGATAGGAGATTTGTTCTCGCGTAAAATCTCAACAGCCTTGCTCATCGCAGTTGCTGCTTCATCCATGCGCTTTAACTGATTTAAGTTGTAACCAATCGCTGAATACGCCTGTGCTAATCCTTCAGATGAAACCGCTGCACCTAGTTGTGAGTAGATATCTCGAGCGGTTTCTGCCAACGCTAAAGCTTCGTCATACTGTCCGCGGGCATAAATACGTGCACTTAATTCGTAATAAGTGCTGGCACGTTCTTCACCTTCGACCTCAGGGATTCGATCCCAGAGCATCTCTTCAGTGACGAGCTCTTCCATGCCTTCGTCTTCACTCATGGTTGTGACCTTATCTTTACTAGGTGTGCCGGGGCTGAGGAATAGGCCCGTAAGACATGAATTCTCAGGATTCTGCCTACATATTGCAGATGCAAATCATTTGCATTAACCTTTTCTTATGCATATTCCTGATGGTTTTCTCGATGTCCAGACCTCTGTCATCTTCACAGGCCTATCCGCTGCAGGAGTCGCCGTAGCCCTAAAGGGTGCTCGTACGCAGCTGGATGAAAAGACCGCGCCATTAGCCGGCCTGACAGCTGTCTTTATCTTTGCGGTTCAGATGCTCAACTTTCCCGTTGCTGCAGGAACAAGTGGTCACTTGATCGGTGGTGCGTTAGCGGCCATCTTGGTCGGACCGTGGGCTGCAACATTGGCCCTGACAATTGTTCTGCTGATGCAAGCATTTTTATTTGCCGATGGTGGATTAACCGCTTTAGGTGCGAGCACATTTAACATGTCAATTGTTGGTGTCTGGACTGGATACGGTGCATTTCTTTTGGTGCGCAAGATTCTTCCAAAGAAGAAGGCTTCGATCCCAGTTGCTGCTGCGATTGGTGGCTTTATCTCAGTTCCGATGGCTGCAATTAGCTTCACATTGCAATATGCCATGGGTGCAACGGCAACCTTCTCGACAACCACAGTTCTAGGCGCGATGGTCGGAACACATATTTTGATCGGAATCGGCGAAGGTTTAATCACTGGTTTAACAGTCAGCGCAGTAATTGCAAGTCGTAGTGATCTGGTTTATGGATGGAAGAACAACAATCAGAAGTTGGAGATTCGACATGCCTAACAACAAGAAGTTCTACATCGCTGGATTTGTTGTTTCCCTATTTCTAGCTGGAGTTGTTTCCTTCTACGCATCATCTTCACCTGATGGTTTAGAGAAGGTCGCAGAGGATATTGGCTTTATTGAAACAGCTAAGGAAAATACCAACGCCGACGTAGTCCTGTCTGATTACGGAACAAAGGGCGTTGACAATGAGCGTGCCTCAGTTGGTATTGCAGGTGTCGTAGGTGTTCTTGGTACCGCAGTTGTTGCAGGCGTTGCCTTCAAATTGATTGCTCGTAAACCAAAAGCGGCAAAAAATTAAGATATTAGAAGATAGGCACCATCATGGTCATGATGTTGGCGAGAGGTTGTATCTCCACCGCCACACGGTGATCCATGGACTTCCTTCCCACCTAAAAATCATTGCCGCGCTTAGCTTTATCTTGATTGTCGTTGCTACCCCAGTTACCCAATGGGGAGCGTTTATCGCATATTTTCTCTGGTTATTTGTCGTAGTAAAGGTGGCACAGATCCCCTTTGGAACACTTTTTAAGCGCGCACTGATTGAGATTCCATTTATTTTCTTTGCAATTTTGATGCCCTTCTTTGGCTCTGGCGAAAAGATAGCGGTGGGTCCATTTGATCTATACCGCGAGGGATTAATTGCAGGATCTGGAATTGTTGTTAAGGGAACCCTTGGTGTTATGACAGCGATTATCTTGTCTACATCAACGACTGCTCGCGAAATCCTTCGTGGATTAGAACGTTTGCGTCTTCCGGTGCTGATGGTTCAGATCGCTTCATTTATGTTGCGATATGTAAATGTTGTTAATGATGAGATGGAACGCATGAAGGTTGCGCGCGAATCTAGAGGAACTGGAATGAAATCTTGGAAGGTGCTTGCAACAGCAGCTGGTGCCTTGTTCATCCGCTCGTACGAACGCGGCGAACGTGTACACCTATCAATGTTGTCGCGAGGCTACGAAGGTGTCTTACCGCAAGAAGAGCGAATGAAGATAGATGCGTCGGTTTGGTTAAAAGCGATGGTCTATCCATTAGTTGCTGCACTTATATTTATCACTCAATTACTGATTGGAACAATCTAATGAATACACCAAGCCTAGAAATCAAAGAGCTTGCCTTCGCATATCCTGATGGTAATCAAGCCCTTTACGGTGTAAACCTTTCAGTACAAAAAGGTGAACGTGTTGCACTGCTAGGTCCCAATGGTGCCGGTAAGACAACTCTTGTAATGCACATGAACGGTATTCATCCAACATCACATGGATCGATTCATGTTGCAGGACAGTTGGTAGATGCAAAAAACAAAGAGTCAATCAAAGAGATTCGTTCAAAGGTCGGAATTGTTTTCCAAGATCCAGATGATCAGTTGTTCATGCCAACTGTTGCAGAAGATGTTGCCTTTGGTCCCTACAACATGGGTCTGCGGGGAGATGAGCTCAACAAGGTTGTAGAAGAAGCGCTAGAACTAGTTGGAATGCTTGATTTTCGCGATCGTCCCCCACATCACCTTTCCTTTGGACAGCGTCGACGTGTAGCGGTTGCAACGGTTCTTGCGATGAAGCCTGAAATCCTTGTACTAGATGAGCCTTCATCAAACCTGGATCCTGCTAGCCGTCGCGAATTAGCAGATATTTTGCGCTCACTGGATATCACAATGGTGATGGTTACTCATGATCTTCCATACGCATATGAGCTATGTGCCCGTTCAGTTATTTTGAAGGGTGGAGTCATCGTTGCCGATGGATCTACCCATGAAATCCTTACAGATTCAGCGTTGTTAGCTGCAAACCGTCTTGAATTACCTGTTGGTTTTTCCATTCAATAATTCAAGGTAGAATTAACTCATTGGTGCGACCGCATCAATGCACTTCCCCCAAGTGCTGCACACGCAGCACTACATGCGAGTCTTATTTTCGCCCTAGCCGCCAAATGTGCGAGCTATACCCGAGACGCGCTTGTCGTCTCGATTGGTATGCATTTCTATGTC
>JBEDKL010000113.1:0-2652 GCA_041172145.1 Actinomycetota bacterium
CGTGATGCGATATTGACAATAGCTCTGCCAACTCCGCCCGCGCCTATAACTAGCGCCTTCATTGTTGGCCTCTCATGAGGGAATAACTTCCTTTTCGTTAGATAAGGCAGTCTACCCTCACACTTTATTCATGACAAGATTGGGCATTGTTAAGAAGTAATCCAAAATGATTGGTCCCCGTAGCTCAGTGGATAGAGCAACCGCCTCCTAAGCGGTAGGTCGCAGGTTCAACTCCCGCCGGGGACACTCATCTCTTATTTGTAAATTAGCTGAAACAAGGTTACGAGAATACAACTGTTCGTTTGCCGACGATGAAAATCTTGTCATCTGCATAAAACTTCACAGCCTTAGCCAATACGCGGCGTTCAATATCGCGGCCAATAGCAATTAACTCTTCTGCAGATGCGTTATGAGTTACATGTGCAACATCTTGTTCAATGATTGGACCTTCATCGAGATCACTTGTGACAAAGTGAGCGCTAGCGCCAATAATTTTTACTCCACGCTCATGGGCCTGGTGATACGGCTTGGCACCTTTAAAACCTGGCAGGAAAGAGTGGTGGATATTGATGATTTTGCCTGGCATCTTGTTGCAGAAATCAGCTGAGAGGATCTGCATGTAACGAGCCAAAACCACAAAATCGATCTTTAACTCCTCAATCTTCTTGAAGATTTCTGACTCTTGAGCGCTCTTTGTATCAGCGGTAACTGGTAGATATAGGAAGTCAATTCCATGAGACTCAACTAATGAACGAAGCTCTTCACGATTTGAAATAACTAATGGGATCTCAATATTGAGCTCGCCAAGCTCTTCTAAGTACAGCAGATCGCGCAGACAGTGGCTTTCCTTGGTGACCATCACCAATGCACGAGGCTTTTGTGCTGTTGGTCGGATGTGAAGAGATGGATTGAACTTAGAAAGTCCCTCATTCAAACTCTTGTGTGCACCCTCGATACCCTGCTTAGTTTCAAAGCGGGTACGCATAACAAACTGATTTGTTGTCGGATCTGTGAACTGCTGGTTCTCAATAATATTTCCGCCACAAGCAAGAACCGCCGATGTCATCGCATGCACGATGCCAGGCTGATCAGAACATTGCAGGGAAGCGATTAGATCCATGGCTTAAGGGTACGGGAAATTAGTGGTGCAAGGTAAATCGCTGCATCCATTTCGGTGCCCACCAGTTGTTTTCGCCAAATAAGCGCATCAACGCTGGGACCAAAAGGCCACGAACGATAGTTGCATCCAATAGAACCGCTAAAGCAACACCAAAGCCCATGGTCTTAATCGAAGTAACACCGCTAGTTACAAAGGCTGCGAATACAACAGCTAGCAAGACCGCTGCAGCTGTAATGATTCGAGCAGAGCGCTGCAAACCAAGTGCAACTGATTCAACATTTGATTTACCTGCAAGGTGCTCTTCGCGAATACGAGATAACAAGAAGAGCTCGTAATCCATAGATAAACCAAATACGACAACCGCAATCAAGATAACAATGGAGGTATCCAGGGTTCCGGTAACGGTAAATGAACCTACCAACCATTGAAGATTGCCATCAATGAAGACCCAAGTCAGTACACCCATTGTTGCGCCAAGGGATAAGAAGTTCAGGATTACAGCCTTGATCGGCAAGATGATCGAACCGGTAAATATGAAGATCAGAACAAGAACGCTCAAGATGATCCAACCAAGTGCCCATGGCAAGGTTCGGGCAATTCCATCCTGCGAATCTGTGTAATCAGCAGCGACGCCACCAACCAGAGTTCCAGCAGGTGAATCAACGCTTCGAACATTGTGAATCAACTCTTGAGATTCAGGCGTGCGTGGCAACATCTCTTGATATGCAACAACTCGAACATCATTTCCAACAACTGCAGGAGGTACAACGCCAACAATTCCATCAACTTGGCCGACCTTTGCAGCGTAAGCATTGATCTCTTCAATCTTGTTTGCACCATCGATGATGATGATCTCAATTGGATTTCCAGTTTGCCCAGGGAAACGTTCTGCCTGAAGCGCAGTTGCAACAGCTGCAGGATTATCTGCAGGCAGCATTCGAGAATCACCTTGTGAGAACTTAATGTTTGTAATTGGTGCTGCCATTACTCCAAGAATTACTAGAGATAAAACAACTGCAGCAACTGGACGCTTCATTACTAAGCGAGCAGTTTGCGCCCAACGACCATCATCCTTAGGAGTGCGCCAGGATCGGAGGCAAACCAAAGAGCGCACCAATTACTGCAAGGGCGACAACCGATACACCTGCATAGCCAAATGATTTCAAGAATGGCAATGGGAAGAAGGTAAGAGAAAGCAAGGTAACCAGAACGGTCATACCTGAGTAAAAGACTGTCTTTCCTGCGCTTGCCATTGTTGCAACAATGGCTTCTTCCACCGTTTTTCCGCGATGAAGCTCTTCTCGGAATCTGTTAACAATCAATAATGCGTAATCAATTCCTAGTCCAAGACCCATGCCTGTTGTCAGGTTAAGGGCGTAGATACTGACATCGGTGAAAAGAGTAAACAAATACAGAATAAAAAAGGCTCCCAGGATTGCGGCAACACCAACAATTAATGGCATTGCAGAAGCAGCTAGAGCCCCAAATACCAATACCAACAAGATAAAGGTCAGAGGAATCGAGATCAGCTC
>JBEDKL010000114.1:0-3803 GCA_041172145.1 Actinomycetota bacterium
ATTGAACCTGAAGCACTTGCTCCTCGTTACTTCGAGTGGGTCGACAACATGCATGATTGGTGTATTTCACGTCAGTTGTGGTGGGGTCACCGAATTCCTGTTTGGTATGGACCAAATGGTGAAGTACAAGTTGTAGGTCCAGATGAAACCGCACCTGCTGGTTGGACCCAGGACTCAGATGTTTTAGATACATGGTTCTCATCTGGTCAATGGGCCTTCTCAACCTTTGGTTGGCCAGAAAAATCAGCTGACCTTGCAAAGTTCTACCCAACATCAGTTCTTGTAACTGGTTATGACATTTTGTTCTTCTGGGTTGTTCGCATGATGATGATGTCAACCTTTGCAATGGATGGTGTTCCACCATTTAAAACAATCATGTTGCACGGACTTGTTCGCGATCAATTTGGCAAGAAGATGTCCAAGAGCCGCGGAAATGTAATTGATCCGCTGGAGTTTATGGACAAGTACGGCGCAGATGCATTGCGCTTTACATTGGCACGTGGTGCAAACCCAGGTACAGATCAGGCACTTGCCGAAGACTGGATCGGTGGATCACGTAACTTTGCGACAAAGCTATGGAATGCAACCCGCTTTGCAATGATGAACGGTGCAACAGTCGAAGGAGATCTTCCAGCTATTGATTCGCTCAATGCTATTGATAAGTGGATCCTTAGCCGTCTATCTGAAACCGTTTCAGAGGCGACAGAACTTCTTGAAAAGTACGAGTACGCACGTGCTTGCGAGCTGATGTATCACTTTGCTTGGGATGATTTGTGTGACTGGTACCTAGAGCTTTCAAAGGAAGCTTTTGCTTCAGGAAAGGCTGAAGGCACCAAGCGTGTACTTGGTTATGTCCTAGATCAACTTTTCCGCTTGATGCATCCAGTAATGCCATTTATTACAGAGCAGATGTGGACCACATTGACAGGGGGAGAATCTCTGGTTGTTGCGCAATGGCCAGTTGCTAACGCTGCCCATGTAGATAAGAAGGCAGAAGCCCTTATTGCACAGTTACAAGAGATCATCACCGAGGTTCGTCGCTTCCGTAATGATCAGGGGATCAAGACCTCACTGAAGATTCCTGGCCGTATCGTGGCTACCGGAGATATTGCTCAGTACGCATCAGCGGTTGCATTTGTTGTTCGCATGGAGCTTTCCGAGATTACGCCAAGTGCTAAGTGCGAAGCTGCTGGCGTAACAATTGAGTTTGATCTGACTGGATCAATCGATGTCGTTGCAGAACGTGCACGTCTGGAAAAGGATTTAGCTACTGCGACAAAGGACAAGCAAACCGCTGAAGTGAAGTTGAACAATCAGGGCTTCATGGCGAAAGCACCAGAAAATGTTGTTGTTGAGATTCGTGAGCGTTTAGAGAAGACAACCGCTGATATTGAAAGAATCAATGCAGCTCTTTCAGCATTGCCACAAGCATGATAATTTCACCAGATGATCAAGAGCGCGTAGACGCGATTGAACAAGCGCTGCTTGCTCGCTGGCCAGAAACACGTATTGCACCAACAACTGAACGCATCGCAGCGTTAGTTGATATTTTAGGTTCACCGCAACTTACATATCCAACGATTCATATCGGTGGAACAAATGGCAAAACAACAACATCTCGCATGGTTGATGCCTTGTTGTTCGCACATGGTCTACGTACTGGTCGATTTACAAGCCCGCACCTAGAAACTTATCGAGAGCGTATTTCAATCAATGGCGAACCGATTGATCCTAAAGAATTGATCTTTTCTTACAACGATATTGCTGCTTATTTAGATTTAATGGATACAAAGTTTGAACATCCAATCTCATTCTTTGAAGCGATTACAGCTTTAGCCTTTGCAGCCTTTGCCGAGCACCCAGTAGATGTAGGTGTTATCGAGGTTGGCATGGGCGGCGAATGGGATGCAACTAATGTTGTAGATGCCGACGTTTCTGTAATCATGCCTATTGGCTTTGATCACATGGAGTACCTAGGCAATACCCTGCATGAAATTGCATCAACTAAGGCTGGAATCATTAAAGAAGGTGGCTTTGTTGTTCTTGCTCAGCAAGAGCCAGAGGCGGCAAAAGAGTTGATCCGTAAGGCCGCTGAAGTCGGAGCCGATGTCGTGCGCGAAGGTGTTGAGTTTTCTGTTCTAGTTCTATCCCGCGCAGTAGCGGTAGGTGGACAGCTGATTACCATTCAAGGAATTCATGAAACTTACGATGAAATCTTCTTGCCACTGCACGGGCGCCATCAAGCAGCAAACGCTGCAGCAGCATTGGTGGCGGTCGAGGCATTCTTTGGTGATCAGCCACTAGATATCGAAGCTGTGCGTGCAGGTTTTGCAGCGGTTACTTCTCCAGGTCGATGCGAGGTTGTTCATCGCGATCCAACAGTTATTTTGGATGCTGCACACAATCCACATGGTGCTAAAGCACTTGCTGACACTTTGCTCAACGAGTTTAACTTTGATGAAATCATCGCAGTTATCGGTGTCTTTGGTGACAAGGACGCAACTGGAATTTTTCAAGAACTAGAACCAATTGTTGATCATGTCATCGTGACTCAAAGTTCATCTTCACGTGCGATGTCTTCAGCTGAACTTGCAAAGATCGCATCTGCGGTATTTGGTCCAGATCGTGTCTTTGAAGTTTCCGATTTGAACACCGCACTTGATAAAGCGGTTGCAGATTCAGTACGCCCTCTCAGCGAAGACACAGTTGGAGTGCTTGTCACAGGTTCAGTTGTTACAGTGGGCGAGGCGCGTACATATTTGAGAAAGAAGTTTGCTCGATGAAGGTTTTAGGTGCATCGGTATTAATCGCTGAAAGCATGACTATGGGCTTTGCGATTTTGCTAGCAATGAAGGACAGCTCTCAGTCAGCAATCATTTATGGTTGCGTGGTTTCCTTTCTGCTTTTTGTAGCTGCAGGCCTAGTTCGTTACCCAGGTGGCTTTATCTTTGGTTCATTGATGCAGATAGCCATGATCGCTTTTGGATTTGTTGAGCCATCCTTCTTCATCATTGGGGTGGTTTTGATTGGTCTCTGGGTGGCGGCCATCGTCGTGGGCCGCAAGGGTGAGGCTGCTCGCGCTGCCTTGCTGGCTGCAGAGCCTAAAAAACCCTAATAGACTAGGCGAGTGAGCACAGAGAAAACACTTATCCTGGTCAAACCCGATGGCGTACGCCGCGGTTTAGTTGGCGAGGTTATTTCCCGAATCGAAACTAAGGGTTATGCGATCGATGCATTGCGCATGTTGCAAGCAGATGAAGCATTACTCGCGCAGCACTACGCCGAACATATTGGAAAACCTTTTTATGAGCCGCTTGTTGAGTTCATGATGTCTGGCCCAATTGTTGCGATCGTTGCATCTGGAAATCGTGTGATCGAAGGATTTCGTTCATTAGCCGGTGTAACAGATCCAACTGTTGCAGCACCCGGAACAATTCGCGGAGATCTAGCTCGTGATCAAGGAACAAAGGTTATGCAAAACCTAGTTCACGGATCAGATTCACCTGAATCTGCTGCACGTGAAATTCAAATTTTCTTTCCAAATTAATACCTTCCCCAAGATATAAAAAAGCACAAGGAGTAAAAATGTCACAAGCAAGCAGAATGTCCTTTATCGGTCGCGACATGGCCGTTGACCTAGGCACAGCAAACACACTTGTGTATGTACGCGGACGTGGCATTGTTTTGAATGAGCCATCAGTAGTAGCTGTAAACCAAGACACCGGCGGAATCCTTGCGGTTGGTCTTGAAGCGAAGAAGATGATCGGCCGTACTCCTGGCAACATCGTTGCTATCCGTCCGCT
>JBEDKL010000115.1:0-4089 GCA_041172145.1 Actinomycetota bacterium
GAGATGAGCTACTTAGCTATGGGACCTGGTCCTTACTTTGCTTTGTACCGACCATTCCATTTAGCTTCAATTGAAGCGCCAATTACTGTTTATCGCGCGATCTTGGATCGTGAATCATCTTTGTTTGCGCCTCATCTCAACGCTGAGGTTGTAACAATGACCAAGAAGAACCTAGAAGTTGGCGATGTTATTGACGGTATTGGTGGATTTACAGTGCGTGGCTATGCCGATAACGCATTAGATGCCAAGCGCGATAACTTGGTTCCAATCGGTTTAGTTGCAGGAGCAAAGATCGTTAAACCAATCGGTGTTGGTGAGCTGCTGACTTATGACCATGTTGAGCTGAGTCAGGATTCATTTATCGTTCAATTGCGTAAGAAGCAGGATGAATTAGGCCTTACCTACGCCCCTCAGCAGGGATAACAATGAGCGCTAACGCCAGAGTTGCATCGGTTGTTTTAGCCGCCGGCACTGGCACCCGTTTTGGCCACACGATGAACAAGGTGTGGTTGCAGTTAAACGGTAAACACATTATTTCCAGATCACTTGCAAACTCTGTTGCTCCATTTTCTAATGTGCGAAGCATCTTGGTGATTAACCCAGATGATGAAACCTTTGCGCGTGATGCGCTTGCACAGGATGAAATGCCAACAAGTATTGAAATTGTTCATGGTGGAGCAAGTCGTCATGAAAGCGAGTACAAAGCACTGCAGTATTTGAAGGCTGACATCCTGGCGGGAAATATTGATCTGGTCCTGATTCATGATGGTGCGCGACCATTAGCAACACCTCAGGTTTTTGCTGCGATTGCAGATGGTGCGCACACACATGGTGGTGCGATTCCAACCATCGCATTGAATGAATTAGAGATGGATACCGCTCGCGATGAAACTGTGGCACGGGTGCAAACCTGGCTTTATCGGCACCGATACCGCTGCTTGTATGGAACAGTTTTTCCCAGATGTAAAGACTGTTGCGGTTCCTGGAGATGTATTTAATATCAAGATTACATATCCGCAGGATTTAGCTATTGCGGAATTACTTGTTCCAGTCCAGTAAATAGCTCATTAATTCAATCTCTTTTTCACTGTTAATTCGAGCGCTATCGGGATCTGCATCAACAGTTGCTGTTTGTGCAGAAGCGCTAAGTGGAACAAACCAGGTTGAATCCGCACCTGAGTGATCAATTGCGCTGACCTTGATCAACTGCGGCGTCGAAACACGCATCATCGAACTGCGATCAATTGTTTGATCGATGAAACCATCTGCGGTGACCGCTTTAAGGGTTTCGGTAAAGGGTGAAACTGGGCGCACCGCATCAATATCGGCAGCTAATGCGGCATGGACCCGCTCAAACTGCGCCAGGCTGGTGAGTGGTCGTTGTGAGTCATGAATCATTACAAGCTCTGCTTGTGCCCCAGCTTTCAACGCTGTAGCAAAGCTAGCTGGATTATTGGGATCGCATTCAATCTTTTCGCAATCAATGTCTGAACTCTTAGCTAAATCTGCAGCGGTTGCAGCAATCGCAAGATGTGCGCCATTGATTGATTGAACAAAAGCCTGTGCTGATTGAAGGCAGGTGTGCAGAATTGTTTGATTCTTTAATTGATGAAACGCAATTGGCGAGGTAATCGCCACAACAACCTTCAGAGAAGGTGTCATGAAATTAGGAAGCTAGAACCTCGTCAAGGATTACTGCAGCCTTTTCTTCATCAGTGCGCTCTGCAAGAGCGAGCTCTGAAACTAGGATCTGCTTCGCCTTGGCGAGCATGCGCTCAGTGCGCTCTGCAAGAGCGAGCTCTGAAACTAGGATCTGCTTCGCCTTGGCGAGCATGCGCTTTTCTCCTGCTGAAAGTCCACGATCAAGATCGCGACGGTAAAGATCGCGAACAACTTCGGCAACCTTAATAACATCACCTGAAGCAAGCTTTTCTAGATTTGCCTTGTAGCGACGAGACCAGTTTGTTGGCTCTTCTGTGTATGGCTGGCGCAATACGCTGAATACGCGATCTAGGCCTGCTGAATCAACAACATCACGAACTCCGACTAGATCCACATTGTCTGCAGGAACGCGGACAGTTAGATCGCCTTGAGCAACTTTCAACACTAGGTAGGTCTTTTCTTCACCCTTGATCACGCGAGTTTCAATAGCTTCGATTAACGCAGCCCCGTGATGAGGATAAACAACGGTTTCGCCGACCTTAAATGTCATGTGATGCCCTTCGCTAGAGGGTCAATTCTACCAGCATTCTGTGAATCAGAAAACCCGGTAAAAGTAGCGTCATTCACTACTAATTTGATGTGAGACAATTGCACCTATGCGTCGCACACTTTCTGCATTAGCAATTGCATCACTTGCTGTCTCATTAACTGGATGTGGAGCTGGCCTTAACGCCGAGACTCGACGAATTGCACAGGTAACAGATGGCTCTGAAGCATCAATCATTTCAACTGAAAACAACATCCGTGTAGTTAACCTGCTTGTGGTTGCTGCTGAGGGTGGAACAGGTGTTTTGGTCGGAACAGTTGTGAGCGCATCAGAGAATGAAGATGCTTTGCTCGGTGTAGCAATTAACGGCACCGTTGCTCAGTACACAGGTAAGAACACCTTGCCTAAGAACTCACCAATTATCTTTGAAGGACCTAGCGCAAACGCTAAGGCTGTCTTGCCTGGCTTTGGTGCAAAGGCTGGAACTCATGTTCGCGTAACTATGTTCTTTGCTCGCGCTGGCGAGATTACAAAGGATGTCATTGTTCGCGAGAACAAGGATGAGTACGCAGGTGTTACAGGTGGAGCAGTTTTGGCGACAACATCAGCATCGCCTTCACCATCACCTACTGCAAATAAGTAAGTTTTACTTCTTACCCTGATTTGCTACCGCTGCGATAGCTTCCTTTGCAGCCTCTGGATCTAAATACTCTCCACCCTTTACAACTGGCTTAAAGTTTTCATCCAGCTTGTAGTACAAAGGAATACCTGTAGGAATATTCAATCCTGCGATATCAGCATCTGAAATTCCATCAAGGTGCTTCACCAATGCACGCAAAGAGTTTCCATGCGCAGTTACCAATACGCGCTTGCCAGCCTTGAGGTCAGGAACGATTGATTCATCCCAGTACGGCAGCATGCGGGTGATGACATCCTTCAGACACTCCGTTTTTGGTGCTGCAGCGCCTAAATCAGCGTAACGAGCATCTTTTGCCTGGCTAAATTCATCATTGTCATCGATTGGTGGAGGCGGAACATCAAAGCTACGACGCCAAAGTTGGAACTGTTCTTCACCATACTGTGCCAAGGTCTGCGCCTTGTCCTTGCCCTGTAATGCGCCGTAATGACGTTCATTCAGACGCCAAGAACGCTTTACTGGAATCCAGTGACGATCACAGGTATCAAGAGCTAACTGCGATGTATGAATCGCGCGACGAAGTAGAGATGTGTGAACTACATCTGGAAGCAATCCTCGCTCTGCCAACATCGAACCACCGCGGCGGGCTTCAGCTTCACCCTTTTCAGATAGACGTACATCTACCCAACCAGTGAAGAGGTTCTTTGCGTTCCATTCTGATTCGCCGTGGCGCAGGAGTACTAGTTCGAAGTTAGTCATAGCGACAGTCTAAACCAAATGTTTGAAAGCATCTAAATTGGCCAGGGACTCACCACGAGATACCCGCCAAGCCCATTCGCGGCGAATTGCATTTGCAAAGCCAAGTTCCAGCAATGGGTTAAAAGAGTTATCGCTGTATTGAAGGACTGATCCGATTAAACGATCAAGCTCGCGATCTGTGACTGCAAACAATGGCAAGCGACCAACTAAGAAAATATCCCCTAGCTCATTGCTTTGACATGCACCAAGCATGAACTTGGTCTGCGTTGTCATCTGGTTTGCGAATAACAAAGGCGTTGATACTTAGTGAATGATCGCCAACAACTAAAGCGCAATGTGTTTGTAACTTCTTCTCGCCGGGCAAGCTAACTAAAAAAGTATTCGCATCTTTACGTTCAAATTCAAGATCATGTGAATCTAAAAACTCTTCAATGGTGATGCGTGGATCGATGGCAGCCATTTACGCTTCCATTGATTTACGCAG
>JBEDKL010000116.1:0-3644 GCA_041172145.1 Actinomycetota bacterium
GCTTTGCTTGATTTCACCTTGGTTACAGAGTTGCTGCAACACGGCGATAGCGATTGATTCTCCATCAACCTTGAAGTGGCGGCGAAGTGCACCACGAGTGTCAGAGAGACCAAAGCCATCAGTTCCAAGTGAGTAGAACGGACGATCAACCCAAGGGGCGACCTGATCCTGCACAGCACGCATGAAATCGCTGACCGCAACTACTGGACCCTTTGTGTGGGCTAACTTCTTGGTGATGTAAGCGCTGCGACGATCTGTTGGGTTAAGCAGGTTGTGGCGATCTGTTTCTAGGCCATCACGACGTAGCTCATTCCAAGAAGTTACAGACCACACCGAGGCATTAACGCCCCAATCATCTGCAAGTAGTTGTTGAGCCTTCATCGCCCAGTTCACTCCAACGCCAGATGCCAAGATCTGCGCATTCTTCTTTCGTGAAGCCTTAGCAGGCGAGTACAAGTAAATACCCTTCAGCAATCCATCAACATCTAGATTTTCAGGCTCTGCTGGATGGACATATGGCTCGTTATAAACAGTGAGATAGTAGAAAACGTTCTCGCTGTTTTCCCCATACATACGGCGAAGTCCATCTTTAACAATATGTCCAAGCTCGTAAGCAAATGCAGGATCGTAAGAAACCACCGCAGGGTTTCATGCTGCAAACCTTCACCGTTGAGTGTTGTGCGACCTGCAGTTGCTCCAATTACAAATCCACGCACTAATTGATCTGCAGCTGCCCAAAAAGCATCTCCAGTGCGCTGGAAACCAAACATCGAATAGAAGATGTACATAGGAATCATTGGCTCATCATGAGTTGAGTATGAAGATCCAACTGCGGTAAATGAAGCGACAGATCCTGCCTCATTAATACCTTCATGAAGGATTACACCAGCTGTTGATTCCTTGTATGACAACATCAATTCACGGTCTACAGCTGTGTACTGCTGACCATGTGGAGAGTAGATCTTCATCGTTGGGAACAATGAATCCATACCGAAGGTACGTGCCTCATCAGGAATGATCGGAACAATTCGGTTACCCAAACCTGGATCCTTAACAAGATCCTTCAGCATGCGAACAAATGCCATTGTTGTTGCAATCTCTTGTTGTCCAGAACCGCGCTTGACTGATTCGTAAACAGAATCAGCTGGCATTGTTAATGGACGAGACTTTGCTCGACGGCGAGGAATTGATCCACCAAGCTCTGCGCGACGTTCAGCCAAGTACTTAGCCTCTGGCGAATCAGCTGCAGGCTTGTAATAAGGAGGTAGATACTTATCTAATTTCTCATCTGGAATATCCAAGTGCAAGGTGTCGCGGAACTTCTGAATATCTTCCAGCGTCATCTTCTTCATCTGGTGGGTTGAGTTACGACCCTCGAAGTGAGAACCAAGGGTCCAACCCTTAACAGTCTTAGCCAAAATAACTGTTGGTCGACCATTCTTTTGTGTCGCTGCTGTGTATGCAGCAAATAGCTTCTGGTAATCATGTCCACCACGCTTGAGGTTCCAGATTTGATCATCTGACCAATTTGCAACCATTGCAGCTGTGCGTGGATCGCGACCAAAGAAGTTATCGCGCACATACTTTCCAGATTCAGCCTTGAATGTTTGATAATCACCATCAAGGGTTTCATTCATAATCTTTACAAGTGCGCCTTCGCGATCTTGAGCCAGAAGTGGGTCCCAACCGCGGCCCCAAACAACCTTAATTACATTCCACCCAGCGCCAACCGGACCATCAAGACGCTGCAAGTTACAGTTAATGACAAAGGTTAGGTTGTCTAACTTCTCGCGAGTAGCAAGACCAATTGCACCTAATGTATCTACCTCATCTACTTCACCATCGCCAAGGAATGCCCAAACATTTTGATCACTTGTGTCTTTAATTCCACGGTTATGTAAGTAACGGTTGTAACGTGCTTGGTAAATTGCATTCAACGGTCCGATACCCATGGACACAGTTGGGAACTGCCAGAAATCTGGCATCAAACGTGGATGAGGATAAGAAGAAAGTCCGCCACCTTGATGTGAAAGTTCTTGGCGGAAACCATCGAGTTGGTTTTCAGTTAAACGACCTTCTAGAAATGCACGTGCATACATTCCTGGGCTTGCATGTCCCTGGAAGAAAATTTGATCTCCGCCGCCTGGGTGATCCTGTCCGCGGAAGAAGTGGTTGAAACCAACTTCATACAAGGCTGCAGATGATGCATAAGTCGAAATGTGTCCACCAACGCCAACACCTGGACGCTGTGCACGGTGAACCAACATCGCTGCATTCCAGCGGTTGATGCGGCGAATCTTTCTTTCTAAATCTTCATCACCAGGAAACTTTGCTTCATGCTCTGGCGGAATCGTGTTGATGTAATCGGTGGTACGAAGTGAAGAAATTCCTACATTTCGCTCTCTGGCATGGTCGAGCAGGTTGAGCATCAAGTAGCGAGCGCGCACCGGACCTGCAGCTTTGAGAGCGGCATCAAAGGAGGCTCTCCATTCAGCTGACTCCGTTGGGTCGGTATCTACAAGCTGTTCAATATTGACTTCTGACGCATCAAAGATTTCGCTCATGGGCGTATTCTCGCCCTTCCAGCCCCTAAGTGGAAATTGAAGGGGTGTGAAATTGAGCCTGTCTTCCTCTTGCGCTCAGGGCCTCCAAAGTGTGGACTTAGCCTGTGCCTACACGTATGGGATTGGCCAAGGATGACCTCGTTTTGGAGGTTGGCCGCGATAGCGACTGTGATTCCACACTTCGAGATCAGCTCATGGCGATCACAGGGACCGCATTCCTAGAAGGATCAACATCTGAAGTTGTCGACGCGGTCATCATTTGGTGGCGTGAGGGTGATGGAGACTTAGTTGATGAGTTGATGGATGCACTTACTTACTTATCTGAAACCGGACCCATTTGGGTATTCACACCAAAGGTTGGTCGAGATGGCCATGTTGAACCTAGTGATATTCAAGATGCAGCACCGATTGCAGGACTTAGCGTTACTTCCACAATCGCGCTCGCAAAGGATTGGACTGCAACTCGATTAGTGGCACGTAAGGCGGGCAAGAGGTAAGTTTGCGGCATGACATTATCAATTGGCCAAGCCGCACCAGATTTTGAAATCCCAAATCAGCATGGAGAAAAGGTTTCACTTTCTTCATTTAAAGGGCAGAAGAATGTCTTGTTGATGTTTTATCCATTCTCATTTACCGGAACATGCACTGGCGAGCTATGTGCGCTACGCGATGACCTTTCATCTTTTCAAAATGATGATCTTCAACTGCTTGCAATCTCTTGCGATTCACCATTTACACAACGTGTTTTTGCTGAGCAAGAAAAGTATGAGTTTCCAGTTCTTTCAGATTTCTGGCCACATGGCGCAGTCGCATCTGCTTATGGTGTCTTTGAAGAGTCAAAGGGTTGCGCACTTCGTGGAAGCTTCCTGATTGATAAAGAGGGAATCCTTCGCTGGGAAGTTAAGAATGGCTGGGTTGCGCGTGAAAACGCTGATTACAAGGCGGCGATTGCCGCCCTATAAGCGTGATTTAGGAAATTGCGGGCTCGTAAGTTAAGATTTGGGTCTGCAATACCGGGTGGTTAGCTCAGTGGTAGAGCGTCTCGTTTACACCGAGAATGTCGGGGGTTCGAAACCCTCA
>JBEDKL010000117.1:0-2530 GCA_041172145.1 Actinomycetota bacterium
CTTTCGCTTGTGCGATGGCATTACCAAAGATGAAAGTGAAACTAACTGCTTTCCAAAGCGGATGGTTCCATCAGTTGGCTGAATCAATCCAGCGATACTTCGAAGCAGCGTTGTCTTTCCGCAACCAGATGGACCAAGCAGGGCAGCGATCTGACCTTCAGCTAATGAGAATGAAAGGTCATCCAGAATTAAACGATTACCCAGGCTTACCTTTAGGTGGGAGATCTCAAGTGAACTCACTTTTCGCTCCCTAAGTTCTCGTGGATAAATGCACGGTCTGCTTTATCTGGTCGGCTAATCAAAAATGTAGGTAAGGGGCTGCAATCAGTACCAAGATTAATGCATAGGGCGCAGCCTCGTTAAATCGGTTAATTGAAGCTGCAGACCAGATCTGAGTTGCAAGTGTGTCAAAGCCTGTCGGACGAAGCATCAGCGTTGCTGGAAGCTCCTTCATCGCTGTCAGAAATACCAAGATGGTTCCAAGGCCAATGCCAGGGGCTGCAATAGGTGCAACAACCTTTTTGATAACCATCCATTGATTCATGCCTAAAGTCGATGCCACATCTTTAACACTGGTTGGAACGCGAGACAGTGATGAGTTCATGCTGGCCACTGATTTTGCAAGGAATAAGAGGGCGTAGGCAAAGGCCAGCAAAAATGTTGTTTGATACAAAGCCCCAAGCTTTGAACCGATAGAAACAATTGCTAGACCAACTACAACACCAGGCAAACCATGGCCGATTGTGATGATTCGCTGGGCAGCTTTTCCAACTGGGGTAGGGGTGCCAGATAAAGCAATGCCGATCGGTGCAGATAAAACTAGGGCGATAAAGGCACCAAGGGCTGCCACCGAGATCGTAGAGATCGATGCTGTTAGAAGATCTGCCCAATTAATTGCAACCTGGTTAGCCAGGAACCTAGAGATCAAAACATAGAAAGGGATAAGCACAGCGTTTAAGGCGTACAGAGCAATGGTTCCAATAACTGCGATTTGCAACCAGGTGCTTCTAATCAATGTGTTCTTGGTCGAATACGCCTTTACAACATTGCTATCAGGGGTTTGTCGCTTGATTCTTTCATCAGCTAAAACCACAATTGTTGAAAAGGCGATCAGAACAAAGGAGATAACTGCAGCAGCACTTCGGTCATACGATGCCTTGTACATATTTTGAATTGTCACCGTCAGGGTTTCGACGTTTAGAAGTGAAACCGCGCCAAAATCACTGATTGTGTACAGCGCTGCAAGCAAGGCACCTGCACTTATGTGCCCCTTAACTTGAGGAAATACAACCCTTCTAAATGTTTGCGGCAGAGTTAAGCCAAGTGATCTGGCAACCTCAATCTGTGCGGTATCGACTGTTCGTAGTCCTGACAGCGTTGCCAAGATGACATAAGGCAGGGTTGTAATCGACAAAATGAATGCGGCGGCGAAAAAGCCAGAAAAATCAGGGATTAAAGCCACCCAGGTGTAGGTAAATACATAGGAAGGAATCGCAAGTGGCAGCACTGTTGGAATAAGTAGCAGGCCTCTAAATGGCAGGCGCACAAAGTGAAGCCCGCTTGCCATTAAGACACCCATGACAACGGTTGTTACAACAACACATGCAACGAGCGCTGATGTGGTTGCAAGGACTTCAAGGGTCTTTGGGCGAATTAGCAACTGCGCTATTTCACCTACAGGCTTTTGGCTGGCTCGAATAAGTAAGTAAACAAAGGGGATTAGAGCAAGTGCTGCAACAATCCCAACGGCACCATTGAGCACACCGCGCACAGCGCGCTGTTTACGCGCGCCCTGCGTTAGTGCAACCTTGGTGCTATCGGGGAAAGTTGTTGGCATTTTTACAGCAGACCTACCTCAATCAATAGATCCTGCGTTGCCTTAATATTTTTTAAAGCATCTAAGTCAACAGTTGGTGCGCCAATTTGATCTAGCGCTGGTAAATCAGCAGGAGCTGGAGCACCTGAAACAAGTGAGTATTCATGGGTATCTTCAACAAACTTTGCTTGAGTTGCAGCAGATGTCAGGTAGTTGATCAGATCTTCGGCGGCTGCATACTTCTTGCTGGATGCAAGAACACCAGCACCTGAGACATTGATCAGATTGCCTAGATCACCAGCTGCAAAGAAACCATTCTTTACATTGATTGCGCGACCTAGACCTTCGCTGACCTCCCAGATGTAATAGTGGTTTACAAGACCGATAGAGATTTCGCCCTTATCGATCGCTTCAACAATTCCACTATTTTTTGCATAGATCTTTACGCCATTTTTCTTGGTTTTCAATCAAAGCGGTAACAAAGGCCTGAAAAGAGGCGTTAGTTGGAGCGATGCCGATCTGGTTCTTATATTCACTCTTTGTTAAATCTGTAACGGACTGTGGCAACACCTTTACGCGATCTGGGGCGTATGCAAAGACGCGAGCGCGCCCTGTAACTCCAACCCAGTTGCGATTTGCTGCAACGTAGGTCGCAGGAATGGCCGAAGCGATCTCATCTGAAAGCTGTGTGAATAAACCAGCCTCAGCTACTGC
>JBEDKL010000118.1:0-4029 GCA_041172145.1 Actinomycetota bacterium
TTGAAGAATCAGGGGAAGGGGCGATCAAGTAATGAGCGAAAATGTTCTTGAGTTAAAGAACATCACCATGAAGTTTGGTGGCGTTACTGCTCTTAATGATGTCAACCTAGTTGTAAAGAAGGGCGAGATCCTTGCCCTAATCGGCCCTAATGGCGCTGGTAAGACAACGGTATTCAATGTCATTACTGGTGTTTACAAGCCAACTTCCGGTGATGTTGTTTTCCAAGGCGAATCTATCGTTGGAAAGAAGCGTCACAAGATCACCAAGCTTGGTATCGCACGTACCTTCCAGAACATCAGATTGTTTGGAGAATCCACTGCGCTAGAAAATGTTGTTACTGGTGCAGATGTTCACTCAAAAACTGGTGTTGTTGGCTCTATATTTGGAACGCCTCGATCACGACGTGAAGAGAAGGCCAATCTTGAACGCTCACTCGAACTTCTAGAGTTCATGGGAATTAAGAAGCGCGCTGGCCAATTGGGAAAGAACTTGCCTTACGGAGATCAGCGTCGTCTTGAGATTGCTCGCGCTCTTGCAACCAATCCAAAGTTGCTTCTTCTGGATGAGCCAGCTGCAGGCTTTAACCCAGCTGAAAAGGTGGCACTTGCTGAGACGATCAAGAAGATCCGCGATGCTGGTTACACAATCTTGCTGATCGAGCACGATATGTCATTGATCATGGGTGTTTCTGACCGAGTCGTAGTTCTAGATTTCGGAACCAAGATTGCAGATGGCACAACAACTGAAGTTCAAAACGATCCACGCGTTATTGAAGCGTATTTAGGAGCACCGGCTGATGCGTCTTGAAATTAAGGACCTACATGTCCACTACGGAAAGATTGAGGCGATCAAGGGTGTCTCAGTTGTAGTCAATGAAGGTGAGATCGTTACCTTAATCGGTGCTAATGGCGCAGGTAAGACAACGATGCTAAAGACCATCTCTGGACTACGCCCTGTCACCAGTGGCCAGATCCTTTTCAATGGTGAAGATATCTCCAAGATGCCAGCTCATAAGCGTGCAGATCTTGGCCTTGCTCAGGCACCAGAAGGTCGTGGAATCTTTGTTGGTATGACAGTTTTGGAAAACCTAGAAATGGGTAAGTACAACCGCAAGGATCGCAAAAAAGAGATGGCTGAGGATCTAGAGAAGGTTTACCACCTCTTCCCACGACTTAAGGAACGCGCCTTCCAGACTGGCGGAACCTTGTCAGGTGGAGAGCAGCAGATGCTTGCAATTGGCCGTGCACTGATGTCACGTCCAAAGGTTTTGCTTCTTGATGAGCCTTCAATGGGTCTTGCACCTTTGATGATTCAAAACATCTTTAACATCATTACCGAGATCAACAAGACCGGCGTAACAATCCTTCTTGTAGAGCAAAATGCACAGCAAGCGCTACAACGCGCACACCGTGCCTATGTTCTTGAGGTTGGAAATGTTGTGAAGGAGGCTAAGGCTTCAGATCTTCTCAATGATCCAGCGGTTCGTGCGGCTTACCTTGGAACAGGTGCTCACTAACTAAGGATCATGCAGGTGATACGGGCGGTGCAGGTTCGCTGCCCGTTTTCATTTGTTATGACAATATCCCAGCAACACAATGTCTTACCGATTGAAACCGCTGTTGCTACTCCTGTAACGATTCCAGTAGCCGCCGCCTTATGATGAGTTGCATTGATATCAATTCCTACAATCTTACGATTGGCACCAGCGTTAAGTTGAGTGCCGATTGAACCAAGGCTTTCAGCTAAAACAACATTTGCACCACCATGAAGAATGCCCATTGGTTGAGTGTTTCCCTCAACCGGCATTGTTCCTACCAGTCTGGTCAGCGATGCTTCAGTGATTTCAATGCCCATTTTCTTATCGAGGGCACCGGCTCCACGTTCACGAATAATTGAAAGATAATCCGGTTCAGTCATGCGCAGAGTCTAACTCGCACTCTACGATGCATCCATGACCAAACGCCTATTACTTATCGATGGGCACTCAATGGCGTATCGGGCATTTTTCGCACTACCCGCCGATAACTTCACCACCGCTCAGGGGCAGCACACCAATGCGATCTATGGCTTTGCCACCATGTTGTTGTCCTTGCTCAGCAGCGAAAAACCTACCCATGTCGCGGTCGCATTTGATGTATCTCGCAAAACCTTCCGTTCAGAGATCTTCCCTGAATACAAAGCCAATCGCGCAAAAACCCCCGATGAGTTTCGTTCTCAGATGTCATATCTTCATGAGCTTGTTACCGCATTTGGCATTACCTCCTTTGAGGTAGATGGCTTTGAAGCAGATGACATCATTGCAACGATCGCAAAGCAGGCAGAGCGAGAAGGTGCCGAAGTTCTTATCTGTACCGGGGATCGTGATTCATTCCAATTAGTAAATGAGAAGACAACGGTTCTTTATCCAAAGCGAGGAGTCAGCGAAATGGCACGAATGACTCCAGATGCCGTGCAGGAAAAGTACGGGATGTCTCCAGAACAGTATCCAGATTTTGCCGCGCTGCGCGGAGACCCCAGTGACAACCTTCCCTCCGTACCTGGCGTTGGAGAAAAGACTGCGGCTAAATGGGTAGTTGAGTACGGTTCATTACATGAGTTGATAGCTAACCTAGACAAACTCGGCGGCAAGGTTGGTCAATCACTTCGGGATTCGATCAACGATGTCATCCGAAATCGCGAACTAACACAACTAGTAGCAAATGTGCCATTGGATCTTAGTATTGATTCACTTGCTTGGGCCGGTGTTGATGAGAACAACACCAACCCGCTCTTTGAAAAACTAGAGTTCAAGACCCTTAAAGATCGTATGAAGCCAATCCTGCTCAAGGCAAGCACAAAGAGTACAGAGCCAGCTTTTGAACTATTTGCAGCAGAGATTGCAGAAGGGGTTTTAACTCCTGAAGAGGCTTCACAAAAGATTGCAGCCCACACTGGTGATATTGCTCTTTCATACCAAATGGTTGATGAAAAACTACATAGGTATGCGGTTGCACTCAATCATGATGATTTGTTCCTTGTACATTCAGCTGCAATGGGGGATTGGGCGACCAATACAGCGATCTCCAAAATCGCACATGATGGAAAAACTTTAGCCCGCACAAATGGTCTTACTGGAATCACATTTGATACCTCGCTAGCTGCATATCTAGTAAACCCTGGAGTGAGAGCGCAAGAGCTCAAAGATGTTCAAGAACGTTGGGGAGATGGAACAAGCATTAATCAGAGCACTCCAGAACAAGAGCTCTTAACTTCGGCTCGAAACTTCGGCTCGAGCTATGTTTGCTCTGCGAGATTCATTGACTCGTGAATTAAAGGAGAGAAATCTCTGGGATTTGTACATATCAATGGAGCTCCCAGTTGCAGACCTTTTGGCCCGTATGGAGTCAATTGGTATTGCAGTCAATAAGAAGGAGCTTGAAAGCCTTGCAGCATTCTTTGAGGGGGAGGTTGCTCGCGAGACTAAGGCAGCACATGATTCGGTGGGACATGAGTTCAATGTGGCATCACCTAAACAGCTGCAGGTTGTTCTCTTTGATGAGTTAAAGCTTCCTAAGACCAAGAAGATCAAAACGGGGTATACAACTGATGCGGAAAGTTTGGATTGGCTACATCAAAAAAGTGGTCATCCAGTGTTGACATCCCTGCTTCGAATTCGAGAGACAAAGAAACTTGGAACAACTGTTGAAGGGTTAATCGCCGAGATCGCCAAAGATGGTCGCATTCATACACATTTCCAACAGACTGTTGCAGCTACTGGACGCCTTTCATCGACCGGTCCAAATCTTCAAAACATCCCAGTACGAACCGAAGAGGGAAGAAAGATTCGCAACTGCTTTACCGTTGGAAAGGGTTACGTAGCCCTACTGACCGCTGATTACAGTCAGATTGAAATGCGCATCATGGCCCACTTATCAAATGATGAAAAACTCTTAGCTGCCTTTGCATCTGGTGAGGATTTACATGCAACCGTTGCAGGTTTGGTTTTCGGGGTAAAGCCATCTGAAGTAGATCCTGAAATGCGTCGCCAA
>JBEDKL010000119.1:0-3143 GCA_041172145.1 Actinomycetota bacterium
ACGTACTGCGGTAAAGACCAACGCAGATTTCAAGGCGCAGTTGCCAGTTATCGATTTAGGAATCACAACTGAAACAGCTAACAAAGCAGAGATTCAGGCAAAGCTTGATGCCGCAACCGCACGACAAGTTGCAGCCCAAGCTAAGTTAGCTGCGGCAACAACAGATGCCGATAAGAAGATTTTGACTACAGCGGTTGCTTCGTGGACATCTGCAGTTCGTGCCTACGGAAGCAAGATTCGTAACATCGACATCACACTTCGCAAGTTGGAGGCTGCAAAGCTTGCTGCAACTAACAAGCCTGCAGAGCTTGCAGCAAATGTTGCAGACTCTCGTGCAAGCGCAAAGCTGATCTGTACCAAAGGTTTCTAAACCTTATCTTTCGTAAAAAACCCGCTGCCGTTCAGGTAGCGGGTTTTTTGCATCTATGGGAACCCCTATCCCAAAAAGTAAATACTGTTCCTACTGTTTATCTATGCGTGCTGTGCGATTCATGGCTCCCCTGCTCTTGGCGGTTCAGCTACCCCTGCAGCTGAACTTTGTTGGGTTATGGATCGAGCTCATCGCCTATAACGCTGTCGCACTAGCGGCGCTCTTATCGGTTCTTGCTGCACCCAGAATTAGTAATAGTTGGGCGCAGCCATTAACTGCAATGGCGATTTTAAGTTGGGGTCTTGGTTCAATAATTGCAACATCTAGCTCATACTCAGAATCAATTGTGCCTTTAGCAAAGTTTTCAGATGCCTTGTATCTGCTTTTCTATCCGTTAGCGCTGCTAGGCCTACAAATGTTGATTGCGCCGACGCAAAAGCTGACGGTACTTGAAATCGTAGATGCCTCTATTGTCGGCTTGGGTTTAAGCACTCTAGGGGCTGCATTTGCGCTCCATCCTGTTCTCCCACAGTTTGATGGAGATATGAATCAATCCTTCCTGGCAATTGTTTATCCAGTAGCCGATCTGGTGCTGCTGTGTTTTATTGCGGCAACAGTTGTAATGCAAGGTTTTTCAACCCGCGGTTTTTTGCTCTCATGTGGAGTGTTGATTTACGCCGTGACAGATTTTGTCTTTTTGTGGCAAAGCTTAAATTTGAGTTACTCCTTTGGCTCTACCGTTGATTATGGCTGGTTAATTGCATTTGTAGTTATCTCTGAAAGCTGTTGGCACCCTGCAACTGATAACAAAAACGAAAATGGAGTAAGCCCTGTACTGATTACTATCTCTGTTTTCTTGAGCGCTACCTTGCTGGCGCTTCTGGCTATTGATCCCGATAACTTTCCGCACTTTATCTTGATACCAGCGATCGGAACCCTTGCCTTGGCATTTATCAGAATGAGTATCGCTTTAAATCAAGCACGAAGTATTGGTCATGAAAGGATTTTGGCCAGAACTGATGAGCTGACTATGTTGCCTAATCGGCGAAGGTTAATAGCTGAGATACAAAGTTTCTCCATGCGCCAGGGATCGCTGATGCTTTTGGATCTTGATGGTTTCAAACCAGTAAATGACAATTATGGACATGAGGTTGGAGACAAGGTGTTGCAACAGGTTGCACAGCGTTTTAATCGCGCTCTGCCAGCAACCGCCTTGCTTGCCCGTTTAGGTGGAGATGAGTTTGGGGTATTAGTTGATGGATCTAAGGATGGCACCTTGTCTTATCCGTTTGTAATTGATGGCCACCACATAAGTATTGGGGTCAGTATTGGTATTGCAGATAATGATGGCGCAGATGATTTATTGCTACGTGCAGATAATGCGATGTACGCCGCTAAGCGCCAGGCATTGGGGGTTTGTCAGCTTTAATCTCCTGCAAACGCGCTAGCGCTTCATGGCGTTCAATTGCGTGATCAACGATGCGCTCTGGATATCCCTTGCTATACCCATCTAGAAACAACCATGGTTCATGGATCTCTGAGGCTGATAGGTGAGCAAGTTCTGGAACATATCGTCGGATGTAATCACCATTTTCATCAAAACGACGACCTTGTTCAAGCCATGTGCATTAGATGCAACATCGTAATCAACAAGATGATCTGCAAAGAATCGCTCGCCGAGCTGCCACTCAAGGTGCAAATCCTTTACTAAAAATGATGCAACTACCATGCGGGTTCGGTTATGCATCCAACCTTCAACTACAAGCTGTCGCATTGCAGCATCTACAAATGGGTAGCCGGTCTTACCTTCACACCAAGCTTTAAATTGGTCACCTGGCTTGTCATAACGCATCTGTGCAAATTTTGGTGCGTAGTACTCAACAGGTGTCATGGGCTTTGCTCTCACCTAAATCTGCCAGCAAGGTACGTGGATGAATCTCGCCGAATTTTAGGTATGAGCTCATCTTTGAAGTTCCATCAATAGCTGCAAAGTTGCGGTTCTCATCATAAGAATCCAGAGCATTTTTGCTGAACTCTTTAAAGCGCTTCAGCGCTGCAGCTTCTCCAGCTTCAATCACATTGACTCCAGCTGGCATCGGAAAATCTGGAAATGCGCGGTATTCGGGGCTTGGCTCTACACAGGTAAATTTCTTCGGAGTAACCGCTGGAGCGCGCCACCCATGTGTTCGCCAGCCTTTGTAAAACGGTGTGTAAACCTTGTAAGGGGTTGCATCAGATGGTTTTAAGACTCGACCCGGAGCAACTGCGTATGGAGATCCAGTTCTAACCAAGGTGATACCTGCAGCTTCTACCCGTGCATCACGTGCAGCGCCATATCTTTCATGCTCTGCTGAGATATGAACCTGTTCGACTCCATACTTTTTAATCAAAGTAGAAAGCACTTCAACCTGATCACCTTCGATGATATGGAGCTTGTTACCTAGAGAATCATCAAGTTTGCGAAGTGATTGGCCCATATATGCCAGTAACTTAGAGCCTGCTTCGGTGATCTGTTGCTTATCTAAAATAAAAAGTGGAATTATCTGATCAGATGATTCGATCGCTGCTAAAAGGGCAGGATGATCATTGATTCGAAGGTCGCGACGAAACCACACTATTGATGTTTTCGGCGATGACATGGGATGATTAAATCATCATGCAGGAGATTAAGCGCTTTCAAATCCGTGGAGTTCCCGGCGAAGTTGTACGGACTCGATTTGGTACACGAACAGTTGATTATTGGATGCCACGTGGTGGAAGTGAGCACCTGCTA
>JBEDKL010000120.1:0-2739 GCA_041172145.1 Actinomycetota bacterium
ATTGCTGCTGTTGTAGCGCCAGTTGATTCCAGCTTCGCTGCGAGAACGCAGCAAGGTACGCATCTCTTGGGCGGTATTTACCCCTACAACATGGGGCTCTGGCAGGTGGGCTCCCCCTAAGCCAATATCGCGCTGAGGCGATAGCAAGGAACGTTCAGCCCATTCGCGGGTTGTCTTTAACAATGCCCGCGGTGTTCGCTCTCCTGCAGCCCGTGCAATTTCAGCAGCCAGCGAAATCATCTCATCACTTGATTTCAAAAAGCCTTCGGCGTTACGTCGTTCGATGTGACGATCATGCAATGGCACTAGCTGTCGCACGCAATCTAAAACATCTGCAACTGGACCATCGGTGCGATCCTTCATGCGCACAGCGTTGGTGATAACCGCATCGATATCGTTATCGCGGGCAAAGATTAAGGAACGCGCTGCATGCTCGGTAGAGCGGGGACCGCGGCCTGCAACAAGATGTGAAACACATTCAATGGCGTTGTTGGCAAATAGATCACGGGTTTGATTAAAGATATGCAACGCTTGATCAAAGCGATGGTTTTGTATCGCATTGCTGATAGGTGCTTCAGGTCCATGCATCGCATAAACATTGGTGCTGTAATTACTAAACTGTTGTAAAAAATCTAAGGTAAGAACTGGGATGCGGGTATCGCTTGTCATTGTTAGCGATGTCATCAATCTGCACAGCGAGCGCCATCCCCCATCGCTATGTGCCAACAAGGTGATGCGACCTTTTGCATCCCCCAGGTCAATTGCACAGTTGACTCCGATGATGGGTGCGATCCCGTAATCAACACAGCTTTGAGTAAAACGGATGGCGCCAGCCAACCCATCACGATCTGTTAACGCCAGTGCCGGCATTTCAAATTCTGCTGCGCGTTGAACTAGATTATGGGGTTGAGTAGTTCCATATTTCAATGAGTACCCGCTGGCAACATTGAGGTGAATAAAGCTCATACGTTACGGATAATCCACTGACCTGTTACTTCATCACGTTCGAGTTCAAAGGTTGTCAGCGCACCAATAGGTGCCGCCTCTACTCTCCAGACAGCCCGTGCTTGATCATCGGGGCGATACTTTCCATCGCTGATTCGATTCCACCAACCACCTGCTTCACACCAACGAGACAGCACCGCATGAATGCGAAACCGTTTCCCTTTATAGGTGAACTCGATAGGAGTTGTTGCGCCATCGATAGTGACATCGAGGGCGGGGTTAACCTGTGTGGCTGACATTTCTGGGTGGACCTTTCAAAGCTGTGGGTATTCGAACAGATGTTCGAAAAATAGCCCTCCCCACTGACAAATAGCAAGCCGCTGAGCGTGTCGTGGCCAAAGTTAGTTGAAACTTCAACTATTCTTACCCAGTAAGTTCACAATCAACCAATCTCAGGGAGTTTCAATGGACATCGTCCTCATCATCGGCCGCGTACTTTTCGCGTTGCTCTTCATCTCATCTGGCGTTTCACACCTCACAAAGCTTGAGGCAATGACTGGCTACGCCCAGTACAAGAAGGTTCCAGCAGCAAAGTTCAGCGTGGTCCTATCAGGTCTCATGATCCTCGTCGGTGGTCTCCAACTTCATTCTTGATGCACGCATTCTGGAAAGAAACAGATGCGACAGCTAAGCAAAATGAGTCAATCGGGTTCTTCAAGAACCTCTCACTTGCAGGTGCAGCATTGATCATCTTCGCTCTAGTTTCAACTGGAACAGAGTTTGGTCCATCAATCACAGGTGCATTTTTTAACCTATAAATAGGATGCTTAACCTGTAATTCATTACAAATTAGCCCGTCGGTTTTATGCCGGCGGGCTTTTTTGTACCATGATTAGCCAATGGAAATCATCGGTGGATTAATCGCAGGTGGCTTCATAGGCGCAGTCCTTGGTTTTATCGGAGCAGGTGGAGCAATGCTCACCGTTCCAATCCTTTTGTACATCTTTGATTTCACACCACAGACCGCAACTACTGCAGCTTTAGCGGTTGTCTTAAGCGCTGCAATATCTGGACTAATACCGAAGATTAAATCCAAAGAGGTCCTCTTCAGAGAAGCCTTCATTATTTGGGCCCTTGGCTTAAGTACAAATATTGGTTTTTCAATCCTGGTCTACCGCTTAAGTGATTCAGTGCTGACAACAGGTTTAGCCCTTGTGCTCATTACAGCGGGTATGACTATGTTGATTAAGCCAATTGCTGGAACCGAAAAGAAGATTCCATTTTTATGGCTGATTCTTATCTCTTTGATTATTGGAATGATCACTGGATTGTTTGGAATCGGCGGAGGATTTCTTGCTATTCCGATCTTGGTCTTGTTCTTTAAGGTTCCTCAAGGAAAAGCTGCAGGTACCTCCCTTGCAATTATCGCAATCAACTCAATTACCGCATTCTTTGGGCACTATCGCAGTTGGGATGATGTTAATTGGAAGGTGCCGTTAGCTATGGCTGTTGCTGCTGTAACCATTGCACGAATAGCATCAATTAAGAGTGGCCAGGTAAATCCAGCTTTGTTAAGAAAAGCATTTGCAATCCTGTTGTTTTCGATCGCGATTTTCACCCTTATCCAGACTTGGGTTATTGCTTAATCTCACGCACCTTAATGTACTTTGATTGCAAACCAACGATCATGTACAGCAACACAGGGAAAGCAAAGGCAACTGGGAGCGAAGTTACTTCGGCAATCAGGCCAATAATTGTTGGTCCGCCAAAGTAGGCCGCGATTGCGATTAAACC
>JBEDKL010000121.1:0-3453 GCA_041172145.1 Actinomycetota bacterium
TCATAGAACTGGTGCCACATAGATGGAAGACGCTTCTTAATTACATCTGCAGGAATTCGCTTTGAAACATCGAGGAATACTCCACCATGTTCAGTTCCGCGACCAGCCTTTACCTCGCTGTTGATTGCGCGTGCAACCTCATCACGTGGCAGTAGCTCTGGTGGACGACGGTTGTTGTCCTGATCTGTGTACCAACGATCTGCTTCTTCTTCGTTGTCTGCGTACTTATCTTTGAAAACATCTGGGATGTACTTGAACATAAAACGCTCGCCGAGGTTGTTGGTTAGAACTCCACCTTCACCGCGAACAGATTCAGTTACCAAGATTCCACGAACAGATGGTGGCCACACCATTCCTGTTGGGTGGAACTGTAAGAACTCCATGTCAACCAGGTTTGCACCAGCCTTCAATGCAAGTGCATGTCCGTCGCCAGTACCTTCCCATGAGTTAGAAGTAATCTTGAAAGTTTTTCCAACTCCACCAGTTGCAATTACAACTGCAGGTGCTTCAAACAAAACCTCTTCGCCACTTTCGCGCCAGTAACCATATGCACCAGAAACCTTGCCATTCTCTTTAAGAATGTCGGTGATAGTTAGCTCTGCGAAAACTTTGATTCCGCTTTCCATGTCGCCAGTTTCGCGACCATCCTTTTGCTGCAACTGAACAATCTTCTGCTGCATTGTGCGGATGAGTTCTAGACCTGTGCGGTCTCCAACGTGTGCAAGACGTGGATACTCGTGTCCACCAAAGTTACGTTGTGAAATCTTTCCTTCTTTAGTGCGATCAAAGAGTGCGCCCCAAGTTTCAAGCTCCCAGATGCGATCTGGTGACTCTTTTGCATGAAGCTCTGCCATGCGGAAATGGTTAAGGAACTTTCCGCCACGCATTGTGTCGCGGAAGTGCACCATCCATGTGTCGCGGAAGTGCACCATCCAGCTGTCTTTGTCATTCACATTTCCCATAGATGCTGCAGCACCACCTTCAGCCATAACTGTGTGGGCCTTACCAAATAGGGATTTACAGATGATTGCTACCCGCAAACCTGATTCGCGGGCTTCAACCGCAGCACGTAATCCAGCGCCTCCGGCACCGATTACAAGGACATCGTATTTATGGCGTTCTAGTGTCATAGTCGATTTTCCCTTTAGAAGAAGTAGAAGTTAGTCCATGCGCCAGATGCATAGATATCGGCGAAGGCAACAGCTGCTAGCGAGAACCATGCAAACTGCTGATGTTTTGTATTAAGAACTGAAACTTGTGTCCATAGCTTGTAACGGAATGGATGCTTCGAGAAGTGCTTGAGTCGTCCACCAACTGTGTGGCGGCATGTGTGGCATGACAATGAGTACATCCACAACATCACTGTGCTGAGTGTTAACACAAGTGAACCAACACTCATGTGGCCCCAATTTCCTTCGGCATCTCTAAAGGAAATGATTGCGTCGTAGGTCAGAATTACATTGAATACCAAACCTGCGTAGAAGAAGTAACGGTGGATGTTCTGTCCAACCAATGGTGCACGTGTCTCACCAGTGTATGTCTTGTGAGGCTCTGCAACACCACATGCAGGTGGTGACATCCAGAATGAACGGTAGTACGCCTTGCGGTAGTAGTAACAAGTCATACGGAAACCAAGTGGGAAGATCAAAATAATTAGTGCAGGTGACAATGCAAAGTTAAAGATTGTTGAACTTACTGGAGTGAAGTTTGCAATCGTTGCGCCTGGATCACAGCTGTCAGATAAACATGGTGAGTAGAAAGGAGAGATTAGGTGGCTCTCTTTTACAAAGTAGTACTTGTTTTCAAATGCGCGAAAGGTTGCGTAGATAACGAAGGAGATAAGAACGCTGAAGGTTAATAGCGGTTCCAACCACCACTTATCTGTGCGAAGTGTGCGCTCTTTGATCTTGGCGCGCGTTGGTGAAAAAACACCTGACATTGACGACTCCCCTAATTGCTTGTTTAAAAGGCGCTGTAAAACAACTGGGATTAGTGTCCTCTTTTGCCGTAAAAGTGGCTAGGTGTAGATGCGCTTACGGCGTATGAACTCAGCCACAAAACCCGTGCGGGTCTGGCTGAGAAAAATGGCGGAGGGCGTGGGATTTGAACCCACGAAACTTTCGTTTGCCGGTTTTCAAGACCGGTGCACTCGGCCGCTATGCGAGCCCTCCGTGGGAGGTGCAAAAATCGAGCCAGGGTTTAGGCGGGCAGCTCCAACAACTCTTCGATGATCTTTGCAACACCATCGGTTTGGCAAGGCTCTGCAATTGCTTTGGCAAAGGTTGGGGCTTCTGGGTGACCATCTGACATTGCATAAGAACGTGATGCCCATTCAAGCATTGAGAAATCATTTGGATTATCGCCAAAGCTCACACAATCATCGGCGGTTAAACCAAGACGAGCCGCCATCATCTCTAGCGTGCTTCCCTTTGAAACATTGAGGGCGGAGATTTCAATCAACGAATCTCTTGAAGTTGAATGTGTGACAGTAACTAAATCGCGTAGTTCGCGATGTGCTACTTCAACCATCTCATCTGATGTGAACTCGTGATTGCTGCAACGACCTAAAACTTTAAGCGCTGGACGCTTGATCGCATCCTCAATCTTGTTAACGCCAACATCATCTAGACCAACATCCCATTTTGGAATGTATGCGATCTCGCGGTGGTAGTGATCATTTGATTCAACTGCAAATGACATTTCAGGCATTGCGATTCTCATACGACGAACAAGCTCTAGTTGATCCTCAACTGAGATCATCCATTCCTCTAAAACCTTGTCATTCATTAAGTCATACAACATTGCACCGTTGCAGCAGATCGCTTCTCCGAAACCAAAGGCTTCGCGAATCTCACCCATCCAACGTGGTGGACGACCGGTTACAAAAAAGATATGTACTCCCATATCTTTTGCGCGGGTAAAGACATCAATTGTTCTTTGTGAAATTACACCTTTATGAGAAACGATGGTGCCATCTAAATCAGTTGCAATTAATTTAGGGCGCTTGCTCACACTAACTCAAATCGTGATGTTCCTAAGAATGGTTGTAGAGCAGCAGGAATATTGACTGAACCATCAGCGTTTTGGTGGTTTTCAAGAATTGCAACAATCATTCGAGGAATCGCAACCAATGTTCCATTTAGTGTTGCAACAGCCTTTGTGCCATCAACATCCTTGAAGCGAATATTTAAGCGACGAGCCTGAAACTCTGTGCAGTTAGAGGTACTTGTAACTTCGCGGTACGCCTCTTGTGTAGGAATCCAGGCTTCAATATCAAACTTACGGTTAGCACTTGATCCAAGATCACCAGATGCCACATCAATAACGCGGTATGGAATCTCCATTGCATTGAGGAAATCCTTCTCCCATTGCAGTAAACGCTTGTGCTCTTCCTTTGCTTGATCTGGATGACAGAAGGAGAACATTTCAACCTTGTCGAACTGGTGAACGCGA
>JBEDKL010000122.1:0-2713 GCA_041172145.1 Actinomycetota bacterium
TCGGTTCCTTCCTTCACGGAACGACCGTGAAGAGTTCCTGGTTGCAGATCTTCCATCGCAACAGCAACGTTGTCGCCATCGTGGTGGAGCAGATACTGCGGTGGAGTTATTGCCATATCTACACAAGCCTCTCTTCGCATATAAATGGGTAGTGGTCTGACCTCTTGATTGAGTCTAGGACAGTTGAGCGTGTTTCGTCTACCCCCCTGCCCAAATTTCTCTCAGTGGTCTAACCTGTTGCCATGAAAACAGAGCTTCGTTACGGGATTATCGGCGCTGGCAGCATGGGCCGCGAGCATATTGAGAACATCAAGGTCATGGGCGGAGCTGCGGTCACCGCGATCAGCGACCCCCATGTGCCATCTCAGGAAGCCGCCCTTGCCATGGCCCCTGGAGCCAAGGTTTTCACCGATCACCGCGCTTTGCTTGATTCAGGTTTGATCGATGCGGTTGTAATCGCAACTCCTAATGACACCCACGCAGCTGTTCTTAAGGATGCTCTGGCTACCGATCTAGCGGTCTTTGTTGAAAAGCCACTTGCAACAACTGTAGAAGATTTGAAATCAATTCTTAGTTGGGATGAACAGCGCAGTGCGATGACATGGATGGGTCTTGAGTACCGCTTTATGCCACCAGTTGCTGAAGCGATTGCCAGAGCAGCTGAGGGTGAAGCAGGAAAGATTCATCAGGTTTCAATCCGCGAACACCGTGAGCCTTTTTATCCAAAGGTCGATAACTGGAATCGATTCGCTGAACGCACAGGTGGAACATTGGTTGAAAAGTGTTGTCACTACTTCAACTTGATGGACATTGTTATTGGTGAAACACCTGTTCGTGTTTTGTGTTTTTGCTTCTGGCGGCCAGAGTGTTAATCATTTGAGTGAAAAGTATGACGGGAAGCAAGCTGACATGTTGGATAACGCTTATGTTGTTCTTGAATACGCAAATGGTGCTCGAGGAATGTTAGATCTTTGCATGTTTGGAGAAGGCTCTTTTGATAAAGAGATTCTTACAATCGTCGGAGCAGAAGGAAAGATTGAATCCTTCTTGCCTTCACAGGTAGTTCGTGCATCACGACGTGAATCAGTTGGAGATCTTTCGACCTGGGCACGTGGTGCAAGTCGCGCGCGTGGCAATGAGCAAAAGATTGTTCACAACTACGACGTCAAGTACATGGGACATCACTACGGTGCTTCATATATTGAGCACACAAAGTTCCGTGATGCGATCTTGAACTCAACTCCTGCTGAAGTTAGCTTGAAGGATGGAGTAACTAGCGTCGTTACCGGCCTTGCTGCTCACAAGAGCATTAATGAAGGCCGAGTTGTTGAGATCAAAGAGCTCTGGGGCTAATTACCAACTGCTCCAAGGCTTTGCATGAGTATCAACGATCTCAGCTAGCTGTTCTAAGCGTGGAATTGAGATTTCGCGGAGCGCCTTTGGGATATCTGGTGAGCTGACAATATCTGTGAGCTGACAATATCTGCCCAGACTGCACGGCCCGCAAGGAAGCCACTTGCTCCACCCATCGCACATGCCTTTACTGCGTCATTGAAGAATGGCTGCTTAACACCATTTGAAAGTACAACCCATGGCGAACCGATCGCCTCTGAAATTCTCTCTGCATTCTTTGTTACAAGATTCAAATCGCCTTCTCCATGAAATGGAACCTCAGCCTTGTAAAGATCTGGCTTCCACGCAGCTGCTTCTCGCGCTGCAATGATTAACTCTTCTTCGCGGTTAAAGCTACGAGATGAATCTGTTGGTGGCTTAACAATGATCTCGATAATTGATGGAAGTCCTGAAACCTCACAAAGCTTATTGAAATCTTCTACCAACTTAGCGCGTACATCTGGTGATTCATCATTGCGCCATAAGACTAGGAACTTAAGTCCAACACTTCCGATATCGCGCATGCGAATGGGATCAACATCTGGATCTACCGCTGTGTCTGTTGCCGCTCCGCCAGCAGGGCCAACCAATAAATCTGCTGCTGCGATCAATCCACATCCACCATGTAGCGCTTTTTGGTCAATGATCGCATCGATACCGAACTCTTGATCTACCAAAAGCGCTGATGCATATGGTGAAAGTTCGCGAGCGACATCAACCTTGAACTGAGTCAACTGTGAATCTGGCACGGGTGTGCTTTGGTGAGGCGCAAACATTCCGCGCAAAGCTTCGCGTTGATCTACTGCAACCATTGCCAGAGCCCCTGATGGACGTGCCAATTTAGTTAGTGGTTTTCTCATCAGTGTGCCTCCAGGTATGCATCGAGTTCAGGTTTTGTTGGAATCTTTGATTGGCCATCAAGGCCACGACATGAGAGTGCTGCAACCGCGTTTGCTCGGCGCATTGCATCTTGCAATGAATAACCTTGGATTAGCTGTGCAACAAGTGCGCCATGGAAAACATCTCCTGCGCCTAAGGTGCTGGTGACATCGACCTTGAATCCAGGTGCTGTAACTAGCCCTGTTTCTGGTGAAAAACCAGCGCTACCAGCTGATCCTTGGGTAGCAACCACTGTGTTACCAGCTTTCATCGAATCATTTTCTAACGCCACCGCAAGATCAATTCCTGGATATCGAAGTGCCATCTGTCGATCAGTTGGCACAAATAAATCCACCACGATTGGGTCAAAACTTTCAACGCCGTAACCTGCATCAAATGAGATTTGAGGGCCCTTGCCTCTAGAAACACCGATCTCTTCTAA